>JAIXTT010000012.1 GCA_027483795.1 Hyphomicrobiales bacterium
AGATCAAGGAGTTCGTCCGCGCCGACCTGAACGGCGAGGACTTCGTGCTGGTCGAGATCGGCGGCACGGTCGGCGACATCGAGGGTCTGCCCTTCTTCGAGGCGATCCGCCAGCTCGGCAATGATCTGCCGCGCGGCCATGCGGTCTATGTCCACCTCACGCTGCTGCCCTACATCCCGACCGCGGGCGAGCTGAAGACCAAGCCGACGCAGCATTCCGTGAAGGAGCTGCGCTCGATCGGCATCCAGCCCGACATCCTGCTCTGCCGCACGGATCGCGAGATCCCGCGCGAGGAGCGCCGCAAGCTCGGCCTGTTCTGCAACGTGCGCGAAACGGCGGTGATCGAGGCGCGCGACGTCGCCTCCATCTATGACGTGCCCGTCTCCTATCACGAGGCCGGACTCGACCGCGAAGTGCTCGCCGCCTTCGGCATCGATCCGGCGCCGAAGCCGGACCTGTCGCGCTGGCGCGGCGTCACCGAGCGCGTCTTCAACCCCGAAGGCGAGGTCACCATCGCGGTGGTCGGCAAGTATACGGGGATGAAGGACGCCTATAAGTCCCTCATCGAGGCGCTGAACCACGGCGGCATCGCCAACAAGGTGAAGGTGAAGCTCGACTGGATCGAGTCCGAGGTCTTCGAGAGCGAGGATCCCGCGCCCTTCCTCGAACATGTCCACGGCATCCTCGTGCCCGGCGGCTTCGGCCTGCGCGGCGCGGAAGGCAAGATCCGCGCGGCGGGCTTCGCGCGCGTACGCAAGGTGCCTTATTTCGGCATCTGCTTCGGCATGCAGATGGCCGTGATCGAGGCCGCGCGTTCGCTCGCGGGCATCAAGGAGGCGAATTCCACCGAGTTCGGCCCCTGCAGCGAGCCCGTCGTCGGCCTGATGACCGAATGGCTCCGCGGCAATGCGCTCGAAAAGCGTGGAGAAGCGAGCGATCTCGGCGGCACGATGCGGCTCGGCTCCTACAAGGCGAAGCTCGAAGAGGGCAGCCGCATCGCCCGCGCATACGGCGCGACGGACATCGAGGAGCGCCATCGTCACCGCTACGAGGTGAACATGGAGTACCGCGCGCGGCTCGAAGCGAAGGGCCTGCGCTTCGCGGGCGTCTCGCCGGACGGCTCGCTGCCTGAGACGGTGGAGTTCCCCGACCATCCCTGGTTCATCGGCGTGCAGTATCACCCCGAACTGAAGTCCCGGCCCTTCGAGCCGCATCCGCTGTTCGCGGGCTTCATCGCCGCGGCGATCGAACAGAGCCGCCTGGTGTGAGCGCCGCGGGCCTCGACCATCTCGTCCTCGCCGTGCACGATCTCGATGCGGCGGGGCGTTTCTACGAAAGCCTCGGCTTCAAGGTCGGCGGCCGCAACCGCCATCCTTGGGGGACGGAAAACCGGATCGTCCAGTTTCCGGGCACGTTCCTCGAACTGATCACCGTCGCACCCGAAGCGGAGATCCCGCCGCATGCGCCGGGCCGTTTTTCCTTCGGAGCCTTCGTGCGCGACTCGCTCGCCCGGCGCGAGGGCTTCTGCATGCTCGTGCTCGAATCGAAGGATGCCGCGGGGGACGCGGCCGCCTTCGCCGAGGCGGGGATCGGAGCCTTCGAGACCTTCTTCTTCGAGCGCAAGGGCACGCGGCCGGACGGTTCGCCCGTAGAAGTCTCCTTCACGCTCGCCTTCGCCGAGAATGCGCTATCGCCCGAAGCCGCCTTTTTCCGCTGCATGCAGCATCGGCCCGAGAATTTCTGGAGCGCGGCGGCGCAGACTCATCCCGGCGGCCCGTCGGGCGTCACGGGCGTCGTCATGATCGCGGAGAACCCGTCGGACCATGCCGACTTCCTCTCCCGCTTCACGGGACTGCGCGATTTCGATGCGACTTCGGCGGGCCTTCTGTTCCGCACGCCGCGCGGCGAGATCGAGGTTCTGAGCGCCGCCGCCTGGCATTTCGCCTCCGGCCTCGATGCGGCGGAGGAGCCGACCCGTTTCGTGGGTTTCCGCCTGCGTTGCGACGACCTCGCGGCCCGGCGCGCGCGGCTTCTCGCGGAGGGCGTGCCTTTCGCGGAGCATCGCGGAAAAATCGTCGTGCCGCCGGAGGCGGCTTTCGGCTGTGCGGTGGTGTTCGAGGGGTGAGATCGCCCCCGCGTGACAGGGGTCCCTCGAAGCGCGTATATCCCGCTGCATGACCCAAGCCGCCGCTGCCGTTTCCGTCTCCTCCGTCACCTTCGCCCAAGTCACCTTCGCCAATGATGCGCCCTTCGCGCTGATCGCCGGGCCCTGCGCCATGGAGAGCCGCGAGCATGCGCTGTTCATGGCCGCCGCGCTGAAGGAGATCACCGCGCGGCTCGGCATTCCCTTCGTCTTCAAGGCGAGCTTCGACAAGGCGAACCGGACCTCCGCCTCCGGCCGCCGCGGCATCGGGCTCGCCAAGGCGCTCGAGGTGTTCGCGGAGGTGAAGGCGACCTACGGTCTCCCGGTGCTCACCGACATCCACGACGCCGTGCAGTGCGGACCGGTCGCGGAGGTCGTCGACATTCTGCAGATCCCGGCCTTTCTCTGCCGCCAGACGGACCTTCTGATCGCCGCCGCCGAGACGGGCCGCGTGATCAACGTCAAGAAGGGCCAGTTCCTCGCGCCTTGGGACATGAAGAACGTCGTCGACAAGGTCACGGGAGCGGGCAATCCGAACGTGCTCGTCACCGAACGCGGCGCGAGCTTCGGCTACAACACGCTGGTCACGGATTTCCGCGGTCTGCCGATCATGGCCGAGCAGATCGGCGCGCCGGTGATCTTCGACGCCACGCATTCGGTCCAGCAACCGGGCGGGCAGGGCGGTTCCTCGGGCGGGCAGCGGGAATTCGTGCCCGTGCTGGCCCGCGCCGCGATCGCCGTCGGCGTCGCGGGGCTCTTCATCGAAACGCATGACCGCCCGGCGGAAGCCTTCTCGGACGGGCCGAACATGGTTCCGCTCGCCGAGATGGAAGCCATGCTCGCCCGGTTCAAGGCCTTCGACGCGGTCGCCAAGGGGTGAAGAGGCTTACGGCGGCTCCCGCGGAGCCGCCGCGCTTCGTCGGCGATGCCGCCGCTCAGAAGGCCGAGCGGAAGGTGCCGCCGTCGAGCAGGATGTTCTGGCCGGTGATGTAGCCCGCGTGCTCGCTTGCGAGGAAGGCGCAGACCTTGCCGAATTCCTCGGCCGTACCGAAGCGCTTCGCGGGCACGCTCGCCAGACGGTCGGCGCGCATCGCCTCGACGTCCGTGTTCTTCATCTCGGCCATGCGCTTGATGCTGCCGCGCAGTCGGTCCGTGTCGAACATGCCGGGCAGCATGAAATTGATGGTGACGCCGCGATGGGCGACGTCGCGCGCGACGCCCGCGAGGAAGGCCGTGAGGCCCGCGCGCGCGCCCGAGGACAGGTCGAGCCCGACGAGCGGCGTCTTCACCGAGGCCGAGGTGATGTTGACGATGCGGCCCCAGCCGCGCTCCATCATGCCGTCGATGACGGCCTGAACCAGTTCGAGCGGCGTGACCATGTTCTGCGCGACGCCTTCGAGCATCGCGGAACGGTCGATGAGCCGGAAGTCCTTCGGCGGCGGGCCGCCGTTGTTGTTGACGAGGATGTCCGGATCGGGACAGGCGGCGAGGAGCGCCTCCTGTCCGGCCTTGGTCGACACGTCGGCGACGACCGGGATGACGGTCGCGCCCGTCGCCTTGCGGATTTCGTCGGCCGTCGCGCCCAAGGTCGCCGCGTCGCGCCCGTTGATCACGACGATGCAGCCGGCTTCGGCCAAGGCCATGGCGCAGGCCTTGCCGAGGCCGCGGCTCGATGCGCAGACGATGGCCTTGCGGCCGGAGATTCCGAGATCCATGAGATGTTTCCGCTTCTTTCGTCGGTCGGGAGGCGAAGTTGCCCCCATCCCGGACGATCCTGCAAGCGGAAAGGCGTCAGCCGGCCTCGCTCTCCGCGACGTTTCCGGCGAGCGCGGCGAGGCGGCGGCGCGCATAGATCAGAATTTCGGCGAGCGCCTTGACGCGGCGCGCATTGGCGGCGTGGACCGTCATCGCCTCGCGGACGACTTCGCATTGCGCGTGCAAGGCGTCGGCGACCTCGCGCTCGACGCCTTGGCGCTCGAGGGCTTCGGCGATCTCGTCGACGCGCGCGCCCGCGCTTGCGACGAGTTCGCTCGCCCGTTCGGCTTCGAGCACGATCCGGCCGAAGGGATCCTTCCGGTTCTCGGGATCGGGCGGGCCGACGATCTCCTGCGTCATCTGGACGAGGGCCGCCGTGATCCCTTCGAGTTCGCGCGCCACCGCGTCGCCCGCGGTCGCGCGGTCGTCGACGAATCGCTCCAGCCTTTCCAGAGAAACGACCAGGCTCCGCGTTTCCAGCCGCGACCGACGGCGGGCATGTTCGGCGAGGAACCAGCGGCCCCGCTCGGAGGCGAGAAGCGTGGCTTCGAGGGCCTGGAAGTCCTCTTCGGAATAGGCGGCCGAAAGGAGACTTTGCGACATGATCGGAGATCCTGAAGGGGCCGAAAACGAGCGGGTAACGGTTGAACCTGCATCATGCTCGGCGAAAAAGGTTCAAATTTCCCTTACCGTCCGGGGCGGCGGAGCGAGGACGGCGAACGGATGAAGGCTCAAGACGGCGTCGCGGCGCGGCTGTCGCTTCTCTACGCGGTTCAGTTCGCGATCTTCGGCGTGCATTCGCCTTTCTTTCCGCTATGGCTCACCTCGCGGGGACTTTCGGCGGACGTGGTGGGGCTGCTGCTCGCATTGCCGATCCTCGTGCGCGCGTCCTCCGCCTATGCGGTGGCGGGGCTCGCCGACCGTCGCATCGGCGCCTTGCGGCTGCTCGGCATTCTCGGGGCGGCGAATGCGCTGGTCTGGCCCTTGCTGATCGGCTTCGATTCCCTGTCCGTGATCCTCTTCGTCACCGTCGCGACGGCCTTGTTGATGGCCGCGCTCGTGCCTTTGGTCGACACGGTCGCGCTCGATGCGGCGGACGGGACGGAGCGGCTTTACGGGCGGGTGCGCATCTGGGGTTCGATCGGCTTCCTCGTCACCATGATCGGTGCGGGCAAGATCCTCGATCTTGCAGGCCCGGACATCGTTCCCGCGCTGATCGCGGGCGTCGCGGCGATGGGGGCCGCCGTCGCCTTTTCTTCGCCGGGGCTCGCGGCTTCGTCCGAGAAACGGCGTCGGCGTGCCGCGGAAACGACGAGAACGCCGCTTCCGAAGCCTTTCCTGTTCGCGGCGGCGGGGATCGCCTGCGTTCAGGCGAGCCATGCGGTCGTCAACGGCTTCGCGCCCATCCTCTGGACCCGCGCGGGCATGGACGGCCTGACCGTCGCCGTTCTGTTGGGTATCGGCGTGGTGGCCGAAATCTTCTTTCTGCTGCGGTTCGGACGGACGGGGCCGGGTGCGCCCGTGTTCGGACTTCTCGTCATCGGGGCTGCGGCGGCGATCCTGCGCTGGCTTCTCACTGCCATCGGGCCGGGGGTCGTGATCACCGCGGCCCTTCAGACGCTGCATGCCTTGAGTTTCGGGGCGACGCTCGTCGCCACCGTCGCGGCGGCGCGGACATTGGTGCCGGAGGCGGAGAGGGCGCGGGCGCAGGGGCTCGTGGCGGCGACGACGGCGGGAGCGAGCGCGGCCGCGACCGCGCTTTCCGGACGTTTCGTCGACGCGTTCGGAACGGGAACCTTCGCGCTGATGGCCCCGCTCGCCGCGGCGGGGCTCGTGCTGATCCTCGTCGCGAGGCGTTGCGCTCAGCCCCAGAGCGCCGGGGAGGGCGGGAAGACGACGCTGTCCTCGTAACGCAGGCCTCCGGGCCTGTCCTCGGCGAGAAGCAGAGGGCCGTCGAGGTCGACGAAGCGGGCCTTCGGCGTCAGCAGCATCGCGGGCGCCATGGACAGCGAGGTTCCGACCATGCAGCCGACCATGACCGCGAGCCCGATCCGCTCGGCTTCGGCGACGGCGGCGAGGGCTTCGGTGAGCCCGCCGGTCTTGTCGAGCTTGATGTTGACGGCGTCGTAGCGACCGACGAGGGCGGCGAGATCCCCGCCGATATGCGCGCTTTCGTCCGCACAGATCGGCAGCGGATGGCGGAAAGTCGCCAAGGCGGCGTCTTCGGCTGCGGGAAGGGGCTGTTCGACGAGATCGACGCCCGCTTCGACGCAGGCGGCGAGATGCATGGCGAGATCGTCGAGCCGCCAGCCTTCGTTGGCGTCGACGATCAGGGTCGCGTCGGGTGCGGCCTTGCGGACCGCCGCGAGGCGTTCGGGGTCTCGCGCGCCGCCGCCGAGCTTGATCTTGAGGATCGGACGGTCGGCGGCGGCCGACGCGGCGGCGGCCATGGCCGCGGGTTCGCCGAGGCTGATCGTGAAGGCCGTCGTCACGGGAGCGATCCGGTCGAGGCCCGCGAGCACATGCGCGGGAACGCCGGCACGCTTGGCTTCGAGATCCCACAGCGCGCAGTCGAGGGCGTTGCGGGCCGCGCCGGCGGGCATGGCCGAGCGCAGCGCCTCCCGGTCGCAGCCCGACATGATCAGGGCGCGCGCGCTTTCGATCTCCCGGCAGACGGTTTCGGCCGTCTCGCCGTAGCGGGCATAGGGAACGCATTCGCCGCGCCCGCGTCCGCCGTCCTCTTCGAGCGAGACGACGACCACGCGCGCTTCCGTGCGCGAACCGCGCGCGATGGTGAAGCTGCCCGCAATCGGCCAAGTCTCCACGGATATGCCCAGACGTCGCCGCATCGCTCTCCCGCCTCGACTTCAGCCCGATTCGCACGATATGACCGCTGCCTGGGCGTCTCAACCGCGGTATCAACGGATATGACGCAAGCACCCGGAAGTTCCGTCGAAGGCGACGCGGACGCCGTTCGCCTCAGGCTCCGGGGCGATTGGGTTTCGTCCGCGGGCTCCGCCTTGGAAAGCGCCGCCGCCGATCTCTCGGCGCAGGCCTCGGGAGCGCGGCGGGTCGTCTTCGATCTTGCCGACGTCGCGCGTCTGGACACGACGGGCGCTTGGCTCGTGAACCGGGCCCGTGCGGCGCTCGACCGCGCGGGGGTTCCGCAAGGCATCGCGGGCGCTTCGCGCAATCAGAGCATCCTCCTCGCCGAGATCGTGTATCGGGAGTTTCCGAGGGATACGAAGGAGCAGGGCTTCGCCGCGGTCGACGTACTCGCCGATACGGGCAAGACCGTGGTTTCGGCGGGACGCGACGTCGTTGACGGGGTGGCCTTTCTCGGCGAGGTGGTGAGCGCGCTCGGCCGGCTCGCGCTGCGGCCCGGAGCGCTCCGCCATGCCTCGATCGTGCATCATCTGGAGCATGTGGCGTTCCGCGGCGTGCCGATCGTCGCGCTGATCTCCTTCCTCGTCGGTGCGATCGTTGCGCAGCAGGGCATCTTCCAGCTCAATCAGTTCGGCGCGGCGCTCTTCGTCGTCGACCTGATCGGCATTCTGGTTCTGCGCGAATTGGGGGTTCTCCTCGCCTCCATCATGGTCGCGGGTCGGTCGGGTTCCGCCTTCACGGCGGAGATCGGCTCGATGAAGATGCGGGAGGAGATCGACGCGCTGCGCGTGATGGGGCTCGATCCCGTCGAGGTTCTGGTCGTGCCGCGGCTGGCGGCGCTGGTCATCGGGTTGCCTCTCGTCACCTTCGTGGCCGACATGTCGGCGTTGCTCGGCGGCGGCGTGACGGCGCTCGTCTACGGCGGCATCAGTCCTGACGTGTTCCTCGAGAGGTTGCGCGGAGCGATCGGCTACAACACGCTCATCGTCGGTCTCATCAAGGCGCCCGTCATGGCGTTGGTGATCGGCATCATCGCGACGATCGAAGGGCTCGCGGTGAAGGGCTCGGCGGAGTCGCTCGGGCGGCAGGTCACCTCGTCGGTCGTCAAAGCGATCTTCATGGTGATCGTCGTCGACGGCCTGTTCGCCATGTTCTTCGCCGCGATCAAGTATTGACCATGGAAAGCAGCGTCACGATCGGGCATGAGGGCGGAACGGCAGGCGAGCCGATCATCCGCGTGCGCGATCTCGTCGTCGGTTTCGGCGAGCGGATCATCATGCAAGGTCTCGACCTCGACGTGATGCGGGGCGAGATCCTCGGCTTCGTCGGGGCGTCGGGCACGGGAAAATCGGTTCTGATGCGCACGATCCTCGGGCTCGTGAAGAAGCGTTCCGGATCGATCGAGGTGTTCGGCGAGGATCTCGACGAGATTCCGCCCGGCGGGCACAGGACGCTCGAACGGCGCTGGGGCGTGCTGTTCCAGCAGGGCGCACTGTTCTCCTCCCTCGACGTGCGGCACAACGTGCAGGTGCCGATGCGCGAATATCTCGACCTGTCGCAAGGGTTGATGGACGAATTGGCGGATCTCAAACTCGAATTGGTCGGGCTCAAACCGGACGTCGGTTCGAAGATGCCGTCGGAGCTTTCGGGCGGCATGATCAAGCGCGTGGCGCTCGCAAGGGCTCTGGCGCTCGATCCGGAAATCGTGTTCCTCGACGAGCCCACTTCCGGGCTCGACCCGATCGGCGCCGGCGACTTCGACGAATTGATCGTCACGCTGCAGAAGACGATGGGCCTGACCGTCTTCATGGTGACGCACGATCTCGGAAGCCTCTACACGGCATGCGACCGCATCGCCGCGCTGGGGCGAGGAAAAGTGATCGCGCAGGGCGATCTCCGTGCCATGCTGGCGTCGGACGATCCTTGGCTGCGGTCCTATTTCCACGGCGTGCGGGCCGAAACGATGAACGCTAAGGATCGGTGACGCCATGGAAACCCGTGCGAACTATGCCGTCGTCGGGCTCTTCACGCTTCTGGTCCTCGCGGGAGCCTTCGGCTTCGTCTGGTGGTTCTCCGGCCAGGACGCGCGTTCGCGCTACGTGCCCTATCGGGTGCTCTTCACGGGCTCGGTGTCCGGGCTCAGCCAAGGCTCGGCCGTGCTGTTCAACGGGCTGCGCGTGGGCGAGGTGGTGCAGCTCAACATCGACCGGACCGATCCGCGCCGGGTCTTCGCGCGGATCGAGGTGGATCCCGACACGCCCATCGGGGCGGATACGCGCGCGCGGCTCGAGTATCAGGGCCTCACGGGCACCGCGGCCGTGGCGCTCGAGGGCGGCGGAACGCAGTCCAAGCCGCTGCCGACCCCTCCCAAGGGCGAACTGCCGACGATCGCGGCGGAGCGCTCCGAGTTCCAGAACCTCCTCGAAAGCGCGCAGACGATCGCGCGCAAGGCCGACGACGTTCTCGACAAGATCGACGTGCTGGTCACCGTCAATCAGGGCGCGATCAACAATACGGTCCGCAACATCGAGGCCTTCTCGACCGCTCTCGCCTCCAATGCCGACGCGGTGTCGGCCACGATCCGGAACGCGAGCGAATTGACGGCCAAGCTGACGGCCGCCGCCGACCGTCTCGATGCGGCGCTGGCCAATATCGAAAAACTCACGGGCTCGTCCGAAACGCAAGGCGCGATCGTCGAATTCGCCGAGACGGCGCAGTCCTTCCGGAAGCTCGCGGAAAATCTCGACAAGCGCACCGCCGAACTGACGTCCGGCATCGGTCGGGCGACGGGGGCGGGGGTCCGTGAAATCGAGAGCCTCACCGTCGAGGGGCGGAGGGCCCTGAACGAATTGAACAGGCTCCTGCGGGATTTCGAGCGGAATCCTCAGCAGCTTCTTTTCGGTGGCAAGCCGGCCTTGCCCCAATACAATGGGCGCTGACCAAGGGAATCGCGGAGCGCCGCACTCGACCGGAGCCGAGGCTTGAGGATCTTCCTGATCGCGCGAACAGCGCTCGCGGCTTCGGCGGCCGTTCTTTTGTCGGGGTGCGTTTCCGCGCCGCCGCCGGAGAACTTCGCCTTCGGCCGCGAGACGGCTCCCCGTGCGCTTCAACCTCTCAAACGCCAATTGCTCGTCGCGGAGCCCGCGGCGGTGCAGCCGCTCGACGGCGACCAGATCCTCGTATCGAGCGAGGGGCGCTATTCCATGCTGGCGGGCGGGCGCTGGGCGGATCGGATCCCGCGGCTGATGCAGGCACGGATCGTCGAGGCCTTCGAGAGCGCGGGCCGGGCCGTCGGCCGCGCAGGATCCGGGATGAGCGGCGACCTCGTCCTCGGCATCGATCTCCGGGCCTTCGAGATCGAACGGGGCGCGGAGACGGCGGCTCGGATTTCGCTGTCGGCGCGGCTCGTCGACGTCCAGACGGGGCGCATCCTCGCCGCCCGAAGCTTCACGGCGGCGAGCCCCGTCGACGGCCCGGCGCCCGCCGACGCGACGGCGGGCCTCGAACGCGCCGCCGATGCGCTCATGCCGCAGATCACCCGTTGGGCCGCGGGCATCGCGGGCCGCTGAAGCGCCGAAGCGCGGACATGAAAAAAGCCCCGGCATCGGCCGGGGCTTTTTTAATTCGGTTCCGAACGGAGCGGGGATCAGGCGATGCGGTCCGCCGCATAAGCGAGAAGCCCGTAAACCTTGCCTTCGTTCGAGCTCATGATCGTGCGCGTGAGGCTCGCGCCGCGTTCGCCGGAGCCGATCTCGCGGAGCAGGTCGTCGAACTTGCCGAGATAGGCGTCGACGATGCCGCGGAAGGCCGCATCGCGCCGATACCGGTTCTTGAACTCCTCGGCCTTGGCTTCGCCTTCGGGCGTCAGCGTCGCGCGCAGTCCGGGCTGCCGATCGCCGCGGGTCCAGCGGTCCCAGAAGGCGACCAGCGCGTCATGGCGCACGAAGCGGGCGGCGTCGGCGGTCAGCCGCGTCACGAGTTCCATGGTCGCCGGAGGTTCGGCCGCGGCCGGCGTCGCCTCTTCTTCCGAGGCGCGTGCCAGAAGATCGGAGAGCCAACCGCCGAGGGCTTCCGCGTCGTTCTTCGTCTCGGGCGCGGGCGTTTCGGGACGGCCGTTGCCGCGGCGGGGAGCGAAGCTCTCCAGCAGGGGACGCAGCGGCCGCTCGTCGCCGCGTTTCGCCTCCGCCGTCGGAGCGGCGGGCTCGGGGCGAGCGACCGGCGGTTCCGGGCGATAGGCCGGAGCCGGAGGGGGAACGGGAACGGGAGCGGGAGCCGGCTCGGCGGAACGGGCCGCAGCTCGCGGCGCCATCGGCCGAGGCGCCGAGGCGAGGGGAGCAAGACCGGAGCCGGACGCCGCCACGGCGTTGATCTCTTCGAGCGCCTTCAGCTGGTCGTCGATCATTCCGCGCACCGCGGCGGCGGCCTGATGCGACTCTCGGGGCAGATCCACGAGCGTGCGGCGCAGTTCCACGCGCGTCTCTTCGAGCTCGCGGGACACGCTCGAGGTCGTGTCGCGGAGTTCTTCGGCGGTGGAACGGAAACGCTCGCTCGAAAGCGTCAGCGCATCGTTCATGCGCGCGAGTTCTTCCTCATAGCTCTGGCGGATGGACGAACCGATCCGTTCGCGCTCGCGCAGGACCGCCTGGCGAACGGATTCGAGCTGGCGATCGAGGATGTTCGACGCCGTATCCGCGGCATCGCTCAGAACGGCGCCGATCTCGCGGGCACGGGCTTCGGCTTCGCTGAGCGATTCCGTGACCAGCGAGGTGTGGACGCGCGACATCGCGTCGAACTCCTCGCCGCGGCGGGCGATCTCGTCCATGAGCCGGCCGAGCGCACGGTCGCGCTCCGTGGCGCTGTCGTGGATGCGGCGATCGAGCTGGCCGATCGCTTCCGCGGTCGCGTTGAGGGCGCGCAGCTGCTCGCCGGCGACGGCGTTCAGGCGGCGAAGCTTTTCGTCCGACGTGGCCGAAAGCTCGGAGACATGGGACGCGAAGCGCTCCGAGATCATGCCCGTCGTTTCCGTCATCACGCGGATCTGCTCGTTCGTGAGGGACGTGATGCTGCGGATCTGTTCGTCGGCGGCCGCCGCGAGGCCCGAGATGTTGGCGTCGAAACGCTCCGCGATCGCGCTCGCCTCGCGCAATGCGGTGCCGCTCGAGATGCGGAGGGACTCGGCCTGCGCCGAGAGCCGTTCGCCCGCAGCGGTCGTGTCGCGATTGACGAGTTCGAGCGTGTGCTCGAGGGCGCGGACGCGGCCTTCGAGGACCGTGTCGAGCCGTTCGAGATTTTCGCCGGCGTTCGATACGACCGCGCCGAGCGAAAGCCCGAGGGTCTCGACCTTGACGAGAAGCGGTTCGGTCCGTTCCCGCAGTTCGGCCGCGATGGAGGCGAACTGCTCCGTCGCCCGGGAGCCGCGCTCGTCGAGCGTCTCGCGCAGCGTCTCCGCGGCCTGATCGACCGTTTGGACGAGTTCACGGCCGCGCTCGCGCAGGACGCCCGTGATCGAGACGCTGCGGCCTTCGAGCGTGCGCAGCACCGCTTCGCCGACGCCCGCGATCTCGCGGGTGACCGACTCTCCCGCCGCGGCGAGGGAGGTTCCGATCTGTTCGCTTTGCGTCCGGAACTGCTCGACGAGTTCGTTTCCGCGACCGTCGAAGAGTGCGCCGATCTCCTCCACGCGCGCCCCGAGGGAGCTCGACACCGCGGTCGTCCGCGCTTCGAGCGTCTCGACGATGGCGATGCTGCGGTTGTCGACGCGTTCCACGAGATCGGACAGCCGTCCGGCGACGTTCGTTTCGATGCGGGCGACGCCGCTTTCCAGCGTGGCGGCGAGTTCGCCCGTGCGCTCCGCGATGGTCGCGGTGAAGACGTTCGCCTGTCCGGTGAGTTGCTGAACCAGGTCGGCGGAGCGGTCGACCACCGTCTTCTCGAAGAGGGCAGCACGGTCGTCGAGCGCGATGCGGACGCTTTCGGCGCTCTCGCCGAGGGACTTCGCCGCGTCGAGGGCGGAAGCGGCGATCGACTCCGAAAGACCGCGCGCACGGACGGCGAGGCCTTCGTCCACCTTCGTGAAGATGCCTTCGATCTGGTTGCCGATTTCGAGCGCGCTCTTGGCGCTGCGGTCTTCGAAGGCGGCGATCGATTCCGACAGGCCGCGCGAACGGACGGCGAGACCTTCGTCCACCTTCGTGAAGATGCCTTCGATGCGGTTGCCGATTTCGAGCGCGCTCTTCGCGCTGCGGTCTTCGAAGGCGGCGAGGCGATCGTCGATGAAGGCGGCGGCTTCCGCGGTCCGCCGTGCGATCCCGACCTCGATGGCTTCGCCGCGCGTGTTGAAGAGGTTCTCCATCTCGCCGAAGCGGTATTCGATGCGCTCGCCGAAATCGGCGCTGACCTTTTCGAAGCTCGACGCGACGCCTTCGGCGCGGGCCAGAACGCCGGTCTCGATCCTCGTGAGGCGGTCGCCGAGAAGCGACGAGCCTGCGTCCAGCGCCGAGACGAGGGAACCCGTCCGTTCGACGAGGGACGTCTCGAAAGTGGTGATGCGGTCCGAGAAGGTCGCCTCGAAGGCGGCGCTGCGCGTGGCGAAGGACTCCTCGAAGGAGCGCAGACGCCCGTCGACGAGCGCGTCGAACCGGCCGCCCGTCCGCTCGATGACGTCCGTGACGTTCGCCGTCCTGTCCGCGAAGAGCGCGGAAGCCTCTTCCGCCTTCGCGGAAAAGAGGTCCGAGGCGTTGCGGATACCGTCTTCGAGCGCTTCGCGGGCGCCGGAGACCTGCGCTTCCAGCGTGGCCGCGACGCGATCGGTGGTGTTTTCGAGGTCTTCCGCGAGGCGCGCGCCGCGGACCGCGATGATGTCCTCGAGACGTTCCGCCGTGCCCGAAATCCGATCGGCGATGCGGTCGCCGCCGATCTCGATGCGGGCCCCGATCTCGTCACCGACGCCGCCGAGACGTTCGACGACGGCGCGGCCCTGCGAGTCGATGGAGATGGCCACGGCCTCGCCCGTCGCCTTGAGCGTATCGGTCAGGCCGAGCGTCCGGGTCTCGATGGTTTCCGAGACCGTCCGGCTCGTCTCGACGATGGTCGCGGCGAGACGCTCCGCGCCGTCTTCGAGATTGGTCTCGATGAGGCGGCTCGTGCGTTCGAGCGCTTCCTTCACCTCGTTGCCGCGACCCGAAATCTCGCTTGCGACGCTCGAACCCGTCAGGCTGAGGGATTCGGTGATCTCGCGCGCCTTGCCGTCGAGGCTCTCCGTGATCTGCCCCGCCGTGACGGAAAGACGTTCGGCGATGTCGCCGTTGGTCGTGACGAGGCGCTCGATCAGTTCGCCGCCGCGACGGCTGACCTGATCGACCATCTGCTCGCCGGAACGCGCGAGCGTGCCGGAAATCTCTTCGGCCTTTTCGCCGAGGGTCTGCGCGACGCGGAGGCCCGCCTCGCTCACCGAGGTCGAAATGCGGGAAGCGGCGGATTCGAGTTCGCCGGTCAGTCCCTCATGCGCGCCCGTGATCGCGTTCCGAACCCGATCGGCATGGGTGACGATGGACTCGCGCTGCGTGGTGAGCTCGTCGATCAAGGTCCGGAGGCGGATCTCGTTCTGGTTGTAGGCATGTTCGAGCGTCGCGATTTCGGCGTGAACCACCGTCTCGAGTTCGCTCGCGCGCGCCACCGCGCGCTCGATGCCGTCGCCCATCGCCGCGACTTCGCGACGGATGGCCTGCGAGAGGCCGACGACCGCGTCGGTCGCGCCGATTTCGGGTTCGGCGAGCCGGATGGCGACGCGCGTCATCGATTGGGCGACGACCTTCATCTCCTGGGCGCGGCGCGCCAGCGAGGCGAGCACGAACATCGCGACCGTCGGGACGAGGACGGCGAAGCCGAAGGCCAAGGCCTCGGCCGAGAGGAGGGTCGCCTGCAGGGCGTCGCCGCTCCAGTTCAGACGGTTCGCCGCGATGAGCCCGAGGCCCGTGATCCAGACCAGCGATCCGGCAAATGCGAAAGCGTAAGGGCGGTTGGAAGGACGCGCCTGAAGCGCTTGAAGAATCGTGCCGATTTCACGACGGTCATCATTGGCGGGACGGCCTGCGGGACCGTTCGAGGGCTCGAAATCGGCGGCGGCGGCGTCATTCGCCGAAGCGGACTCCTCCTCCGTCTTGATACGCGCGGCGAGCGTGGAGGGACGCGGACGGATTTCGGACTTGGTGCGTTCGGCCGAATGGCGTTCGACCACGCGCGAGGGAGCGTCGCGATGCTCCTGCGCCGCGGACTGGGCGCCGTTGATCGACAAGGCGAGAGCCTCTTCGATCGCCGAGAGCGCCGCTTCCGTCGGGTCCGTCGCCTTCTTTTGGGTGGCCATGAACGCCTCTTTCATCCGTCGTCGTCGATGAAGGTCCGCTTTCGGCGCTCGGCCGTGCCGGTTCGGCAACGTCCCGAACGAGGCAAAAAGTTTCTCTTCATTAACCAACCCACTCTAGTCCGACCTATGGATGAATGAAACCGCGGCGGGGAGAGAGTTACGGAACGTCGTTAACGCAGGAGGCTCCGGCGCGCTCCGGAGGCGCGCGTCAAGACCATCGGTTGCAGGATTGCAGGGTTGCAGGGAGGGAGCCGCCGCGCCTTCCCGCCGCATCCGCCCGGTTCCGTCGCCTCTCGCCAAGCCGTCGGTCCTGCCTTATGAGGACGCGTGTTCCGCCTCGGCGGAGTCGCTTACGGGAGACGTCGGGAATGCCGAAGATCACGTTCATCGACCATAACGGGACCGCGCGCGCCGTCGAGGGCGAGATCGGCGCCACGGTCATGGAGACGGCGATCCGCCACGGCGTTCCCGGAATCGATGCCGAATGCGGCGGCGCCTGCGCCTGCGCGACATGCCACGTCTATGTCGACGATGCTTGGCGCGAAGCCGCGGGTGCGCCTTCGAGCATGGAAGAAGACATGCTGGACTTCGCCTTCGACGTGCGACCCAATTCCCGCCTGTCCTGTCAGATCCGCGTGAAGGCGGAACTCGACGGACTCGTCGTGACGACGCCCGAACGGCAGGCCTGAACTTCGGCCGTCATGACCGTCAAGTGCGGTGGACGCCATAGAGCGTCAACCGGGCCTTGCATCCCGTACTCGAACGGGGGTACGGGATGAGGTGCAAGGAGAACGCCATGTTCGAGACCGTGGAACCCGTGAACGGAACCGAAGCCATCACGACCGACGCGCTGATCATCGGCGCGGGACCCGTCGGGTTGTTCGCGGTGTTCGAGCTCGGACTGCTCGACATCCGCTGCCATCTCATCGACATCCTTCCCAAGGTCGGCGGGCAGTGCGCCGAGCTCTATCCGGAAAAGCCGATCTACGACATTCCGGGTTTCCCCGTCGTGACGGGGCAGGGGCTCGTCGACAATCTGATGAAGCAGATCGAGCCGTTCCATCCGACCTTCCATCTCGGCGAGATGGTCGAGGGCGTGGAAACGCTCGGCACGCCGGACGCTCCCTTGTTCAAGGTGACCACCGACGCAGGGAAGGTCTTCATGACGAAGACCGTCTTGATCGCGGCGGGCGGCGGGTCCTTCCAGCCCAAGCGGCCTCCCGTGCCGACGATCGAGGACTACGAGGGCAAGAGCGTCTTCTACGCGGTGCGCCGCATGGAGGATTTCCGCGATCGTTCCATCCTGATCGTGGGCGGCGGCGACTCGGCGCTCGACTGGACGCTGAATCTGCAGCCGATCGCCAAGCGCGTGACGCTGATGCATCGCCGCGACGAGTTCCGCGCCGCTCCGCACAGCGTCGAGCAGATGCGCATGCTGGTCGCCGAAGGAAAGATGGATCTCGTGCTCGGTCAGGTCACCGGGCTCGAGGCAGAGGCCGGGGCGCTCTCGGCGGCGGTCTGCCGCGCCAACGACAATTCGGTCTTCAAGGTCGCTTGCGACCGGATGCTGCCCTTCTTCGGCCTGACCATGAAGCTCGGGCCCATCGCGGAGTGGGGTCTCAACCTCGCCGAGAACCTGATCCCGGTCGATACCGAGAAATTCGAGACCTCGATGCCGGGGATCTTCGCGGTCGGCGACATCAATACCTATCCGGGCAAGCTCAAGCTGATCCTCTCCGGCTTCCACGAAGGCGCGCTCGCGGCGCAGAAGGTGCACCGCTACGTCTATCCGGAGAAGAAGCTGCTCTTCCAGTACACGACCTCGTCGTCCAGCCTGCAGAAGAAGCTCGGCGTGAACGCCTGAGCGGAAGGCGGGGCTGGAGCCGGCTCGCCCCCGTCATGCCCGCGGATGCGGGCATCCACGGTTTGCCTTTCACCCTCGAAGGAAAGGCTGGATCCCGGCTCTCCGCTTCGCTGCGGCCGGGATGACATAGGAAGACGTGGATGCCCGCATGCGCGGGCGTGACGGCAGGGGGAACCGCTCCGCGGCCTTCCGTCGTCCGTCGTCCGTCGTCCGCCCGTTTCCTCTTCGCCGCTCAGCGCGACAGGATCGTCTCCCGCCCATGGTCCGGGGCGTGGGGGACGAGGAAGGCGAGGGCGAGCGAACCCGTGGCGATGCCCGCGCCGATCAGGAAGACCACGGCGGGGCTCCACAGCCAGATCAAGCCGAAGATGATCGGGATCACCACCGCGGCGATGTGATTGATCGTGAAGGCGACGCCTGCGGTGGGCGCCATGTCCTCGGGATCGGCGATTTTCTGGAAATAGGTCCGCTGGGCGATCGTCAGCGTGAAGAAGACGCCGTCGACGATGTAGAGGGCTCCCGCGACCAGACCTCCCCAGCCGCCCAGAAGCCCCTCGGCCGCGATCGCATAGCCCGCGAAGACGACGATCAGGCTGATATTCTCCATCACCATGGTCCGGCGCTCGCCGAGCCGCGCGACGAGGCCGCCCAGCCAGGGAGCCGCCACCATGTTGACGGCGCAGGTGATCATGAACAGGACCGCGATGGCGGTGACGTCGTAGCCGAAGCGGTCGACCATCAGGAAGCCGCCGAAGGCCATGAAGATCTGGCGCCGCGCCCCGCTCATGAAGGTGAGCAGGTAATAGAGCCAGTAGCGGCGGCGCATGAAGAGATCCTTGCGCTGCGGCACGGTGCCGTCGAAGCGCTTGAACAGCAGCATCGACATGACCCCGAGAACGAGACAGGCGACGCCGATCACCACGTAGAGGGCGTTGAAGCCGGGTTCCAGCGTGCGCCAGGTGATCGCGATGACGCCGAAGGCGAGCAATTGCGCCGCCGCGCCGATCCCGGCGATCCGACCCATCAGCTTCGGAGCCTCGGCCTTCGGAAGAAGCTGAAGCGAAAGCGAATGATTGACCGTCTCGAGATAGTGGAAACCGACCGACATCAGGGTCGTGGTGAGAAGAAGGCCGAACAGCGACGGGTAGAAGCCCGTGATAGCCACGCCTGCGCCGAGCAGGATCAGGCTGAAATAGGCGAGCGTCTGCTCGCGCATCATCAGGAGCCACAACACGGCCGTGAAGGAGAGCAGTCCCGGGATCTCGCGGACGGATTGCAGGATGCCCATTTCGGCGCCCGTGAAGCCCGCGGCCTCCCTCGAAAAATTGTTGAGCAGCGCCGACCAGCCCGCGAACCCCAGAAAATTGATGAAGCTCATCGCCGAAAGGAAGGCGACGGGCGACGCCGAAAGGGCCGCAAGCGTGCCCGGCCTCAAGGTCTCTTCGGGGAGGGAAGTCATGCGCGGCGGTCTCGACGCTTCGGTTGCGGGACCGTGGGGGGCGGCAGGGCTTGTGTCAAATCAATGCACTGCATCCCGGACGCGCTCACGCTGCATGGCGTCGATGCGCGGGATCGCGCATGATGCGAGCTTCCGTAACGTCAACATAGGAGTGCCCCCATGTTCCGTTCCATTCTCGTTCCCGTCGATCTTTCGGAATTGGAGATCGTGCAGCCCGCCCTCGACAAGGCGATCGCGCTTGCGGGGATGACGGGCGCGTCGCTGCATCTCGTCTATGTCCGCTCGATCATGCCGGTGACCTTCATGGAATATGTGCCGCCGTCCTTCGACGAGGAGCAGCAGGACGAATGCGAAAAGAAGATCAACGATGTGGCGGCCAAGCTTCCGATGGCGCGCGAGAAGATCACGACCCGCGTGCGCATGGGCTCGATCTATAATGAAGTGCTCGCCGAAGCGGAGGCGACGAACAGCGACCTCATCGTCGTGGGATCCCATCGCCCGGCGATGTCGACCTATCTGCTCGGTTCGAATGCCGGGACGATCGTGCGGCACGCGCCCTGTTCGGTGCTCGTGGTCAGAATGCCGGAAAAGTCCTGACGCTCAGGACGACGCGTCGGGCAATACGGCCGGGGGCGGCGCGGAGGCTTCGAAGATGCGGGGCTTGTTGCGGAAGATCAGTCCGTAGATCTGGTACCCGAACACCGCCATGAAGCCCGCCGCCACCAGGACGTAGGTCCAGAAGCCCAGCATCAGCGCCCAGCCCAGGGCCGCGACCATGCCTACCATGGTGGCGGCGCCCACGAGGGTGGTGAAGGCCCAGAGAAGCGGCGGGCGGCCCGCATGGCAGACGAGGTCGGGATTGGCTTCCGCGGCCCGGCGGAGCAGTTCCGTGACGAAGGCCGCGTATTCCGCATTCTTGTGCCGGACGTCCAGCCAGTTCCTCCAGTCGAGATTGTTCATCGTGACGGTCCGCCCGCTCTTCAGCGTCAGCGTCGTCCGGAAGCCGGTGGTGAGGTTCCGCGCCTCGAAGACGAGGCGGGCCGATCGGATGTCGCCATAGGCGACTTCGGCCTCCTTCATGCCCGTGTCGACCACGAGATGCCGCTCTTCGAGGCGGTAATTGAAGCTCCGGCCGATCGGCCGCGGGCGGTGGAAGTAGGAAGTGACCTCGCTCATGCTTCGGTTCATGGGGCCGCGCCGCCGGCAAGGCAAGAGGACTCATGCGCGCGGGATCACTCGGGCCGCTGCAAGCCGCAGGCTTCGAGGCTCGCGAACGCCTTTTGCCGCGCGGTTTCGTCGAAAAGACCCGTGCGCCGGTAGGAGGCGATCTCGTCCTCATCGAGACGGGCGACGGTGCGGCGTGCATAGCAGCGGCACCGATCACGGACGAGTTCGCGCGGCAGCGCGAGGAGTTCGGCCTGAACGGCGGTGCAGCCTTCGGCGGCATGAGTGCGGATCGCGTCCGGTTCGGCGAAGGCGAAGGGCGATGCGGTCGACGACGTCGTATCCGGTTCCGCCCGCATGCATGCCGAAAGCAGGAGCGCCGGGGCGAGGCGGAGGAAGCTCTTGCGCATGGCCGGACTCCGACGGGGACGAGCGGTCCCCGACGGCGGCAACGCGGCCGCGGCGCGGCGGTTCCCGTCAGGTGCGGCGCAGCGCGACCTTGTTGTCGTGGAAGGCGGCGCCGCCGAAGGGCGCGGCCTGATCGGCCCCCGTCAGCGTGTTGATGCCGCGGCCGTCCGCATAGGCGGAATTCGGCCAGATGGACTCGGCCACCAGCACGCCGCGCTTCACGCCTTCGAAGAGCTTCGCATGGAGCTTCACTTCGCCGCGGTCGTTCGAGAGAGCGACGAGATCGCCCTCCGCGATGCCGAGGGCCGCGGCGTCCTCGGGATGGACGAAGACCGTGGGGCGGCCTTCGCGCGCACGGGACGTCGGCGTCTCGGTGAAGCTCGAATTCAGATAGTTGCGCGCCGGGCTCGTGGCGAGACGGAAGGGATGCCGCGCGTCCGCCTCCTCGATCACCGCCCAATGGTCGGGCAGCGACGGCAGGGCGTCGAAGGGGCCCATCGGCCCGTCATTCGCGAAGGGCACCTTCGCCCAATCGGGCTTGAAGCGGAACCGCCCGTCCTTCCAGCCGAAACCGTCGCGGTAATGCGCGCGGTCGAAGGGGGGCTGGCAGTCGATCATCTTCTTCTCTTCGAGCTCCGCGAGCGTGCCGCGGTTCGAATGGGCGAGCGTCCAGTCGATCAACTCCCGGGAGGTCATGTCGAAGCCGGGATGCTTGGCGTCGAGGCGCTTCGCCAGCGCGACGATCACCTCGTGATTGGAGCGGCATTCGCCGGGCGGATCGATCAGCTTCGGCCCGAGCGCGACATATTGATGGCCGCCGCCCTGATAGAGATCGTCATGCTCCGCGAACATCGTCGCGGGCAGCACGAGGTCGGCCATGAGCGCGGTGTCGGTCATGAACTGCTCGTGCACGACCGTGAACAGGTCCTCCCGCGCGAAGCCGCGCTTCACGAGCTCCTGTTCGGGCGCGACGGAGACGGGGTTGGTGTTCTGGATCAGCAGCGCCTTGACGGGCGGGCCGTGGCGCAGCGCGACCGGGTCGCCCGTCAGCACGCGGCCGATCTGGGACTGGTCGAGCTGCCGGACCGAGCGGTCCATGACGTCGAGGCCCTCGATCATGGTCTTGCGCCAACCGAAGATGCCGCTGTTGGAGTGGAACGCGCCGCCCCCCTCATGCGCCCAAGCGCCCGTGACGGTCGGGATGCAGGCCGCCGCATGCATCGAGACGGCGCCGTTCCTTTGCCGCGAGAAGCCGTAGCCGAGGCGGAAGAAGGTCCGCTTCGTCGTGCCGACGAGGCGGGCGAAGGCCTCGATCTCGGTGACCGTGAGGCCCGTGATCGCTGCGGCCCATTCGGGCGTGCGGGTCGAAAGATGCGCTTCGAGTTCCTCGGGGGCGTCGGCGTATCGCGCCATGTAGTCCCGATCGGCGAGGCCCTCGCGGAAGAGGACGTGCATGACCGCGCAGGCGAGCGCGCCGTCGGTGCCCGGGCGCAGGACGAGGCCGAGATCGGCCTGTTTGACGGTGGCGGTCTCGTAGACGTCGACGGCGACGATCTTCGCGCCGCGCTCCTTCCGGGCGCGGGTCGCATGCGTCATCACGTTGACCTGCGTGGCCACCGCATTGGTGCCCCAGATCACGACGCAGTCGGCCTTCGCCATCTCGCGCGGGTCGGGCCCGGCGAGCCGTCCGGTGCCCGCGATGAAGCCCGGCCAAGCGAGATTGATGCAGATGGTCGAGAAGAAGCCGGAATACTTCTTGGCGTGACGCAGCCGATTGATCCCGTCGCGCATCACGAGGCCCATCGTGCCCGCATAGTAATAAGGCCAGACGGATTCCGCGCCGAACTCCCGTTCGGCCTCGAGGAACTTCGCGGCCGCGAGATCGAGCGCCTCGTCCCATGAGATGCGCTCGAATTGCCCCGAGCCCTTGGGCCCGACGCGCTTCAGCGGATGCAGCAGTCGGTCGGGATGGTGGATGCGCTCGGCATATCGCGCGACCTTCGCGCAGATGACGCCCGCCGTGTAGGTCTGCTCCTCCGACCCGTAGACGCGCCCCATCGTCCGCCCGTCGAGGATCTCGACCTCGAGCGAACAGGCCGACGGGCAGTCATGCGGACAGACGGAGGTGCGGCGGGTGATGCGGGGCGGCGCGTTCATGGCGAGGGGAGGATAGGGGAGGAGGGAGGAGATTTACAGGGGGCGGTCGCGCCCCGGAATCGGCCGCGCCGTTGGCGAAAGTACCAAGATTTGGTATCCTCGCGCATGGAGGTACGAGATGAGCAAGAATACGTCGGTCAGCCTCGGGGAGCATTTCGCGGGCTTCGTCGATCGCCAGGTCCGCGGCGGACGCTACGGCTCGGCCAGCGACGTGATCCGTGCGGGGCTGCGGCTCCTGGAGGAGCACGAAGCGAAGCTGGAGGCGCTGCGGGCGGAACTGCGCGCGGGAGAGGCCAGCGGGCCGGGGGAGGCCGTGGACGAGGGCGCGTTCATCCGGAACCGACTCCGGTCGGGGGCGGGAAAGGGCGTCTGATTGAAACAAGCTCTTTTTACGCCGGCGGCGAAAGACGATTTGGATCGGATCTGGGATTTTTCAGTCGAGAATTGGGGTGAGGCGCGAGCCGAGGCTTATGTCCGGAGCATCTTCGGCGCCGCTCGCGAATTGGCCGCTCGTCCCCGCCTCGGGCGACCGCGCGACGATCTTCTTCCGGGTTATCGAAGCAAGCTCGTGGGGTCCCATGTCCTGTTCTTCAAGGAACACGAGGGCGGGATCGAGGTGATACGAATCCTTCACCAACGGATGGACGTCCGCCTTTGAAAACGAAAACGGGGCGCATCGCTGCGCCCCGTTCCGTGTCTCCGAAGCCGCGGCGGGTTTTCCCGCGGGCGGGATCAGTAGGAGTAGTACATCGTGAATTCGACCGGATGCGGGGTCATTTCGAACTTCATGACGTCCTGCATCTTCAACTCGATGTAGCTGTCGATGAAGTCGTCGTTGAAGACGCCGCCGGCCTTCAGGAACGAACGGTCCTTGTCGAGATTGGCGAGAGCCTCGCGGAGCGAACCGCAGACCGTCGGGATCTTCTTCAGCTCGCGCGGCGGAAGATCGTAGAGGTCCTTGTC
>JAIXTT010000107.1 GCA_027483795.1 Hyphomicrobiales bacterium
AAGGCCGCCAAGGGCTTTTACGGTCGCCGCAAGAATACGATCCGCGCCGCGAAGGCGGCCGTCGATCGCGCGATGCAGTATGCGACGCGCGACCGCCGCGTGAAGAAGCGCACGATCCGGGCGCTTTGGATCCAGCGCCTGAACGCCGCCGTGCGCGAGCACGGCCTCGTCTATTCGCGCTTCATCGACGGCCTGAACAAGGCCGGCATCACGGTCGACCGCAAGGTGCTCTCGGACCTCGCGATCACCCAGCCGGAGGCCTTCGCGGCCCTCGTCGAGAAGGCCAAGGCCCACGTCCCGGCCGCCGCCTGAACGAAGGCGCAGCGTCATGCGAAAGGCCCGCCCTTCGGCGGGCCTTTTTCGTTTCCCCGCATGCGGCGTCGCGCCCCTTTCTCTCGACACGCCTCCGTCGCCATGGCAAAAGCCGCGCCGACGTTCCGCGCGCGTCCGCGCACCCTGCTTCACGGTTTCATGATGTCCGATATCGCCGCCCTCGAAGCCGAACTTCTGTCCGCCGTCGCGGCCGCGTCCGACGAGGCGGCGCTCGAAAACCTGCGCATCGCCGCGCTGGGCAAGCAGGGCTCCGTCTCCGCGCTTCTCAAGACGCTCGGGTCGATGACCCCCGAAGAGCGCAAGGAGAAGGGCCCGCTCATCAACGGCCTGCGCGACCGCGTGACGACGGCGCTCGCCGAAAAGCGCAGCGGTCTCAAGGACGCCGCCCTCGATGCGCGCCTCGCCGCCGAACGCGTGGACGTGACGCTTCCGGTGCGCCCCTCCGACAACGCCCGCGGTCGCATCCATCCGATCAGCCAGGTGATCGACGAACTGACGACGATCTTCGCGGACATGGGCTTCGCGGTGGCGGAAGGGCCGGACGTCGAGACGGACTTCTACAATTTCACGGCGCTCAACTTCCCCGTCGGTCACCCGGCGCGGGAGATGCACGACACCTTCTTCTTCAACCCGGACGAGACGGGCGAGCGGAAGCTGCTGCGCACGCATACGAGCCCGGTGCAGATCCGCACCATGACGGCGCAGAAGCCGCCGATCCGCGTGATCATCCCCGGCCGCACCTATCGCTGCGACTCCGACCAGACGCACACGCCGATGTTCCATCAGGTCGAGGGCCTCGTCATCGACAAGGGCTCGCATCTCGGCCATCTGAAGTGGATCCTCGAAGAATTCTGCAAGGCGTTCTTCGAAGTCGCGGATGTGAAGATGCGCTTCCGTCCGTCCTTCTTCCCCTTCACCGAGCCGTCGGTCGAAGTCGACATCCAATGCTCGCGCAAGGGCGGCGAGATCCGTTTCGGCGAGGGCGAGGACTGGCTCGAGATCCTCGGCTGCGGGATGGTGCACCCCAACGTGATCCGCAATTGCGGGCTCGACCCGGACGAGTATCAGGGCTTCGCCTGGGGCATGGGCATCGACCGCATCGCGATGCTGAAATACGGCATGCCGGACCTTCGGCCCTTCTTCGAGGCCGACATGCGCTGGATGGCCCATTACGGCTTCCGTCCCCTCGACCTGCCCACGCTCGCGGGCGGGCTGAGCGCGTAAGGAGGCGATCATGAAATTCACCCTCTCCTGGCTCAAGGATCACCTCGACACGACGACCTCGCTCGACGAGATCGTGGACGCGCTCACCCGCGTCGGGCTCGAAGTGGAAGGCGTCGAGGATCCGGCCAAGGCGCTCGCGCCCTATGTCACGGCCCATGTGATCTCCGCCGAGCAGCATCCGAATGCGGACCGGCTGCGCGTCTGCATGGTCGACACCGGAGACGGAAAGCCGATCCAGGTCGTCTGCGGCGCGCCCAACGCCCGCACGGGCATGAAGAGCGTCTTCTCCCCGCCCGGCACCTTCATCCCCGGCAAGAACATCACCATCGGCGTCGGCGTGGTGCGCGGCGTCGAGAGCGCGGGCATGCTCTGCTCGGCCTATGAGCTCGGCCTCAGCGACGATCACGAGGGCATCATCGATCTGCCCGCGGATGCGCCCGTCGGACTGCGCTACGTCGATTATGCCGATCTCGACGATCCGATGATCGACGTCGCCGTCACGCCGAACCGGCCCGACGCGCTCGGCATCCGCGGCATCGCGCGCGATCTCGCCGCGGCGGGCCTCGGCACGCTGAAGCCGGATGCGGCGACCGCGCCCGTCCCCGGCAAGGGCGAATGCCCGGTCTCCGTGACTCTCGACTTCGCGGTCGACGACAAGCATCTCTGCCCCGCCTTCGCGCTGCGCCTCGTGCGCGGCGTCAAGAACGGTCCGAGCCCGCTCTGGCTGCAGCGTCGCCTGAAGGCGATCGGGCTCCGGCCCATCAACGCGCTCGTCGACATCACGAATTACGTGACCTTCGATCGCGGCCGGCCGTTGCATGTCTTCGACCTGAAGAAGGTCGAGGGCGGACTCGTCGTGCGGCGGGCGAAGGACGGCGAGGAGGTGCTCGCGCTCGACGGCAGGACCTACAGGCTCGAATCCGGCACCGTCGTCATCGTCGACGGGAAGGGCGTCGAGAGCATCGCCGGCATCATGGGCGGCGAGCATTCGGGCTGCGACGAAACCACGACCGACGTGCTGATCGAGTCGGCGCTGTGGGACGCGCTCAACATCGCGCGCTCGGGCCGCTCGCTCGGCATCAACACGGATGCGCGCTACCGTTTCGAGCGCGGCGTCGACCCCGCCTTCACCCTGCCCGGCATCGAACTCGCGACCCGCATGGTCCTCGACCTCTGCGGCGGCGAGCCGACCGGAACGCATGTCGCGGGCGCGGTGCCGCATCCGTCGAAGACGATCGCCTTCCCCTTCGCCGAAGTGAAGCGCCTCACGGGGATCGACGTCCCGGAGGCCGAGATGCGCGCGACGCTCGAAGCGCTCGGCTTCGCCGTGCAGGGGACGGGCTCGACGGTCGAGGTGAAGGTTCCGACCTGGCGGCCCGACGTCGAGGGCAAGGCGGATCTCGTGGAAGAGATCGTCCGCATCGCCGGCATCGACCGCGTGACGTCGACGCCCTTCATGCGCGACCCGCAGACGGTGGCGGCCCCGGTGCTGACGCTGATCCAGAAGCGCACCCGGCTCGCCAAGCGGGCGCTCGCTGCGCGCGGGTTGATGGAGGCGATCACCTGGTCCTTCATCGGCAAGGCCGAAGCCGAGCATTTCGGCGGCGGCAAGCCGGAACTGGCGCTCGCCAATCCCATTGCGTCGGACCTCTCGGACATGCGGCCGAGCCTGCTGCCGGGTCTCATCAAGGCGGCGCAGCGCAATGCCGACCGCGGCTTCGGCGATGCGGCTCTGTTCGAAGTCGGACAGGTCTTCGCGGGCGCCGCGCCCGAGGACCAGACGATTTCCGCGACCGCGGTCCGCCGCGCCTTCGCGCGGCCGGAAGGATCGGGCCGGTTCTGGGGCGAGGCGGCCGAGCCGGCCGACGTGTTCGACGCCAAGGCCGACGCCTTCGCGCTGCTCGAAGCGCTCGGCGTGCCGACGGGCGGTCTGCAGATCGTGCCCGGCGGCCCGGCCTGGTTCCATCCCGGCCGCTCGGCGACCCTCCAATTCGGTCCCAAGGTCGTGATCGGCGCCTTCGGCGAGATCCATCCGCGCACGCTCGAGGCGCTCGACGCCAAGGGCCCGATCGTCGCCGCGGAGATCATCCTCGACCGGCTCCCGCCGCCCAAGGCGAAGCCGACCAAGGTGAAGCCGAAGCTCGTGCTCTCCGACTTCCAGCCCGTCGAACGCGATTTCGCCTTCGTGGTCGACGAGGCGGTGGCGGCGCAGGACGTACTCAAGGCCGCGCAGGCGGCGGAGCGGACCCTCGTGACGGACGTCGTCGTCTTCGACGTCTATCGCGGCACGGGCGTGCCCGAGGGCAAGAAGTCCGTCGCGATCGCCGTGACGCTCCAGCCCGTCGAGAAGACGCTGACGGATGCGGAGATCGAGGCCGTCGGGGGCAGGATCGTCGCCGAAGTGAGCAAGAAGACGGGCGCGACGCTGCGCGGTTGACCGTGCCGGCGGGGGAGCATCTCTCCTCCGTCATTGCGCAATGACGGGACGAGCGCATGACGTCCGAAGGCGACCTCATCCTGCCCGCGGACGGCCGTCAATCGGCGACGGCTCTCGCCGTCGCGCGCGGCGCGCGCCGTTTGCTCGCCGGGCTCGGCTTCTCGACCGTCACCGAACTCGTCCTCGCCTCCGGCCGTCGCGCCGATCTTGCGGCTCTCGCGCCGGACGGGTCGATCTGGATCGTCGAGATCAAGTCGAGCGTCGAGGATTTCCGGGTCGATGCGAAATGGCCCGAATACCGCGCTCATTGCGACCGGTTCTTCTTCGCGATCCCCGAGACGGTTCCCGTCGAGATCATGCCCGAGGATGCGGGCCTGATCCTCGCGGACGCCTATGGAGCGGCGCTGCTGCGGGATGCGCCGGAGCATCGGCTGCCTCCCGCGACGCGGAAGGCCCTGCTCGTCCGTTTCGCGCGCGCGGCGGCGGACCGCCTCCACCGTCTCGCCGATCCGGACGCGGGCGGAGGGTTCTTCTGACCCGTGCCGGCTTCGCCGCCCGGGACGACGCTCCGGACGCTCTCAGCCCCGCCTTGCCAGCCAATCGGCCAACACGCGCGTCGCCTTCTCCGCCTCCTCCATCAGGAAGAAGTGGCTGCTTTCCTCGAACCAGACCGTCTCCGCCTCGGGGAGCGCCTGCTGCATCCAACCCGTCGCGGTCGGCGAGCAGATCGGGTCGTGCCGGCCCGCCATGATGAGGACCGGGCAGGCGATGCGGCCGATCTCGTCCATCGTGTCGGCCGAAAGCACCGCATTGTTGAGGTTCACATAGGAGCGCCTGTCGCGGCTCTCGTCGCCGATCAGCGCTTCGATGCGAGCCATCACTTCGGGATGCGTGTTGAAATAGGCGTTCGACACGAAGGTCGGCGAGAAGAGCTTGGCCCAATCGGTCCAGCTGCCGCCCCGCGCCACGAAATCCCGCATGCTCTCCAGCCAACGGCGGCCCACCGGATCGAGCCGCGCGAAGGATGCGGCCATCACCAGCGAGCGCACGCGCCCGGGGGCCGTCAGCGCCATGCGCTGGGCGATGGCGCCGCCCATGGAGCGCCCGACCACATGGGCGCTCTCGACGCCGAGAGCGTCCAGAAAGCGCAGCACGTCCTCGGCCATCTCCTGCATGGACGTGGGGTTCTCTACGGCCGAGGTCAGACCCGATCCCGGATTGTCGAAGGCGATGACGCGGTGACGGTCCTTGAAGGCGGCGATCTGCGGCAGCCAGGCCTTGTGATCGCCGGCGAGGCCGTGGATCAGCAGCAGCGGCGTGCCCGATCCTTCTTCCACGTAATTGAGCTTCCAGCGTCCGGCGTCGACGACGGGCATGGCGGTTCCTCCTGCGCACGGGCCGTGGCGCGTTCTCGTTGATGCGGCCCGCGGCCCCATTGAGCCCGGTCTCGACCGCATCGCGCAAGAGCATCCGAGCATGGCCGCCTTGCGGCGCACCCGACCCGCCCTTATGTCCCGATCGCAGCGGGAGCCCGACCATGATCTTCCAAGCCGCCCTGCGCGCCGTCGCGCAGATCTTCTCCAAGCGTTTCCGGCGCGTGCTGGGCCTCTCCCTCGCGCTCACGATCGCGCTGCTGCTTCTGGTCTGGGCGGGGCTGACCCGGCTCTTCGCGGCTTGGATCGACCAGAGCGCCCTCGTCCAGTCCTACGGCTGGGCGGAGGCCTATGCGGTCTTCCTCGCGGGATTCGGCCTCGTGATCGGGCTCGCTTATCTGATCCCGGCCGTCTCGATGCTCGTGGCCGGCTTCTTTCTCGACGACGTGGCCGAGAAGATCGAACGGGCGGATTATCCGGCCGATCCGCCGGGCAGGCCTCTCGGCGCCGGAACGGCGATCCTCGAAGTGCTGCGCTTCGCCGTGCTCGCCTTGGGCGTCAATCTGCTGGCGCTGCTGATGTTGTTCATCCCGGTCGTCAACCTCTTCGCCTTCTTCGCGGCGAACGGCTGGCTGCTCGGGCGGGAATACTTCTCGCTGGCCGCGAGCCGCTTCCGGACGCCCGAAGAGACGCGGGCGCTGCGCGAGCGGCATTCGGGAACGGTGACCTTGGCGGGGCTGCTGATCGCGGGCTTCGTGGCCGTGCCGATCCTGAACCTGTTCACGCCGCTCTTCGGAACGGCGCTCATGGTCCATGTGCACAAGACGATCGAGCGGCGCGAACGCGCCGCGCGCCTCGCCTGATCAGGCGTATTTGCCCGTCGAGAACTGTCCGCCCTTGCGGAAGCGGTAGAGATAGGTCGGAACGACCGCCTCGACCGTCTCGCCCTTGATGCCGAGCCCTTCGAGCGTGCGGCCTTCGCGGATCGCGGCTTCCGACACGACGTTGTCGTGCTCGAGCAGCTTCACCTGATCGCGGGTGATGAGGAAATCTTCGGGGAGGAGTCCGAAGGCCGCGCGGTTCGCGATCTCCATCACGCCCGCCTGAATCCGCGCCGCGGCGAAGGGCAGGGGCGCAAGGATCGCCTTGCGGTTCGTCGTTTCGAGGACGAAGCGGACGAGTTCCTCGAAGGACTTCACCTCCGGGCCGCCCAGTTCATAGGTCGTGCCCGCCTTGATCGAGCCGTCGACCGCGCGGGCGATCACCTCGGCCACGTCGCCGACGAAGACGGGCTGGAAGCGCGTCTTTCCGCCGCCGACGAGCGGGATCACGGGGAGCTTCGTCGCGAGCGAGGCGAAGCGGTTGAAGAAGCCGTCCTCGGGGCCGAAGACGATCGAAGGACGGATGATCACCGCGTCGGGGACCGCGGTCCGAGCCGCGATTTCGCCTGCCGCCTTGGTGCGGGCATAAGCGCTCTCGGATTCGGCGTCGGCTCCGATCGCCGACATCTGGATCAAGGTGCGGATGCCGGCACGCGCGGTCGCTTCCGCCACGGCGCGGGCGCCCTCCGCCTGCACGGCGTCGAAGCTCTGCTTGCCGCCCTCCGCGAGGATGCCGACCAGATTGATCACCGCATCCGCGCCGTCGACGGCGCGGGCGACCGAATCCGGATAGCGGAGATTGGCCTGGATCGGATGCACCTGCCCGACAGTGCCGAGCGGCTGCAGGAACAGGGCGAGATCGGGACGGCGCACCGCCGCGCGGACACGGTAGCCGCGCTTGGCCAGGGCGCGGATCACGTGCCGGCCGATGAAACCGGAGCCGCCGAACACGGTGACCAAACGGTCTGATGCCGGAACCATGACCTGTCCTCCCCGGAACACTCCGAAAAGGCTCTTAGTCAATCGAAACGGCGCTGTACAGGGGACGAAGGTCGACCCGTCCGCACGGGGATCGGAACGAGGACGCGGTCCCGTTCGAAATGTCCGCCGTCGCGATCGTCGTCGTCGCTCTTCAGCATCATGATCGCGGTTCCCGCGACGACGCTCCCGCCGGTGACCATGAACCCCCCGGCGAGCAGCAGGAAGGCGAGCGGACCCGTCTCGGACGAGCGGATCAGGCCGCCGAGCCCATGGACGTCGAGAAGCAGGAGAGCCAGAGCGAAAGCGAGGCCGAGCGCCGCGCCGAGAGCGGCCTGCGTCAGCACCATCCGCACCATCGCGCGATGCGGCGGCTTCGTCGGGGGAAGGATCGAACGGGCCATGACGGCCTCCGAATGACGCGACCCCACGAGAATGGAGCCTCCATGCCGCCCCCGCAACCCCCGGTTCGTCCGGAATTATCGCTGCGGGCCGATTGACAATGCCGGCGCCGGACCCGTATGAACCGCCCCGGGCCCAGGTGGCGGAATTGGTAGACGCGCTGGTTTCAGGTACCAGTGGGTAACACCGTGGAGGTTCGAGTCCTCTCCTGGGCACCAAACTCGTCCTCGAAGGATGAGTTCCGGTCCCCGCGCCCTTCGCAGCCGAAAGACCCGAGAACGCTGCGGCTCGCATCCGACCCCAAGCGGCGGTGGACAAGTCCGATCCTGTTTTCGGCCCGACCCGACGCTCCGATACAGTAGCCGTCACGAATCATCCCCGAGCAGGCGGCCATGAACACGACGGCGTACGCCCCCGCGGGCGCGCAAATCTTCCGGCACGCGTCCGGTCTGCGCTTCGTCGACGTTTCCGTCCTGCCGCCTTCCGCAGCCGTTCCGGGCAATGTGGTCAGCCTCTTCACCGGGGCGGGCGGAATGGACATCGGCCTCGAACATGCGGGCTTCGTCACCCGCGCCTGCGTCGAGATCGATGCGGACGGGCGGGCCACGCTGGCCGCCAATCGTCCCGATTGGGCGCTCGTGCTCGCCGCCGACGGTACCGGCGACGTGAGAGGCGTCTCGGGGGCGGACATTCTGCGGAGCGCAGGCCTGTCCGAGGGCTCCGTGCAGCTCGTCACGGGCGGCGCGCCCTGCCAGCCCTTCAGCAATATCGGTCTGCGTCGCGGTGCGGACGATCCGCGCAACGGCGATCTCTTCCTCGAATTCGTCCGGATCGTCCGGGAATTGCGGCCGAGCGGCTTCATCTTCGAGAACGTGGCGGGCATCACGCAGAAGAAGCATGCCGCCGTCATCGACTACATGACCCGCGCCTTCGACGGTCTCGGCTACGAACTCGCCTTCCACGTCGTGAATGCGGCGGATTACGGGGTGCCGCAGATGCGACGCCGCTTCATCCTGCTGGGTCTGCTCGGCCGGACGCCGGCCTTTCCTCTGCCTACCCATGCCGGGAGCCGGAAGGATCGGGAAGCCTTGCTGGCGTCGTTGATCCCCGCACCGCAAGGCGAAGCGACGCCTTGGCGGACGGTGAGCGACGCCTTGGCCGCGATCAGGCCCGCCACGGGACGGGACGATCATCTCGGGATGAACCATTCGGCCGAGATGCGCGAAAAGATGGCGCTCATCGGGCCGGGGCAGAATTTCAAGGTGTTGCCGTTCGAGTTGCGGCCGGATTGCTGGCGGTCCGGCAAGCACCAAGGGCAGGACACGTTCGGCCGCATCCGCGGCGATCGTCCCGCACCGACGATCCGGACCGCCGCCTACAACCCCACCAAGGGGCGCTACATCCACCCGACCGAAAATCGCGGGCTGAATACGGCCGAAATGGCCGTGCTTCAGGATTTCCCGACGGAGTGGCGTTTCCGGAGCGCCAAGGGCGCGCCGAAACTGGTGAGCGTCGGCCGCCAGATCGGCAATGCGGTGCCGCCCGGCCTCGCCGAAGCACTGGGCCGGGCTCTGCTCGTCGTCATGGGTCGGTGAGAGGCGTTACGCCTTCTCGAAGATCCTGAGCGTCTTGAAGTCGCCCTTCGCGACGATCCTGCCTTCAGCCACGAGTTCCTCGGCCACTTTCGCGGCCTTGTCATAGGCGAAGGAGCCCGAATAGAGCATGATCCGGCCGCCCGCGGGCATCACCTCGAGCAGGGTCTCGACGACCTGTTTGTCGGTGAGGCCGCCATAGGCGTCCTGCGAGTCGCCGCGGAATTCGCAGAGATGGAACAGCGTCGCCACGTCGATGCGCGGCAACATGCGGGCGTTGAGCAGATAGATGTCGCCGAAGAAGACCTGATAGTCGCGCGACAGCGTCGGCTTCTCGATCGCGAGCTTGACGAAATCGTCGAATTCCTGAGGCGAGGCCGTGATTCCGAGGATCGTGTTCGGTGCGCCCTGCTCCATGTTCGCGAGGCCGATGATGTGATGGCCCCCGGTGCCGAAATGGAAGATCCGCGCGTCGCGAAGCTGCTCCGACGCCGTCCATTCGACGAAATGGACGTCGCACGGACATTGGGCCTCGTCGAGAAACCAGTTCACGTCCCAGATCTGCAGCACTCGCGTCTCCTTGCCGAATGGCTTAGCCTAAGCGCAACAACGTACAGAACTTCGCGCTCGCGGGGAACGGGGTGAACGGAATGGACGAGCTTCGCATGGATCGGCGGCGCGGAGGCGCCGGGATCTTTCTCGGTCTCGCGAGGCTGTTCTGGCAGGGGCGCACCGCCCCGCTCGCCTGGATCCTCACGGCGTCCATCGCGGGCCTGATCTTCGCGGGCGTCGCGGTCCAGTCGCGGATCAATTCGTGGAATGCGAAATTCTTCGACGCGCTGGAGCGTCGCGACGACGCCATCGGCTTGTTGATCGATGATTTCATCGTGCTCGTCGCCTTCGCGGGCGTCGTGATGGTGATCACGGTCTTCACACGGATGACGCTGCAGGTCCGACTCCGGCGCTGGCTGACCGAACGCGTGATGCAGCGGTGGCTGGGGGACGGGCGGCGGCTGCATCTGCTGGAGGGGCGGCGGGGCGCGGAAACGCCCGAATTCCGGATCGCCGACGACATCCGCCTCGCGGTCGACCCGCTGGTCGATCTCAGCGTCGGCTTCACGGGTGCTCTTCTGATCGCCGTGACCTTCTTCGCCGTCCTCGCGCAGGTGGGCGGCGCTCTCGAACTGCCGCAATACGGCATCAGCGTGCCCGCCTACTTCCTGTTCGCGGCCGTCGCCTATGCCGTCATGATGTCGGGCATGTCCTCGCTTCTCGGATGGCCGTTGGTCCGGTCCATCGAGGCGAAGAACCATCGCGAGGGCGTGCTGCGCTACGAGCTGACCCGGACGCGCGAAGGCGTGGTGGCGGGGGGGTGTCACAAGGAGTCGGCGGGCATCCTCTCGACGGCTCTCGCCGCCGTCGCGGCGAGCTGGCATCGGGTGGTGATCGGTCAGGCGCGGGTGTCGGGCGTGGCGAGCGCCAATGCCGTGCTGGTCGGGGTTTTCCCGGTCATGCTGGCGGTGCCCAAGTATCTCGACGGCGATCTGACGCTGGGCGCGGTGATGCAGCTCGCCACCGCCTTCGTGCAGGTGCAGATGGCGCTCAACTGGATCGTCGACAACTTCGTGCGCTTCGCGGAGTGGCGGGCTTCGGCGAACCGCGTCGGCGAGTTCCTCGTCACGATCGACTCGCTTCCGGACGATTCGCGCGAAGAAACGGAGATCCTCGACGGAGCCGAGCGGGTCGCCTGAGCGAAGATGCACTCGAAAGTTGTATGATACGACGTAACGTAAGGTATACTTGTTCTTCGCTGTTTTAGGACGTATCAAGGCCGGGCAGCAAGTTTCCGCGGTCTGCGTGTTTCGTTTCGGTGCAGGATCTTTCCCATGGTTGATTCGGCTCGTCTCGTCCGGGATTCCTCCGACGAACCTCTCGCGTCCGAGGATCTTCTGTTCCTGTCCCATCATCTCCTCGTGCGCCCGACGGGCTGGACGGGCGAGGTGCCGATCGAGATCCTGCTGAATCGCAATCCCCTGCTCGGCGAATCCGTTTTCCGTTTCTGGCAGCGCGGCTTCCTCGCCTTGTTGAGCCGCATCGCGGAGGCTCCGACCTTTTCGGAACAGCGGCGCCTCGTGGTCGCCGCCATGCTCGACGAGATCGCCTGGCGGGCGAGCCATGCCGCCGTGCGGGCCGCGGGCGCGGAGGACGAGCCGAGCGCGATCGCCGCGCTTCTCGCGGGCTCCGGGTTCTTCGAGGCCGTCGCCCCGTCGAACCGGCGCTATGCTCTCGACACGCGCAGCCGCACCGGTTCTCTCTCGATGCAGGCCCTCGAATTCCTCGCGGAAGAGGTGTTCTTCTTGGACGATGCGACTTGCGGCATGATCGAGGCCTTCCGCCGCGAGGCCCGTCGCCGCGCCGATGCGGATCTTGCGAAAGGCGTCCCGGCCGCGCCGGTCCGCTCGCCCGCGACCGGAAGCAAGGCGGCCGCGGCTCCTGCGATCCGGGTCTTCCGGGGCGGGCCCGCCGCGGATGTCCCGGTCGCGCCGCTCGTCTGAAGGCGACGGCACTGCTTGACGGAAGGGGCGCGATGGTGTTCGCAGCAGCGATGCATCACCGCCGGATCCGCCGATGACCCACCGCCTCCATGCGAACGATCTTCCCGACGGTTGGGATCCCGGTCCGGCCGTCGCCGTCGACACCGAGACCCTCGGCCTCAATCCGCATCGCGATCGGCTCTGCCTCGTGCAGATCTCACGTGGCGACGGCACGGCCGATCTCGTCAAGATCGCGGCGGGCGCGACCCGCGCCCCGAATCTGGAACGCGTCCTCGCCGATCCTTCGGTGACGAAGATCTTCCACTTCGCGCGGTTCGACGTCGCGACCCTCTACAAGGCCTTCGGCGTGATGCCGGGGCCGGTCTACTGCACGAAGATCGCTTCGCGGCTGGTGCGCACCTATACCGACCGTCACGGGCTCAAGGATCTCGTCAGGGAACTGCTCGGCGTCGACCTGTCCAAGCAGCAGCAATCCTCGGACTGGGGCGCCGACGAATTGAGCGATGCGCAACTGGCCTATGCGGCGTCGGACGTGTTGTATCTTCACGCGCTCCGGACGAAACTGGACGCGCTCCTCGCCCGCGAAGGGCGGACGCATCTGGCACAGGCCTGTTTCGATTTCCTGCCGGCGCGTGCCGAGCTCGATCTCGCCGGCTGGCCCGAAACGGACATCTTCGCGCACGGGTGAGACCGGCGGAAGGCGGCCACGGAGGAGCGGCGGGCGGAACCATGAGCTTCGAACGGACCACGGTCGCGATTCCGACGGCGGAGATCGTCGCCGCGCGCTATGCCGCGGCCATGCGGCATTCGCGGCGCGTCCGTTTCCTGCGCAAGGCCATCCCCGTCGGCTCGGTTCTCGTCGTGACGGCCGTCGCCCTGATCGCCGTCATCGATCCGTTCCGTTCGGTCCCCGACGGGCTGAGCATCGGGGCCTTCCGGCTCAGCGGATCCAAGATCACGATGGAATTGCCCAAGCTCACGGGCTTCCGGCAGGACATGAGGCCCTACGAGGTCACTGCGGATTCGGCGGTTCAGGACGTCCGTAACCCCGCCGTGATCGAAATGTCGGCCATGCGCGCCAGGATCGGCCTCGAACAGCGGCAGACGGCCCTGCTCGAAGCGGCGACCGGCGTCTACGACACCCAGAAGGAGACGCTGGAACTCCGGCGCGACGTCAAGGTCGTGGCGCAGGGCTACGACGTTCGCATGGCGAGCGCCCGGGTCGACATGAAGGCGGGTACGGTCCTTACCGACGATCCGGTCCGCGTCATCATGACGGGCGGAACCATCGACGCCGACGCGATGCAGATCATGGACAACGGCAAACGGATCGTGTTCATCGGAAGAGTGCGCACCCGTCTCGGGTCCGGCGAGGGCGAGACGCCCGCCGCCGAGCCGGGCGGCGCGGCCGCGGTCGAGGGGAAGAAATGATGCGGTTCACCGTTCTGTCGGCCGCCTTGGCGCTTTCGATGGTCGCCGTGCCGGCCACGGCGCAGCAGAAAGCCGGCCAGCAGCCCCAACCCAAGCCCGGAACGACCGCGCCCGGACAAGGCGTGTTCGGAACGGCCTCGAAGGAGCCGATCAGCATCGAGGCCGACAGCCTCGAAGTGTTCGATCGCGATCAGAAGGCGGTCTACAAGGGCAATGTCATCGTCGTGCAGGGCGACACGACGATGAAGTCCGCCGAGATGGTCGTGTTCTATGCGCGCGGCGGACAGGCCGGCGCGGCCCGGTCGGACGCGGCCGGGCAGGAAGGTACGAACGTGCGCCGCGTGGAAGCCTTCGGCGGCGTCACGATCATGTCCAAGGATCAGGTCGCTTCCGGCCGCGACGGCGTGTTCGACCGCGAGAACAACCGCGTGGTCCTCACGGGCGACGTCACGCTCTCTCAGGGCGGCAACATCACCAAGGGCGAACGCCTGAACTATGATCTTTCGACCGGCCAGGCCACGGTCGAAGCGCGGGCCTCGACGGGCCGCGTCAGGAGCCTTCTGGTCCCGGGCTCCGAGGACGGCGCGAAGCCGCTCGAGCGGCCCGCCGCGCCCCCCGCGGCGCGTCAGCCGGCGCCGACGGCCCCGGTTCCCGCGCCTTCCGCGCCCCAACCGCCGGTCCGCCCGTGAACGAAACCGCGACGGGCCCGTTCCGGGAGGCTGCGCCTGCCGTTCGTCATGAACTCGGGGCGGAGCTCGCCGCCCGCGGATTGAGCAAAAGCTATCGCGGCCGCGCGGTCGTGCGGGATGCGAGCCTGTCCGTCCGCAACGGGGAGGCCGTCGGTCTGCTCGGCCCCAACGGCGCGGGCAAGACCACGATCTTCTACATGATCACCGGGCTCGTGCCCGCCGACAGCGGGCGGATCCTGCTCGACGGGCACGACATCACCCATCTGCCGATGTATCGCCGGGCGCGGCTCGGCGTCGGTTATCTGCCGCAGGAGGCCTCGATCTTCCGCGGCCTGAGCGTCGAGGACAACATCCGCGCGGTCCTCGAAGTGACCCAGCCCGACCGCGACAAGCGCGAGGCGGAGCTCGAAGCGCTGCTCGACGAGTTCGACATCAAGCGCCTGCGCAAATCGCCGTCGATCGCGCTGTCGGGCGGCGAACGCCGCCGCTGCGAGATCGCGCGTTCGCTCGCGGGCCGTCCCTCCTTCATGCTGCTCGACGAGCCCTTCGCGGGCATCGATCCGATCGCGGTCGGCGACATTCAGAATCTCGTCCGCCATCTGACGCGCCGCGGCATCGGCGTGCTCATCACCGACCACAATGTCCGCGAAACGCTGGGCCTGATCGACCGCGCCTACATCATCCATTCCGGCCGCGTGCTGATGGAAGGGCAGCCCGACGCGATCATCGCCTCGCCGGAGGTGCGCCGCCTTTATCTCGGCGAAGACTTCCGCCTCTGAGGCACGGGAACGTCGTTTTCGGCCCGCCGCAACTTTTTTCCTGACCGGGTCGGCGGATCGTTAAGCCTCTGGTAACATGGACGCAAGAAATGTGCCGTAGCCGCTTCCCGCGGAAGCGATGCAAGAAGCGTCAGGCGGTCGGGTAGATGAAGGTTTCGCATCGTCTGGAGATGCGCCAGAGCCAGTCTCTGGTCATGACGCCGCAGCTTCTGCAGGCGATCAAGCTGCTTCAGCTGTCGACCGTCGATCTCGCCGCCTTCGTCGAAACCGAACTCGAGCGCAACCCCCTGCTCGAACGTGCGGGGGACGACGACGGACCGATCAATCCGCCGGAGGAACGGGGCACGGGCGAGGGCGCCGAGCCCGCGGCGGGCGACTGGCTTCCGGACGACATGGCGTCGGATCGCGGTGCGATCGAGGCCCGTCTCGACACTTCGCTCGACAACGTCTTTCCGGACGACGCGCCGCAAAGGCGGGAGATCGAGGCGGAGCCCGTCGCGGGCCTTTCGGCGACCAGCTGGAGCGGCGTCGGCCCCGGCGGATCGGGCGCGGGCGGCGAAGCGCCGGACCTCGAGTCCTATGTCGCCGAAGCGGAGTCGCTGCAGGATTTCGTTCTGCGCCAGTTCCAGCTCGCGGCGAGCGACCCGGTCGATCGGCTGATCGGGGCGGCGCTGATCGACGGTCTCGACGATGCGGGCTATCTCGCGGAGTCGATCGAAGACGTCTCCGATCGTCTCGGCGTGTCGATCGAGCGGACGGAGGCGGTTCTTCGTCTGGTGCAGGCCTGCGAGCCCACGGGCGTCGGCGCGCGCAATCTCGCGGAATGCCTGAAGCTCCAGCTTCAGGACATGAACCGCTTCGATCCCTGCATGGAAATCCTTCTCGACAATCTGCCGCTGCTCGCAAGGCGCGACTTCGCGGCGCTGCGCAAGCTCTGCGGCGTCGACGAAGAGGACATGGCCGAGATGGTGGACGACATCCGCCGTCTCGATCCGAAGCCGGGCCTGCGCTTCGGCGGCGCGCCGGTGCAGCCCGTCGTCCCGGACGTCCTCGTCCGGCGCGCGCCCGATCTCACCTGGCTCGTGGAGCTCAACACCGAAGTCCTGCCCAGAGTGCTGCTGAACCAGACCTATGCGGCCCGCATCTCGGCCCATGCGCGCAACGACGCGGAAAAGACCTATGTGGCCGATTGCCTCCAGAGCGCGAATTGGCTGACCCGCAGCCTCGAACAGCGCGCCAAGACGATCCTCAAGGTGGCGAGCGAGATCGTCCGCCGCCAGGACGCCTTCCTCGTGCACGGCGTCGAGCATCTCAAGCCGCTCAATCTGAAGACGATCGCCGACGCGATCGGGATGCATGAGTCGACCGTGTCCCGCGTCACCTCGAACAAATACATTTCGACCCCCCGCGGCCTGTTCGAGATGAAATATTTCTTTACCGCCTCGATCGCCGGAACCCCGGGCGGCGACGCCCATTCGGCGGAGGCCGTCCGGCATCGCATCAAGCAGATGATCGACGCCGAGACCGCCGACACGGTGCTGTCGGACGACGCCATCGTGCAGAAGCTGAAGGACTCGGGCGTCGACATCGCCCGCCGGACCGTCGCCAAATATCGGGAGGGTCTGAGGATCCCCTCCTCGGTGGAGCGGCGGCGCGAGAAGCAGGCGTTGACCTCTCGTCAGGCATGATCCCGCGCGCTCCCCGCGCGCCGTTGACTCCGATGAACGCGGTGCCTACGTCTTGTACAAGACGTCGTTCATCGGCGTGTCGCCGGCGAGAGGCGTCCCCCACATTGCAGCGGGTGCACCATGCCTCTTCGCGTTTCGGGAAAGAACATCGATATCGGTGAAGCTCTCAGGGGACAGATCGTCGATCGTGTCGCGAATGCGGTGAAGCGTTTCTTCGACGGCGGCGTCACCGGCCATGTCGTCGTCGAGCCGGAAGGGACCGGGTTCCGGACCGACTGCACCCTCCATCTGTCCTCGGGCGTGACGTTGCAGTCGGAAGGCATGGCGCATGACGCCTATCTGAGCGCCGATCGGGCCGCCGAGCGGATCGAAAAGCGCCTGCGGCGCTATAATCGCCGCCTCAAGGATCGTTCCGCCGCGCAGAACGGCGCGGCGCATGCGTGGAACCTCGACGTGCCCGCCTACGTCATTCAGGCACCGGACATGGAGGCGGAGGACGACGAAGAGGTCGCCGAGTTCAGTCCGGTCGTGATCGCGGAGACGAAAAAAAGCATGCGTAGGTTGTCGGTGAGCGACGCCGTGCTCGATCTCGACTTGACTGGAGCGCCCGTCCTCGTATTCCGTCACGCCGGGTCCGGGCGGGTCAATATCGTGTACCGCCGCTCGGACGGAAACATCGGCTGGATCGATCCTCCGGTTCTGGAAGGGTCCATGCCGTCCTGATCCGTTGGCACGGATCTGGCCTGTCAGACGAAGTAACGAAAGCAAGGCGCCCCGTCCGTGCGGGGGGCGAACCCAAGGCTGAGCCATGCCGTTGTCCGATCTCTTGGCCCAAGAGGCCGTGCTCCCCTCGTTGAAGGGGGGCGTGAAGAAGCAGGTTCTTCAAGAACTCGCCGAACGCGCCGCCGAAATCTCGGGGCTCGACGCGCGCGAACTCTTCGAGACGCTGCTGCAGCGCGAGCGCCTCGGTTCCACCGGAATCGGCCGCGGCATCGCCATTCCGCACGGCAAGATGCCCAAGGCCTCGCGGCTGTTCGGGCTTTTTGCGCGCCTCGAGAAGCCGGTCGATTTCGGATCGATCGACGGCGAGGCGGTCGATCTCGTCTTTCTGCTGATCGCGCCCGAATCGGCCGGCGCGGATCATCTCAAGGCGCTGGCCCGCGTCGCCCGCATGCTGCGCGAGCCGAGCACGATCCAGGCGCTGCGCACCACCCGCGACCCGTCGGCTCTCTTCGCCGTCCTCACGCAGAGCCATTCGCACGCGGCGTGAACGTCTGCCCGAATTTCGGGCGGCATCGTCCTTTTCTTCGTCATGCCCGCACATGCGGGCAGCCGCGTCCTGCGTCGGAGCCGCCCTGAAGGAGCCGTCGACCCCGGCTCTCCGATTCGCTCCTGCCGGGACGACACGCAGGACCGTCTCGTCCCTTCCATGACCAACGGCCGGCTTCCAACGGGCGCGCGGCCGGCCTAGAAGGCGGATGCGTTCCACGTTCCGCCTCGTGAGGTCTCCGCCATGGCCGCTTCCGCTTCGAGCCTGTTCCCGCTCGGCCCCGACACCACGCCCTATCGCAAGCTGTCCGACGACGGCGTGACCGTCGAGACGATCGGCGGCCGCGAGGTGATCTCGGTGAAGCCCGAGGCGATCCGGATGCTCGCCAAGCAGGCGATGATCGACATCAACCATCTGCTGCGCCCGGGCGATCTCGCCCAACTCGCCAAGATCCTCGACGATCCCGAGGCGACCTCGAACGACAAGTTCGTGGCCTATGACCTGCTCAAGAACGCCAATATCGCGGCGGGCGGCGTGCTGCCCATGTGCCAGGACACGGGCACGGCCATCGTCACGGGCAAGAAGGGGCGCTTCGTCTGGACCGACGGCGCCGACGAGGACGCCGTCGCCGACGGCATCCGCGACGCCTATTTCGAGAAGAACCTGCGCTATTCGCAGCTCGCGCCGATCTCGATGTTCGAGGAGAAGAACACGCGGAACAATCTCCCGGCGGAGATCAACCTCTATGCCGAGGGCGACGACGAGTACAAATTCCTGTTCATGGCCAAGGGCGGCGGCTCGGCCAACAAGACCTTCCTCTATCAGGCGACGCCGTCG
>JAIXTT010000096.1 GCA_027483795.1 Hyphomicrobiales bacterium
ATCGACGGCAAGGGCGTTCTGAACAACCGCATCAGCGAATACCTGTTCCAGAACCTCAACGACATGGGCGTGCCGACGCACTTCATCCGCCGCCTCAACATGCGCGAACAGCTGATCCGCGAGGTCGAGATCATTCCGCTCGAGGTCGTGGTGCGCAACATCGCCGCCGGCTCGCTGGCCAAGAAGCTCGGCATCGAGGAAGGCACGCAATTGCCGCGCTCGATCATCGAATTCTATTACAAGAACGACGCGCTCAACGACCCGATGGTGTCGGAAGAGCACATCACCGCCTTCGGCTGGGCCACGCCGCAGGAGATCGACGACATCATGGCGCTGGCGATCCGCGTCAACGATTTCCTGTCGGGTCTCTTCCTCGGCGTCGGCATCCGTCTCGTCGACTTCAAGATGGAATGCGGAAGGCTCTGGGAAGGCGACATGATGCGCATCGTCGTCGCCGACGAGATCTCCCCGGACTCCTGCCGGCTCTGGGACATCAAATCCGCCGACAAGCTCGACAAGGACCGGTTCCGTCGCGACATGGGCGGCCTCGTGGAGGCCTATTCCGAGGTCGCACGCCGTCTCGGCATCATGTCCGAGAACGAGCCGCCGGCGGGCGCCGGGCCGAAGCTCGTGAAATGACCCCTTCGGCGCGTTGAGCGCCGGAGAAAATCACGTTAGACGGGGGCCGGGGCGCGAACCCTTCCGCCCCCGTTTCCATTTCGGCGGAGATCCCATGAAAGCCCGCGTCACCGTCACCCTGAAGAACGGCGTTCTGGATCCCCAGGGCAAGGCGATCGAAGGCGCGCTGAAGTCGCTCGGGATCGACGGCGTCGGCTCCGTGCGTCAGGGCAAGGTCTTCGACATCGAGCTCGCGGGATCCGACAAGGCCGCGGCGGAGTCGGCGCTGAAGACGGCCTGCGAGAAACTGCTCGCCAATACCGTGATCGAGAATTACCGCATCGACATCGCGGGCTGAGGGATCGCCATGAAATCCGCCGTCATCGTCTTTCCGGGGTCGAACCGCGAGCAGGACGTGATCCGGGCGCTGCGGGTCGGCGCGGGCCATGAGCCCGTGAAGGTCTGGCACGCCGATACGGAACTGCCGGCCGGTACCGATCTCGTGGTGTTGCCGGGCGGGTTCAGCTACGGCGATTATCTGCGCTGCGGCGCGATCGCGGGCCGCGCGGCGATCATGGATGCGGTCCGCGCCCATGCCGCGCGCGGCGGTCTCGTGCTCGGCATCTGCAACGGCTTCCAGATCCTCGTCGAGTCGGGCCTGCTGCCGGGCATTCTCATGCGCAACCGGGATCTCCGCTTCATCTGCCGGATGCAGCATCTCAAGGTCGAGCGGACCGATACGGCCTTCACCCGCGCCTATGCGCCCGGTCAGGTGATCGAGGTCGCCATCGCGCACGGCGAGGGCAATTACGAGGCCGACGAAGAGACGATCCGTCGGCTCGAGGACGAGGGCCGCGTGATCTTCCGCTATTGTGACGCGGAGGGGCGCGTCGGCGGTAAGGCGAACCCGAACGGTTCCACCCACGACATCGCCGGCATCTGCTCGGAAGGGCGCAACGTCCTCGGCATGATGCCGCATCCCGAGAATCTCGTGGAAGATCTGGTCGGCGGAGTCGACGGTCTGGGCTTGTTCCGGAGCCTCAGGGCCGCTTGACGTATCTTTCCTCCGCGCGTCGAGGGAGAGCGGCGGGCTCGCTCGTGCCCAAAATCTCATGGACCACCGCGCGTGCGGTGATCGCGGCATTGTTCGCGTCGATCGTCGCCGGCGAATCGACCACGCGCGCGACCTCCCTGCAGCCCGCGGGCATCGTCCCGAGCCGCCCGCCGACATCGACGATCACGAGGCGCAGCGGCAGATCGGGGAATTCTCCAAAGACCTCGGTGCCGTCCTTCTTTCTCTTGCGCTTGTTCCGCCTCTTCAGCGCCGCCCCCTCGATGCAGGCGTTCTCCAGCGCCTGCGCAAACAGCGTGGAATTGCCCGTGGCTCCCGTCGCGCCCGTCTCGCAGAAGCGATTGTCCCGCTCGAAGGCTCCGTCGGAACGGGCGCGGGCGGAATGCGGACCGTCCACGATGAGGACGACGGCCGCCTCGTTCTCGGTCGGGTCGAGATCGATGATCTGATCATAGGCCGCGACGAGGCCGAGCGTGATGTTCCGGCAACCGCCGTGGCGAAGGCCCGTGGTCTGCAGAAGTCGCCGGGCGACATAGGTCTGGAACGCGTCGGCCTCTTCGTTCAGGCGATTGCGCTCGACGGGATCGGGTACCAGAGCTGCCGCCGGACGTCCGATCGGGCGCGGCGGGGCCAGTTCCGGCACGGCCGAACTCGTGGCCGAGTTGATCGAGCAGCGCATTCTCGGGAAGTCGCCCGTTCCCGTGGCGCGGGGCTCGTCCGCCGCCGTGCGGTTCCGGATGCAGGCTTCGTTGCCGTTGTCGGGCAGGATCCGGATCTGCTGATTGAAGGGCACGAACCCGACGCGTATGCGATGATCCGATTCGAGGCGCTGGCGGAGATCGGCGACGATCGCCGCCGCGAGCAGGCGGCTTGCCGGCGGCGTGCCGTGGACCGTATCGAGCCGCGGCTTCGCGGTCGAGGAGGCGATCGGAAAGGCGAGCGAGACCGTCACCTCCTTCAGCGGCGCCCTTTCGGTCACCCTGACGTCGTAACGGCCCATCAGGCCCGCATCCATGCGGCCCGTGACGGTGACGACGACGGTCGCGCCCGTCCGCTCGGCCGTCGGCACGAGGACGAGCCCCGTGCGGGGCCGAAGGGCCGCGTCGAAGGCCGCCCGGGCGGCGGCGTTCACGTCCTCCGTCCGCGACCAGTCGAGCCGGCTCTGCGCAAGTTGGAAGGCCGTGGAACGGGCGGCGTTGCGCACCGTACGGTCGAGGCTCGAGAATTCCGCGAGATTGTTGATCGCGAAGATCATCACGAAGAAGCCGCCCAGAACCGTGAAGGCGAAGATCGCGGTGACGGCGCCCCTGCGGTCCGAGGCGAAACGCCGGAAACGGCCATGACGAAACGACATTCCGCACAATCTCTCTCTGACAATGACTGCAAATCTACCGGCAATCTCCTCGCTTGTCTTCTTGCCGGAGGTTGCGGGCCGACGTGCATCCCGGGCTTCGGCGATTGATTTCCGACGCGCCAGCCGATATCCGGCGGTCACCGTCTTCCTCCCTCCGCGCCCGGAGTTCCGGCATGATTCCGAACAGCGTCGCCGTCACGCCCGAACTGGTCGCCGAACACGGGCTGAAGCCCGACGAATACGAGCGGATCCTCGCGCTGATCGGTCGCGAACCGACGCTGACCGAACTCGGCATCTTCTCCGCGATGTGGAACGAGCACTGCTCCTACAAATCGTCCCGCCTCCATCTGAAGACGCTGCCGACCTCCGCGCCTTGGGTGATTCAGGGGCCGGGCGAGAATGCGGGCGTCATCGACATCGGCGACGGCATGGCCTGCGTCTTCAAGATGGAGAGCCACAACCATCCGAGCTTCATCGAGCCCTATCAGGGAGCCACGACGGGCGTGGGCGGCATTCTGCGCGACGTCTTCACCATGGGCGCCAGGCCGATCGCGGCGCTGAACGCGCTGCGCTTCGGCTCGCCCGACCATCCCAAGACCCGCCATCTCGTGGCGGGCGTCGTCGCGGGCATCGGCGGCTACGGCAATTCCTTCGGCGTGCCGACGGTCGGCGGGCAGACGGGCTTTCACACGCGCTATGACGGCAACATCCTCGTCAACGCCATGGCGGTCGGCATCGCCAAGGCCGACGAGATCTTCTACGCCAAGGCCACGGGCGTCGGGAACCCGATCGTCTATCTCGGCTCCAAGACCGGCCGCGACGGCATCCACGGCGCGTCCATGGCCTCGGCGGCCTTCGACGACAAGTCCGAGGAGAAGCGTCCGACCGTGCAGGTCGGCGACCCCTTTGCGGAGAAGCTCCTGCTCGAGGCCTGCCTCGAACTGATGACCACGGGTTCCGTGATCGCCATTCAGGACATGGGTGCGGCCGGCCTCACCTGCTCCGCCGTCGAGATGGGCGCCAAGGGCGATCTCGGCATCGAACTCCATCTCGAAAACGTCCCCTGCCGCGAAGAGGGCATGACGGCCTACGAGATGATGCTGTCCGAAAGCCAGGAGCGCATGCTCATGGTGCTCGACCCCGCCAAAGAGAAGCAGGCGGAAGCGATCTTCCGGAAATGGGGTCTCGACTTCGCGATCGTCGGCTACACCACCGACACGCTCCGCTTCGTCGTCAAGCATCACGGCGAACTCATGGCCGACCTTCCGATCAAGGAATTGGGCGACGAGGCGCCGCTCTATGATCGGCCCCATGTCGCGTCCGCTCCGCCCGCCGTCGTTCCGGCCGAAAGCGTCGTGCCGCCGATGGCGACGGGCGACGCCCTCGTCCGTCTCGTCGGCACGCCCGACCTCTGCTCCAAGCGCTGGATCTGGGAGCAGTACGACCATCTGATCCTCGGCAATACCGTGCAGAAGCCCGGCGGCGACGCGGCGATCGTGCGCGTGCTCGACGGCCCCAAGGGCCTCGCGATGACCTGCGACGTGACCCCGCGCTATTGCGAGGCCGACCCCGTCGAAGGCGGCCGGCAGGCGGTGGCCGAGGCGTGGCGCAACATCACCGCCGTCGGCGGTCTTCCGCTCGCGGTCACCGACAATCTCAATTTCGGCAATCCCGAGCGCCCGCAGGTCATGGGCCGCTTCGTCGGCTGCATCCGCGGCATCGGCGAGGCCTGTCGCGCCCTCGACTTTCCCGTCGTCTCGGGCAACGTCTCGCTCTACAACGAGACCAACGGCGTCGGCATTCTCCCGACCCCCACGATCGGCGGCGTCGGCATCATCGACGACGTGCATGTCCATGCCACCCTCGCCTTCAAGGTCGAAGGCGAGACGATCGTGCTGGTCGGCGAGACGAAGGGTCATGTCGGGCAATCGGTCTGGCTGCGCGACGTCTGCGGCCGGGAGGAGGGTTCGCCCCCGCCCGTCGACCTCGCCGCCGAGCGCCGCAACGGCGATTTCGTGCGCGGACTCATCCGTTCGAAGCGCGTGAAGACCGTGCACGATCTGTCCGACGGCGGCCTCGCCGTCGCGCTGGCGGAGATGGCCATGGCCGGACGCATCGGCGCGAAGGTCACGGCCCCCGCGGGCGCGCCCGTCGCGCACGGCTTCTGGTTCGGCGAGGATCAGGCCCGCTACGTCCTGACGGCGTCGAAGGCGGAAGCCGAGCGGATCATGGCCGAGGCCGAGGCGGCGGGCGTTCCGGCCGTCGTGATCGGTACGACCGGAGGCGACGCGTTGACCCTCGGCGACGAGGCCCCCATATCGATCGACAAGCTGCGCCGTGCCCATGAGGATTGGCTGCCGCACTACATGACGGGCCCCGAAGCGATCGCGGCGGCCTGAGGAGAACGCGACCATGGCGATGCAAGCCGCCGACATCGAGCGGATGATCAAGGAAGCCCTGCCCGACGCGACCGTCGAGATCCGCGATCTCGCGGGCGACGGCGACCATTACGCCGCGACGGTCGTGTCGTCCGCCTTCAAGGGCAAGACGCGCGTCCAGCAGCACCAGTTGGTCTATGCTGCGCTGAAGGGGAATATGGGCGGCGTGCTGCACGCTCTTGCCTTGACGACCTCCGCGCCGCAAGACTGATCGGACAGACGACAACGGCGCGCCTTGACCGCGCACGAGAGCAGGACCGAACGATGAGCATTCAGGACACCATCCGGAACGAGATCGAGACCAACGACGTCGTGCTGTTCATGAAGGGAACGCCCCAGTTCCCCATGTGCGGCTTCTCCGGCCAGGTCGTGCAGATCCTCGATTATGTGGGCGTGCCCTATAAGGGCATCAACGTTCTCGAGTCCGACGCCGTCCGCCAGGGCATCAAGGACTTCTCCAACTGGCCGACGATCCCGCAGCTCTACGTGAAGGGCGAGTTCGTCGGCGGTTGCGACATCGTCCGCGAAATGTTCCAGTCGGGCGAACTGCAGAGCCACATGACGGAAAAGGGCCTAGCGGTGAAGACGCCCGCCAAGGCCTGAGCGGCTGCGCGGCCGCATGCTTCGAAGGGCCGCCTCCGGGCGGCCTTTTTCGTCGAGGGGTCACGCGAGCAAAAGACCAAGACCCGCTCACCCGCCGACCGCGGCACGGATCAGCTTGATCGCGTCCTCGGAATCCCATTTCGCGGGGCCCGCCATTTCGCCGAGCACGCAGCCCTCGCGGTCGACGAGGATCGTCGTCGGCAGCCCGGTGACCTTCCCCGCGCCGCGCAGCTGCTGAAACACCTTGCCCTCGGGATCGGTCCGCAGCGCCAGCGAGGCGATGCCCGTCTCCGTCAGCCAGCGCGGCACGCGGTCGAGATTGCGCGTGTCCATGTTGAGCGCGAGCACTTCGAAATCCTTGCCGCCGAAATTCTTCTGCAGCGCGTCGAGCGCCGGCATCTCCTCCCGGCAGGGCGCGCACCAGGTCGCCCAGAGATTGAAGAGCACGACCCGCCCCTTGAGGTCGCTCAGCCTGCCGCCGCCCTCCGGCGTCGTGAAGGCGAAGTCGACGAGCGGTTCGGGCGTCTTCGTCATCCGCAACGCGGCGACTTCGCCCTTGGCGAAGGGCGCGGTCCGTTGCGCGACCGCGGCGGAACCGGCGCAGGCTGCGGCGGAGCGATTGCCGGCGGAGGGCTTCGTCCCGTATAGGACGCCCGCGACGAGGCCCGCGCCCGCAAGGACGACGACGGCCGTGAGAAGAAGAATGCGGCTGCGGGACATCGGGTCTCCGGCCCGCTCGGGGGCGTTGGCATGAGCAACAAGATGTGGGGCGGACGCTTCGAAAGCGCACCCGCCGCGATCATGGAAGAAATCAACGCCTCGATCGATTTCGACAAGACCCTTTGGCGTCAGGACATCCGCGGCTCTCGCGCGCATCTCGCGATGCTCGCTGCGCGGGGCATCGTGACGGAAGCGGATGCGGGCGCGATCATGGCCGGGCTCGGCAAGGTCGAGGCGGAGATCGAGCGCGGCGACTTCACCTTCACCCGCGCGCTCGAAGACATCCATATGAACGTCGAGTCGCGGCTCGCGGAGATCGTCGGTCCCGCCGCCGGACGCCTCCACACCGCCCGCTCGCGCAACGATCAGGTCGCCACCGACATGCGGCTCTGGGTGCGCGACACGGTCGACGACCTCTCCGCCCAGATCCTCGACCTGCAGACCGCGCTCGCCGAGAAGGCGCTGGCCTTCGCGGGGACCGTGATGCCGGGCTTCACGCATCTGCAGTCCGCCCAGCCCGTCACCTTCGGCCACCACCTCCTCGCCTATGTCGAGATGCTGGGTCGCGACCGCGGCCGCTTCGCGGACGCCCGCAAGCGGATGAACGAGTGCCCGCTCGGGGCCGCCGCGCTGGCGGGTACGTCCTTCCCGATCGACCGCTTCGCGACCGCCGCCGCGCTCGGCTTCGATCGCCCGACCGCCAATTCGCTCGACAGCGTTTCGGACCGCGACTTCGCGCTCGAATCCCTCGCGGCCGCGGCCATCTGCGCCATGCATCTCTCGCGTTTCGCGGAAGAGATCGTCATCTGGACGACGCCGCAATTCGCCTTCGTGAAGCTTTCGGACGCCTTCACCACGGGCTCCTCGATCATGCCGCAGAAGCGCAACCCCGACGCGGCGGAACTCGTCCGCGCCAAGGCGGGCCGCATCATCGGCGCGCTGACGGGCCTGCTCGTCGTCATGAAGGGCCTGCCGCTCGCCTATGCGAAGGACATGCAGGAGGACAAGGAGGGCACGTTCGACGCGCTGCGCTCGCTCTCCCTCTGCATCGCGGCGACCGCGGGCATGGTGCGCGACATGCGGCCCGACGCGAAGGTGATGAAGAAGGCCGCGGGCGCGGGCTACGCCACCGCGACCGACCTCGCCGACTGGCTGGTGCGCACGCTGAAGATGCCCTTCCGCGAGGCGCATCACGTCACGGGCCGGATCGTCGGCCTCGCCTCGGACCGGAACGTCGGCCTCGAAAGGCTGACGCTCGCCGAGATGCAGGGCGTCGAGCCGCGCATCACCGACGAGATCTTCGCGGTGCTGGGCGTCGACAAGTCGGTCCGGAGCCGCACGAGCTACGGCGGCACCGCTCCGGCGAACGTCCGCGCGCAGGCGCGGCGCGCCCTCGCCGCACTGAAGAAGGCCGCCGCCAAGACCGCGTCCGCTTGACCCTCAAGTTCCGCTCGCGCCCGGCGCGCGGCGGAGTATGATCCTGCGCGTCTCAGGAGCCCGTGCCGTGCCCATTCCGTACCGCCCTTTCCCGATCCTCGCGGTCCTGATCCTCGCGACGGCGCTTTCGGCCTGCGGGCGTCGTGGTCCGCTGGAGCCGCCGCCCCGGGCCGCCGCGCCCGCCGCGAGCGTTCTCGCCGACGAGCCGGAAGCCGCCCCCGCGGGCGAGGCGCTGCCCTCCCTCGCGCCTCCCGTGGCCGCGGGCGACCGCGGCGGTCGCAAACCGATCGTCGCGCCGAAGCGTCCCTTCATCCTCGATCCGCTGCTCTGAGACCGTTCCCATGCATCATTTCGAACATCGCGACGGCGTGATGCACGCCGAGGGGGTCGATCTGCGCCGCATCGCGGCGGAGGTGGGAACGCCCTTCTACTGCTATTCCACGGCCACGCTGGAGCGTCATTTCCGGGTGTTCTCGGAAGCCTTCGCGGGCATGGACGCTCTCGTCTGCTACGCGATGAAGGCCAATTCGAACCAGGCCGTGCTGAAGACGCTCGCCCGGTTGGGCGCGGGCATGGACGTGGTCTCCGGCGGCGAACTGCGCCGCGCCCGCGCGGCGGGCGTGCCGGGCTCGAAGATCACCTTTTCGGGCGTCGGCAAGACGGAGGCCGAAATCGCGCAGGCGCTCGACGAGGACATCCTCTGCTTCAACGTCGAGTCCGAACCCGAACTGCTGAAGCTCTCCGCCATGGCCGCGGCGCGCGGCAAGCGCGCGCGGATCGCGATCCGCGTGAACCCCGACGTCGACGCCAAGACCCACGCCAAGATTTCGACGGGCAAGTCCGAGAACACGTTCGGCATTCCGATCTCGAAGGCGCGGGCGGTCTATCGCGAGGCGGGGGCGCTTCCGGGCATCCTCGTGACCGGCGTCGACATGCATATCGGCAGCCAGATCACCGATCTGCAGCCCTTCGACGACGCCTTCGCGCTGCTGCGCGACTTCGTCCACGAACTTCGCGAGGACGGGCACCCGATCGACCATGTCGATCTCGGCGGCGGGCTGGGCGTGCCTTATCGCGAGGACAACGAGCCCCCTCCGCATCCGGAGCGCTATGCCGAGATCGTGCGCAAGCACACGGCCGATCTCGGCTGCAAGCTCGTCTTCGAGCCCGGACGCCTGATCGTCGCCAATGCGGGCGTGCTCGTGACCTCGGTCGTCTACGTCAAGGAAGGCGAGGGCAAGAACTTCGTCATCGTCGACGCGGCGATGAACGATCTCATCCGCCCGACGCTGTACGAGGCGCATCACGACATCAAGCCGGTGGTGCGGCCCGCCGAAGGCGCGCCGCGGTTCAAGGCCGACGTCGTCGGTCCCGTCTGCGAGACGGGCGACTATCTCGGCCTCGACCGCGAGATGGCCGCGCCGGCCGCGGGCGATCTCCTCGCCGTGATGACCGCCGGGGCCTACGGCGCGGTGCAGGCCTGCACCTACAATACCCGCCCCCTCGTCGCCGAAGTGCTGGTGAAGGGCGAGGATTATGCGGTGATCCGTCCGCGCATGACCGTCGAAGACCTTCTCGCGCTCGACCGCGTGCCCGGCTGGCTGGAAGGCTGAGGGCGCGGCCCGGTCGCGCGCGGCATCCGGACGCAGATCGCCGCCGGCCAGAAGGCGCGGGGCGTGCTAGCCTCCGGTTGCGGACTTCTCCGAGGACGAGCGATGGCGCGCGATCCCGAAAACGGCCAAGAGGACGGGCGGAGCGCTTCGGCGATTCCCCTCGCGCTGCTTCGGCGCGCGACGGCGACGGTCTCCTTCGAGCGCCTTTGGCCTTGGATCGTCGCGGCCCTCGTGACCGCATCCGGTTTCGTCACCTTGTCATGGCTGGGATTCTGGCAGGCGGTTCCTCCTTCGGGACGTGCCGCGGGGGTGCTGATCTTCGCGGCCGCGGTCACGGCCTGTCTCGTCGCGGGCGCTGGGGCGGCCCGGGTCGCGCCGCGCGAGGCGCTGGCGCGGCTCGCCCGCGATTCGGGCGAACCGCATCGGGTCGCGACCGACCTCTCCGACCGGCTCGCCTCGCCCGACGCCGATCCCGCCCCCCGCGCCCTGTGGGAGGCGCATCGTCGCCGTCTCGCCGAGCGTGCCTCGCGGCTGAGGCTCGCGCCCCCCGCCCCGCGCCTCGAGATGCGGGACCGTTACGCGGTCCGCTTCGCGGCGCTGCTCTCCCTCGCCGTCGCCGCCCTCGTCGCGGGGCCGGAACGCGAGGCGCGCCTCTCTGCGGCCTTCGACTGGAGCGGACGCGTCGACGTCGCGGCCGCTCCCCGGCTCGACGGCTGGATCAATCCGCCGCTCTACACCCGCGTCCCGCCCATGCTGCTCGACATCGCCAAGGCGGAAGGCGGACGTCTCGCGCTGCGTGCGCCGGTGCGCTCCGAGGTCGTGATCCGCGCGTCCGACGACGAGATCGTGGAGGTGCAGTCCTCGGGCGGTCTCGAAAAGGCGCCGAGCACGGCGCAGCAGCCTTCCGTCGGGGAGCATCGCTTCGTGCTGACGGGCGACGCCGCGGTGACGATCAGGACGCGCCGTTCGGGCCGGTTTACCGTCGCGCTGACCGCCGTGCCCGATCTTCCTCCCTCCGTGAAGCTCGTCGAAGCGCCGTCGACCGACGCCAAGGGCGCGTTGACCCTTTCCGCTTCCGTCGAGGACGATTACGGCGTCGCCGCGGGAGAAGTGGCGATCCTCGGCCCCGTTCGTCCGACGGGCGCGGGCGGCGTCCGTGCGCCGCTGGTGCCGCCGCCGGCCATGCCCCTGTCGCTCTCGGGCGACGCGCGGAGCGGAACGGCCGACGGCCGGGCGACCGAAGCGAAATCCTCCTTCGACCTGAAGGATCACCCTTGGGCGGGCGCGGAGGTCGAGGCGCAGCTCGTCGTGCGCGACGATGCGGGACAGGAAGGGCGCAGCGAGATCTTCCGCATGACCTTGCCGAAGCGGCCCTTCACCGAGCCGCTGGCCAAGGCGCTGGCGGAGCAGCGACGCGATCTCGTCGTGGATCCGGCCGGCCGGAAGAGGACCCAGGAGGCGCTCTTCGCGCTGCTGATCGAGCCCGCGCGCTTTACCCCCGATCTTTCGGTCTATCTCGGCCTGCGCAAGGCCGCGCGCGATCTCCGGCGGGCCGACAAGAACCCTGAACTCCTCGAAGTCGCCGAGTTCCTCTGGCAGATGGCGCTCGCCATCGAGGAGGGGACGACCTCGGACGCGGAAAAGGCGCTGCGGGCGGCCGAACAGGCGCTGCGGGACGCGCTCGAGCGCGGCGCCTCGCCCGAGGAGCTGAAGCGGCTGATGGACGAACTGCGCATGGCGATGAACCGCTACATGCAGGAGCTCGCCGAAAAGATGCTGCGCGACCCGAACATGCGGCAAGCCGAGCGTGAGGCTTCGCCGAACGATCGGATGCTCTCGCAGCGTGACCTCGACGCGATGATGGACCGGATGGAGCGCATGATGCGCGACGGCCGGACCGAAGAGGCCCAGCGCATGCTGGACCAACTCCGCAACATGATGCGCGATCTGAAGACCGCCCGGCCCATGCGCGACCCCCGCGGCCGCGAAATGCAGCAGGCGCTCGACGAACTCGATCGCATGACGCGCGAGCAGCAGCAGCTCCGCGACGACACCTTCCGCGAGGGCCAGCGCCGCCGCGACGAACAGCGCCGCAACGAACGCGGGCAGTCCCAGCGCGAACGGCAGGGTCAGGACGGGCAGCAGGGCCGACAAGGCCGTCAGCAAGGACAGGAAGGGCAGGAGGGCCAAGGCGCCGAAAGCGGCGAAGGGCGGTCGCCCGGCCAGAGCCTCGCCGAGCGCCAGCAGGATCTGAAGCGCCGCCTCGAAGAGATGCGTCGCCGCATGCAGGGCATGGGCGGCGAGCCGGAAGGCTTCGGCGAGGCGGAGAACGAGATGGGCCGTGCCGAGGGAGCGATCGGCCGCAATCAGGACGGGGAAGCCGTCGATGCGCAGGGCCGTGCGCTCGAAAATCTGCGCCGGGGCGCACAGGACATGGCGCGCCGGATGCAGCGGCAGGGCAATGAATTCGGCGAAGGCGAACCCTCGGGCGAGCCGAACGGCGAGGCCCGCGACCGTGCCGATGCCGGCGATCCGAACCGCGATCCGCTCGGCCGCGACGTGCCGAGCCGCGAGGCCGACGATCGTGCCCGGATGCAGGAGGGCGGCAAGAAGGGCACGCTCGAACTGCGCGCTCGGGAAGTGCTCGAGGAGCTTCGCCGCCGTCTGGGCGAGACGGAGCGCCCCAAGGGCGAGCTGGATTACCTCCAGCGACTCATCGATCCGCGCGAGATGCTCCCGCGTTGAGCCTCGGCGATACGCCGCGGCACTCGGGGGTTGCGCCCGTCCGCGGGGCATGGCTGTTGTGAGCCCCATTCGAAATCGACCGGGCCCGGCATGACCCTCATCGACTATCTCGTTCCCGTCGCCACGCTGGCGGTCGCTGTGGTTCTCCTGCTCGGTCTCGTCAACATGATGCGGGGCGGGAGCCCGAACCGGTCGCAGATGTTGATGCGGTGGCGGGTGATCCTCCAATTCCTCGCCGTTCTGCTGATCATGACCGCCGTTTGGCTGAAGTCGTGACGGATTGAGTCGCACCGGCGCAGGCTTAACCTAAGGAAAGACGTTCTTTCCGAAGGGACCCGGATGCGCGCCGCGCCGCTCCTGTCGTTCTGCCTCCTCTTCCTCGTCGCGGCCGTGCTCCCGGCGATCGCCGGGCCGCGGACGTCGCGCCCCGAGTTCCGGGCGGGCGCGATGATCCACGACCCGGGTTCGCCGGAACGGGGCGGTGTCGACGTCAATGCCGAGCTGATGACGGCACGCCTCTTCGCGACCCGGGCGAGCCTGCAGGCTCTCGTTCCGCGCGCCCATATCGGCGGTACTCTGAACGCGACGGGCGGCACGGGGCACGCTTATGCGGGCTTCACCTGGACGCATGATTTCGGCCCGCGTCTTTTCGTCGAGGGCGCGCTGGGCCTCGCCCTGCACAACGGGCGGAACGGCCGCACCGACGCCGGGCGCGCTCCGCTCGGCTGTTCCTGGGGCTTCCGCGAATCGATCTCCTTGGGACGCCGCCTGAACGATCGCCTGAGCGTCATGGCCACGGTCGAGCATCTTTCGAACGCCGGGCTCTGCGACGAAAATCGAGGCCTCACGCATTTCGGTCTTCGGGTGAGCCGGACCTTCTGATTCACGCTTCCCGCGGGGGCGCGCCGCGTTATATCCCCCTCCGGAGAAAAGAGGCGCGCATGGTCGTACTGAACCGAATCTATACCCGCACCGGCGACGACGGGACCACGGCGCTCGGCACGGGCGAACGCCGTCCGAAATTCGATCTTCGCGTGGAATCCTACGGCACCGTCGACGAGACCAATTCGGTCCTCGGCCTCGCCCGTCTCCATACGCGGGAGACGGAACCCGTCGTCGACGCGATGCTCGGCCGGATCCAGAACGATCTGTTCGACCTCGGCGCGGATCTCTGCACGCCCGACACGGGAAAGCCGCTCGAATACGAGCCCCTTCGGATCGTTCCTTCGCAGGTGGAGCGCATCGAATCGGACATCGATCTGCTGAACGCGGAATTGCAGCCGCTCCGGTCCTTCGTTCTGCCGGGCGGTTCGCCCGCCGCGGCGCATCTGCATCAGGCCCGCACGGTGTGCCGGCGTGCGGAGCGCCTCATGGTGGAACTGGCCTCCCTTCCCGAAGAAAGGGTCGGCGAAGCGGCGTTGAAATACGTCAACCGCCTTTCCGACTTCCTCTTCGTCGCCTCCCGCTACGTGAATCGGCGCGGGGAGGGCGACGTGCTCTGGGTGCCCGGCGGCAATCGCTGAGCCGCGCCGAATGAGCATTTCGGCGCGTTGACAAGGCTTCCGACCGACCATTACGGTCCGGGCATCGCCGGGGGTCGCGCATCCCCGCCTGCGCCCCACGGCGCGTGCCGAACGATTTCGTAAAGGACCGCGGGTCATTCGCCGGGGTCCGGAGGAAGATCGAATGAAGATCCTCGTGCCCGTCAAACGGGTCGTCGACTACAATGTGAAGATCCGCGTGAAGCCGGACGGCTCGGGCGTGGAACTCGCCAATGTGAAGATGTCGATGAACCCCTTCGACGAGATCGCCGTCGAGGAGGCGATTCGTCTGAAGGAACAGGGCAAGGCCACGGAGATCGTGGTCGTGTCGATCGGCCCCGCGCAGGCCGCGGAGACGATCCGCACCGCGCTCGCCATGGGCGCCGATCGCGGCATCCTCGTGAAGACCGATTCCGTCGTGGAACCGCTGGCCGTCGCCAAGATCCTGAAGGCGATCATGGAATCCGAGAGCCCGGGCCTCGTGATCATGGGCAAGCAGGCGATCGACGACGACTGCAACGCGACGGGCCAGATGCTCGGCGCGCTGACGGGCCGCCCGCAGGGCACCTTCGCCTCGAAGGTCGATCTCGGCGCCGAGACCGTCTCGGTGACCCGCGAAGTGGACGGCGGCCTGCAGACGGTCGAGCTGAAGCTTCCCGCGATCGTGACGACGGATCTCCGCCTCAACGAACCGCGCTACGCCTCGCTGCCGAACATCATGAAGGCGAAGAAGAAGCCCATCGACGAGAAGTCCCCCGAGGATTTCGGCGTCGACGTCTCGCCGCGCCTCAAGGTGCTGAAGACCTCCGAGCCCGCCTCCCGCAAGGCCGGCGCGAAGGTGGGATCGGTCGCCGAACTCGTGCAGAAGCTCAAGACCGAAGCGGGAGTGCTCTGACATGGCCGTTCTGCTCCTCGCCGATCACGACGACGCGTCGCTGAAGGACGCGACCGCCAAGGTGCTGACGGCCGCCCGCGCCATGGGCGGGCCCGTGCATGTCCTCGTCGCGGGTTCCGGTTGCGCCGCCGCCGCGAAGACCGCCGCCGGGCTCGAAGGCGTCGAGAAGGTGCTGGTCGCCGACTCGCCCGCTTACGCGCATCATCTGGCGGAGCCCGTGGCCGCGCTCGTCGCCTCGCTTGCGGCCGGTTACGACGCGGTGGTCTCGGCCGCGACGGCGGAAGGCAAGAACACGATGCCGCGCGTCGCCGCGCTCATCGACGTGATGCAGATCTCCGACATCACCAAGGTGGTCTCGCCCGACACGTTCGAACGCCCGATCTATGCGGGCAACGCGATTCAGACCGTGCAGTCGACCGACGCGAAGAAGGTCGTGACGGTCCGCACCGCCGCCTTCCGGGCGACGGAGGCGGGCGGTTCGGCGACGATCGAGCCCGTCCCGGCCGCGGCCGATCCCGCATTGTCGGCCTTCAAGGGCGAGGAACTGTCCAAATCCGACCGTCCGGAGCTGACCTCGGCCCGCATCATCGTCTCGGGCGGCCGGGCGATGCAGAATGCCGAGAACTTCAAGACCTATATCGAGCCCGTCGCCGATCGCCTCGGCGCGGCCATGGGCGCTTCTCGCGCGGCGGTCGATGCGGGTTACGCCCCCAACGACTGGCAGGTCGGTCAGACGGGCAAGGTGGTCGCTCCCGACCTCTATGTCGCGGTCGGCATCTCCGGCGCGATCCAGCATCTCGCCGGCATGAAGGACTCCAAGGTGATCGTGGCGATCAACAAGGACGAGGAGGCCCCCATCTTCCAGGTGGCGGATTACGGCCTCGTCGGCGACCTCTTCACGATCCTTCCCGAGCTCGAGAAAGAGCTCGCCAAAGGCTGACGACATCCGGGGCCGCGCGACTTGCGCGGCCTCTCTCCCATTCGAGGCGCGACGCGCGAGCAGGCAATCATGTCCATCGAAATTCGCAGGATCGGGATCATCGGCGCGGGGCAGATGGGCAACGGCATCGCGCAGGTCTGCGCGAGCGCCGGCTTCGACGTCAAGCTGCACGACCTCAACGCTGACCGCATCCATGCGGGCCTTGCCACCATCAACGGCAATCTGGCCAAGCTCGTCGCCCGCGGTGCGCTCGACGAACCGGGCCGGCACGCGGCCCTCGCGCGGATTCTCGCCGCGCCGGCGCTCGAGGACGTAGGCGACTGCGACCTCGTGATCGAGGCGGCGACGGAGAACGAGGAGGTCAAGCGCAAGATCTTCATGGCGCTGAACCCGCTCCTGAAGCCCGACACGATGCTGGCTTCGAACACGTCGTCGATCTCGATCACGCGCCTCGCTTCCGTGACGGACCGGCCCGAGCGCTTCATCGGCATCCATTTCATGAATCCCGTGCCCCGCATGCAGCTCGTCGAGCTGATCCGCGGCATCGCCACCGAAGATCCGACCTTCGAAGCGGCGCGCGAATTCATCACGGCGCTGGGCAAGACCGTCACGACGGCCGAGGATTTCCCGGCCTTCATCGTGAACCGCATCCTGTTGCCGATGATCAACGAGGCGATCTATACGCTCTACGAGGGCGTGGGGTCGGTCGACGCCATCGACACCGCGATGCGGCTCGGCGCGAACCATCCGATGGGCCCGTTGCAGCTCGCCGACTTCATCGGCCTCGACACCTGCCTGTCCGTGATGCAGGTGCTGCATGAAGGCCTCGCGGATTCGAAATACCGCCCGTGCCCGCTGCTCGTGAAATACGTCGAGGCGGGTTGGCTCGGCCGCAAGACCATGCGCGGCTTCTACGACTATCGCGGCGAAAAGCCCGTCCCGACCCGCTGAGCCGCCGCGGCACGCGCGCCGCCGTCCTTGCGTGATCCTTCGTCACCGGCTGTCGGGAACGGCTTCACATTCCCGTCACGCGGGCGTTAGACTGTTCTCTCCTGAGATTCGCTCGAATCCTGAGGGAGAGCCGGTCGGTGACGATCCACGTCCCCCCGCCCGTATCGCCGGAAGCCTGCCCGGCTTTGGTGCTCAACGCCGACTATCGCCCGTTGAGCTATTACCCCTTGTCGCTCTGGAGCTGGCAGGACGCGATCAAGGCGGTGTTCCTCGACCGGGTCAACATCATCGCCTCCTACGACCGGACGATCCGAAGTCCGAGCTCCGAGATCCGCCTGCCTTCCGTCGTCTGCCTCAAGAGCTACGTCAAGCCGAGCCGGACGCCCGCCTTCACCCGTTTCAACGTCTTCCTGCGCGACCGTTTCTCCTGCCAGTATTGCGGCATCCGCGAGGATCTGACCTTCGATCACGTGATCCCGCGGTCCAAAGGCGGCCAGACCACATGGGAGAACGTCGTCGCGGCCTGCTCACCCTGCAATCTGAAGAAGGGCGATCGCCTGCCCAAGCAGGTCGGCATGTTCCCGGTGCAGAAGCCCTATGCGCCGTCGGTCGCGGATCTGCACCAGAACGGCCGGCTGTTCCCGCCGAACTATCTCCACGAGAGCTGGCTCGATTACCTTTACTGGGATACCGAGCTCGAACCCTGAGCGAGGAAGGCGCGCAGCGCCGCCGCCGCGGCGAAGAACCCCGCCGCTCCGGCGACGATCGCGTTCCACGCGGCCAGCGACAGCCCGAAGATCCGCATCGCGACCTCGTCGCAACGGATCACCTTCACGGTCGAAAGCTCTTTCAGGAAATCCTGGATCGCCGCGGGCGGCGCGGCCGTCGTGCCCGCGCAGTCCTGCGGACCCTTCCACCAGCCCGCCTCGACCCCCGCATGGTGCAGTCCCATCGCCGAGCCGACCACGAAGGCGATCGAAACGAGGGCCAGAAGCGGGCCGATCGCTCGGCTTCGCGGCGCCCGCAGCGCGACGACCAGCCCGGCCGCCGCGAGCGGCAGGCCGACGTAATAAGGGATCCGCTGCTCGAGGCAGAGCGGGCAGGGTTTCACGCCCAAAACGATTTCGATGAACCAGGCGGCCGCGAGGGCGAAGCCCGCACCGCCGAGCACGAGCGCTGCGGCGGCGTCCGGCCGTAAGGCGCGATCCAGGAGGCGCATCGTCATGCGGGCGAAACCCGAGGGGTCATGTACGGCATCGGCGGCAGGACCGGAACGTCGGAAAACGCGTGCGGCACGGCGGTAGCCTTCCTCGGGCGCGCTGGGCGACTGTCGATCGAAGCGCTCGTCGCGTCGAGCGCGACGGACGAAGGATGGTGCCCCTGGCCGGGATCGAACCAGCACTCCTTGCGGAAACCGATTTTGAGTCGGTCGCGTCTACCAATTCCGCCACAGGGGCACGCGAGCCGGGTTCTTACACTACGGCCCGCGGGCCGCCTAGACCCGTTTCGGCCGCGCGGCGGCCGTCGATTTCGGGTGGAGCGGAAGCGCGGCCCGCGCTAATCCCTTCTGCATGACCGCGCCCGCTCCGCTGATGACCTCCCGCGATTGGGGGCTTCTGGCCCTCCTGTCGGTTCTTTGGGGAGGTTCCTTCCTCTTCAACCGGATCGCCGTCGCGGAGATTCCGCCGCTCACCTTGACCTTCGAACGGGTCGCGCTGGCCTCGGCGGCGCTCTTTCTCATGCTTCGGGCGACGCGGCGCGCGGTGCCGACCGGAACGGAGGCGTGGAAGGTCTTTTTCGGGATGGGCCTCATCAACAACGTCGTCCCCTTCACGCTCATCGCCTATGGCCAGAAGGAACTCGGGGCGGGTCTCGCCTCGGTTCTGAACGCGACGACGCCGCTCTTCACCGTGATCGTCGCTCATCTGCTCACGCAGGACGAAAGGATGACCCCGGCGAAGCTCGCGGGCGTGGTGCTCGGCCTCTTCGGCGTCGCCGTACTGACGGGCATCGACCGTCTCGGCGTCGGCGCGCATCTTCAGGCCGAGCTGGCCTGTCTCGGCGCGACGCTGTCCTACGCTTTTTCGAACATCTTCGGACGGCGCTTCCGACGGATGGACATCGATCCGATGCGTGCGACCTTCGGTCAGGTCACGGCCTCGGCCTGTCTTCTCCTGGTCCCGGCCCTGCTCGTCGATCGGCCGTGGACGCTTCCCCCGCCCGGACCCGCCGCCCTCGCCTGCGTGGCCGCGCTCGGCATCCTGTCGACGGCGGTCGCCTATCAGCTTTTCTATCGCGTGCTCGCGAGCGCCGGCGCCACGGCGGTGTCGCTCGTCACGCTGATGATCCCGCCCACGGCGATTCTTCTCGGCGCGCTCGTGCTCGGCGAACGCTTGGAGTCCCGCCAGATCGCCGGCGCGGCGCTGATCGGCCTGGGCCTGCTCGTCGTCGACGGACGCTTGGCAGCCTCGCTCCGCCGTCGCGCGGGGCGTGTCTCGTGATCCGCGAGCGCCGCCTCAACCGATCAGCGGCTTGAACGCGGCCACGACCTTTTCATAGACGGGGCGCTTGAAGGGAATGATCAGCTCGGGAAGGCGCTCGATCCGCTCCCATCGCCAAGCGTCGAATTCGGCATGGGTCGCGCCCTCGGGTTCGAGGATGTCGATTTCCGAATCCTCTCCTTCAAAGCGCAGCGCGAACCATTTCTGCGTCTGGCCGCCCCATCGGCCTTTCCACGCGGTCTCGGCGACCGCGTCCGGCAGATCATAGGCGAACCAGTCCGGCGCCTCGGCGATCAGGGACACGCTGCGGACGTTCGTCTCCTCGCGCAGTTCGCGCAGGGCCGCCGTATAGGGATCTTCGCCGGGATCGATTCCCCCCTGCGGCATCTGCCAGGCATGGGTGTCGTCGACATGTTCGGGCCCCGCCTCCCGCACGCGCCGTCCCACGAAGACGAGACCCTCGCGGTTGACCAGCATGATGCCGACGCAGGGACGATAAGGAAGTCGGGTCAAATCGGGCGCTCCTCGCGCCTCAGCGGCGCGCCACCGCGCTCAAGGGCACGAGGGCGATGCCCTTGGCCTCGAGCCTGCTGCTCCACTCCGCCAGCCGCTCGATGGTCACGGGCAAGGCGGTCGCCGTGGCGACGGCGACGCCTCTCTTCTTGGCGATGGCCTCGAGTTTGGCAAGCGCCGCGTCCACGGCAGCCGGGCGGTCTTCGGGATCGATCGTCAGATCCGACCGGACGGTCGGAAGGCCGAGCTTCCGCGACAGCGCGGGCACGAGGCTGCGCGTCGGCGGCCCGTCTTCCGCGAACATCAGGCCGCGGGCGGCGATCTCGGCGAGAACGGGTTCGAGGGCGGGTTCGTGCACGAGCATGCGTTCGCCGCGATAATTGAGCACGCCCGCATAGCCCGTGAAGCGGGACATGCTCCAATGCAGCTTGTCGATATTGGCGGGCGTTCCGGCCGTGGTGACCAAGGTTCGCGGACCCAGATCCGTCATCGGATGATCGAGCGGTTCCATCGGAACCTGAAGCCACAATTCCCGCCCCTGTCGGCGCAGGAGGTCGGCGAGCGAATCGAGACCCGTGCCGTAGGGCGCGACCGCGAGCGTCACGTCGAGCGGAAGCTTGGCGACGGCTTCCCTGCCGACGGCGTCGTTGAGGCCGAGACCGCCCACGACCAACGCGATCTTCGGCCGGGATTGCAGGCCGGGCCGGATCGGCCGCGCATGGGCATCGCCGGGACGCGTCCCGTCGGAGGCGATCCGCGGCAGCAGCCCCCAACGTCCCGTCTCGACGAGCCCGGCGCTCAGGCCCGCAGGCGTGCGGTTCTGCAGACTGCCGGTCACTTCGACCATGTTGGGCGGAAAGCCCGCGCGGACCACGGGCGTATCGTCGGGAGGAGGCGGTTGGATCTCGATTACGGGTTCCGGTTCCGCCGCCGTGACTTCCGCGACGGCGACCGGTGCCTCGGGAGGCTTGCGCAGATGAAGGGCCGCGGCCGAGAAGAGCGCCGCGCTGACGATCGTCACCGCCGCTCCCACGGCAAGGGAGCGGGAGCGCTCGGATCCTTTCACCATGGTCGCGGACAGACCGAGAGGGCGTGACAGATCGTCGGCATGACGCATCGGAACCTCGAAGCTTGGGGTCCGGTACGCATGAACGGAATTCCGGAGAACATGGCGCCACCATGCCGCAGCATGGTTAACGAACCGCAAACGCAGCGGCGCAGGGCCCCGAAACGCCGATGCCCGGCGCAAGGCCGGGCATCGCTCGATCGGTCCCGATCACGGAAGATCAGTTCGCCTTGGTCGCCTTGCCGCGGAGCAGGTCATAGGCATGGAGCAGCTGCTTGTCGTTCTTCGGATCCGGCGGGACATAGGCGGAGGATCCGCCGCGTTCGTCTTCGCCGTTCTTCAGATGGCCGCGCAGAGCGGCTTCGCCCTTGGTCTCGTCCTTGCCGCGCAGTTCCGGCGGCACGTCCGGAAGGATCTGGATGTCGGGATCGATGCCCTTGGCTTGGATCGAGCGACCGGAAGGCGTGTAGTAGCGCGCGGTCGTGATGCGCAGCGCACCGTTCGCGCCGAGCGGCACGATGGTCTGGACCGAGCCCTTGCCGAAGGAGCGAGTCCCGACGACGGTCGCCCGCTTGTGGTCCTGCAGCGCGCCCGCGACGATTTCCGACGCCGAGGCCGAGCCGCCGTTGATCAGCACGATCACCGGCTTGCCCTTCGAAAGATCGCCCGCCCGCGCCGTGTAGCGCTGCGCCTCGTCGGCGTTGCGGCCGCGCGTGGACACGATCTCGCCGCGCTCGAGGAAGGCGTCGGAGACCGAGATCGCCTGATCGAGCAACCCGCCCGGGTTGTTCCGCAGGTCGAGCACGTAACCCTTCAGCCTGTCGGCCGGGATCTCCTTCGACAGCTGGTCGAGCGCCGTCTTCAGATTCTCGAAGGTCTGTTCGTTGAACTGCGTGATCCGGATGTAGCCGACATCCTCCTCGTTGCGGAAGCGGACCGCGCGGATGCGGATCGTGTCGCGCACCAGCGTGATGTCGATCGTATCGGACGCGCCCTTCCGGACGATCTTCAGGCGGACCGAGGAATTGATCGGACCGCGCATCTTTTCGACGGCCTGATTGAGGCTCAGGCCCTGAACGTTCTCGTCGTCGATCTGGACGATGACGTCGCCCGCCATGACGCCGCCGCGCGCGGCGGGCGTGTCGTCGATGGGGGTGACCACGCGGACGAGGCCCTCCTCCATCGTCACTTCGATGCCGAGACCGCCGAACTCGCCGCGCGTCTGCACCTGCATGTCGCGGAAGCTCTTCGGATCCATGTAGCTCGAATGCGGATCGAGGCTCTGCAGCATGCCGTTGATCGCGGCTTCGATCAGCTTCGCGTCGTCGGGCTTTTCGACATAGTCGGTCCGGATCTTCTCGAACACGTCGCCGAAAAGATTGAGCTGGCGATAAAGATCGCCCGGAGCCGCCGTCGCCCGCCCCGTGAGGGACGGCGCCGCCACCATCGTCGCCGCGCCCGCGCCGAGGGCGACGCCGAACAGGAGAAAAGAGAGCTTACGCATCATCCACGAACTTTCTCGTTCAGCGAGGGCGCCCACCAGGGCGAGGGATCGATCGAGACGCCGTCCTTGCGGAATTCCACATAGAGCACCGGCTGAGAACCTTCGGCGCCCGACGGGGCGACCGCCGCCTTCGCGGCTTCCCCCATCTGCGCGACGGGCTCTCCCGCAACGACGAATTGCCCGACGGACACATTGATGCGGTCCATTCCGGCAAGAAGGACATAGTAGCCGCCGCCGGTATTCACGATCAAGAGTTGACCGTAGGTCCGGAACGGACCCGCAAAGGCCACCCAGCCGTCGGCGGGAGAGGATACCACGGCGCCGGACCGTGTGCCCAGCGCGATGCCGCGCTGCGTCCCGCCCACGCCGTCGGGCGCGTTGAAGCCGCGCAGAACGACGCCCGCGACGGGCAGAGGCAGCGCGCCGCGCAATTCGGCGAAGGCCGCGCGGGGCGTCATCTTCGCCGGGTCCTTCCCGGACAGCAGCGCGATCCTGTCGCGCAGCTGCGCCATGCGCGGATCGTTGCGGGCCGCCTGCTCTTCCGCGAGCGCCCGGGCACGAAGCTGTTCGTCCGCCTCGAGCCGTCCGATCAGGTCCCGCAGGGTCTGCGCGCGGCCCGCCAACGTGGTCCCGCGCTGCTGTTCCTCGACAAAGCCCGCCTCGCGCTTGGCGATCTCCTGCCGGCGCGCGTCGAGCAGCAATGACCATTCGGCCCTGTCCCGCGCCAGGCCGGCCAGGTCGCGCGCGAGCGTCTCCTTTTCGCCGGTCGCGAGCGTCCGCAGGCGGATCAATTCGCCGAGATCGCCCGCCAAGGCCTCGGTCTCGGACTTCAATTCCGGCAGCACCGCCCCCAGCAGGATCGAGCTGCGCACCGCGTCGAGCATGTCCTCGGGCTTCACGAGAAGCGCGGGCGGCGGTTTGCGGCCCATGCGCTGCAGCGAGCCCAGCACTTCGGCGATCAGCCCGCGACGCGCTTCGAGCGAACGGCGGATCGCACCCTCCGTTTGTGCGAGCGTCGTCAGGCGGTTTTCGATCGCGCTCACCCGGGCCTCCGCGGCCTGCACGCGGCCCGTGACCTCGACGAGCCTTTCGCCCAGACGGGCCCGGTCGTTCCTGAGGAGATCGATCTCGGCCTTCAGCCTCGCCCGGGCTTCCTCGCCCGTCCGGAGCTCCCGCTCGACGGCCTCGAGCTCCATGCGCTTGGCGGATTTGTCGGCGACGGGCTGCGTCGGCTGCGCCCGAAGGTCCGGCGCGAGCGGCAGCAGGAGGGCGCCGGCGAGGGCCATCGGCAGGAACGGACGCCGCATGCGCATGAGGGAAGGAGCCCCGATTCGTCTCATGCCCGATGATAGGGGTGGCCGGCGAGGATGGACATCGCGCGATAGAGCTGTTCGACGATCAACAGACGCACGATCTGGTGCGGAAGGGTCATCGCGCCGAAGGAAAGCGCGAAATCGGCGCGCGCCGCGAAAATCGGGTCGAGCCCGTCGGCGCCGCCCGTCACGAAGCAGAGCGCGCGGTCTCCCGCATCGCGGCGGCCGCGCAGCAGATCGGCGAATTCCGCGCTGGTCGGCGATTTCGCCCTTTCGTCGAGGATCACGAGTCTTGCCCCCGCGAGCTTTTCCGAGATCGCCCGGGCTTCCTCGGCCTTGCGGTCCTCGGCCCGCGTCGCGCGGCTCTCCTGAATTTCGACGATGTCGGGACCGGAAAAGCCCAGCGAGCGGCCGCTCGCACGCGACCGGTCGACATAGCGCGCGATCAGTTCGCGTTCGGGTCCGTCCTTGACCCGCCCGACGGCCAGGACGGCGAGGCGCATGATCGTCCCGTCAGGATACGGCGCGCTCGCCCGGCCTGTCGGAGCTCCACATCTTCTCGAGATTGTAGAACTGCCGCACTTCCGGACGGAACACGTGAAGGATGACGTCGCCCGCGTCGATCAGCACCCAGTCGCAATGCGGCTGGCCTTCGACCCGGATGTCCTTTCGCCCTTCGTCCTTCAGCATCTCCACGACGCGGTCCGCGATCGAACCCACATGCCGGTTGGACCGGCCCGTGGTCACGATCATCGCGTCGGCGAGCGCCGTCTTTCCGGTGAGATCGATCACCACCGTCTCCTCGGCCTTCGCGTCTTCCAGCGCGGCGAGGATGGAGGTCATGGCATCGCCGCGGTCGGACTGCGTCTCGCCCTTCGCGGCCTGAGGCGCCGGAGCGGCCCCCTCGAAATGAGCCATTGTCAGTGTTCGTTCCTCTGCCGTGCGCTTCTGCGCACCGCGTCAGTATCGAGGATGCCGGCCGTTTTTTCAATGGCCGCTTGGATTTTTCGCGCGGATCGCCGTCGAGGACAAAGCGGAACGAGGACCGTGGAAGAGCGCCCAGGCGGGAGCACGGAGGCGCGGCATGCCGCGTCCGACGTCTTCGGGCAGGCGAAAACGACCGAAACGGCCCGCCGCGCGCGTTGCCGGCACCTTCAGCGTCGATCCGGGGCGATCGAAGACGGCGACGGGCATCATGGCGAGAATGTCCGTCCAGCGCTTCCAGCGATGGAAGCCCGCGAGATTGTCGGACCCCATCAGCCAGACGAAGCGCACGCCCGGACAGCGCCGCTTCAGCAGGGCCAACGTGTCGCGGGTGAAGCGCGTGCCCATCGCCTCTTCCACCGTGGTCACGCGGATACGCGGATGCGCCGCCACGAGACGCGCCGCCGCCGCCCGCCTTGCGGCGGGGGGAAGCGCGGCCGTGTTCTTCAGCGGATTGCCGGGCGTCACCAGCCACCAGACGGCATCGAGCCCGAGCCGCCGCAGCGCCGCGAGCGAGATCATCCGATGCGCCGCATGCGCCGGATCGAAACTGCCGCCGAGAAGGCCGATCCGCATCCCCGCCGCATGCGGCGGGAGCGGCGGCGCGGGGCGCGGGGCCCGGTTGCGGCGGCCGAGCGTCACGGACGCGTCTGTCCCGCGCCGCGGACGCGGTATTTGAACGAGGTCAGCTGTTCGACGCCCACGGGCCCGCGCGCATGCATCCGCCCCGTGGCGATGCCGATCTCGGCGCCGAAGCCGAATTCGCCGCCGTCGGCGAACTGCGTCGAGGCGTTGTGCAGCACGATCGCGCTGTCGACCTCGTTCAGGAACCGCTCCGCCGTCGCCGCATCCTCGGTGAGGATCGACTCCGTATGGTGCGAACCGTAGCGCTCGATATGCGCGATCGCCTCGTCGACCCCGGCGACGACCCTCACGCTGATGATCGCGTCGAGATATTCGGTCGACCAATCCTCCTCCGTCGCGGGCGTCACGCGCGCATCGACGGCGCAGGTCTCGTCGTCTCCGCGCACCGCGCAGCCCGCATCGAGCAGCATGGTCACGAGCGGCTTCAGATGCGTCGCGGCGCAGGCGCGGTCGACCAGCAGCGTCTCGGCCGCGCCGCAGATGCCCGTGCGCCGGAGCTTGGCGTTGCGGACGACCGTCAGCGCCATCGCGAGATCGGCGGCCTTGTCCACATAGACGTGCACGATGCCTTCAAGATGCGCGAAGACGGGAACGCGCGCTTCCGCCTGCACCCGCGCGACGAGGCCCTTGCCGCCGCGCGGCACGATCACGTCGACCGCGCCGTCGAGGCCCGAGAGCATCATGCCCACCGCCGCGCGATCGCGCGTCGGAACGAGCTGCAGCGCGTCGTCCGGCAGGCCGGCCGCGCGCAGCCCCGCGCGCAGCGCTTCGGTGATCTCGGTGGAGGTGCGGAAACTCTCCGATCCCGCACGCAGGATGGCGGCATTGCCGCTCTTCAGGCAGAGCGCGCCGGCGTCGGCCGTCACGTTCGGCCGGCTCTCGAAGATCACGCCGATCACGCCGAGCGGCGTCGCCACGCGTTCGAAGACGAGGCCGTTCGGCCGCGTCCAGGTCGCGAGCACGCGGCCGACGGGATCGGAAAGGCCCGCCACGTCCTCCAGTGCCGAGGCGATCGCCTCGAGCCGCTTCGGATCGAGCGTAAGGCGGTCGACGAAGGAGGCGGCGGTCCCGCGGGCGATCGCATCGGCGACGTCGGCCGCATTCGCCGCGAGGATCGTCTCGGCGGAAGCCCGCAACGCGGCGGCGGCGGCGCGCAGCGCTGCATTCTTCGTCTCGGGCGGTGCGAGCGCGAGCGACCGGGCGGCGGCGCGTGCGCGCCGGCCGATGTCGAGCATCCGTGCATCGAGAGTCCCGCCGTCCGCGACGGCCCGCAGCGTCTCCGCCATCGTCCTTCTCCGGGGCGCGTGATGCGCCCGCCCCTCTTTAGCCCGTCACGGAGAAAGCGAGAAGGCCGGGCATCGCGGGCGAGCGTCGCTCCGCCTATTCCGCTCCGAGCGCCATGTCGTCGCGATGGACCATTTCGGCGCGGCCGGAATAGCCGAGGAGTTCCGCGATGTCCTTCGACGAACGTCCCGCGATCATGACCGCCTCGGCCGCGTCATAGGCGATCAGGCCGCGGCCGATCTCGCCGCCGTCGGGGCCGCGCAGCACCACCGCGTCGCCGCGCTCGAAACCGCCCTCGACCCGCACGACGCCCGCGGGCAGAAGGCTCTTGCCGGCGCGGATCGCCTTGCCGGCGCCCGCATCGAGATGCAGCACGCCCTTGGGCTCGATGGCGCCCGCGATCCATGTCTTGCGTGCGGAGACCGGGTTCGATCCGGTCAGGAACCAGGTGCAGGGTCCGCCCTCGGCGATGCGCCGCAGCGGGTGGGTCACGCGGCCGTCCGCAATGACCATATGCGTCCCGCCGACGGTGGCGATCTTGCCCGCCTCGATCTTGGTCCGCATCCCGCCGCGCGAGAGTTCCGAGGCCGCCCCGCCCGCCATGGCCTCGATCTCGGCCGTGATGCGCGGCACCACGGGGATCAGCTCCGCATCCGGATTCCGGTGCGGCGGAGCCGTGTAGAGCCCGTCGATGTCGGACAGGAGCACCAGAAGATCGGCCCCGGCCATGGTCGCGACGCGTGCGGCCAGACGATCGTTGTCGCCGTAGCGGATTTCGGTCGTCGCGACCGTGTCGTTCTCGTTGACGACGGGCACGGCGCGCAGGTCCATCAACCGGCCGAGCGTGGCCCGCGCATTGAGGTAGCGTCGGCGCTCCTCGGTGTCCCAAAGCGTCACGAGGATCTGGCCGGCCGTCATGCCCCGCTTGCCGAGCACGTCCGCCCAGGCCTGCGCCAATGCGATCTGCCCCACGGCGGCCGCAGCCTGACTTTCCTCGAGCTTCAGCGGCCCCTGCGGCAGCTTGAGGACCGTCCGTCCCATCGCGATCGCGCCGGAGGAGACGACGATCACGTCGACGCCGCGCGCATGCAGCGCGGCGATGTCGTCGGCCAGCGCTTCGAGCCGGCCCGTGCGCAATTCGCCCTTGGCGCCGTCCACGAGAAGCGACGATCCGACCTTGACGACGACGCGCTTGAACCGGTCGAGGGACGGCGTCTCGGTCACGGATGCCATCCTTCGGACATGGCGGGCGCTTCGGCCTCCGTTTCCTCGGCGCGCGACGCGTCGATGATCTTCAACAGCGCCCGCAGCACGTCCTCGACGCCCTGCCGCGAGGCGGAGGAGAGAACGAGCGGCGTGCGCCCCGCAGCGCGCTTCAGCCGCTTCTTCTGCTCGTCGAGCGCCTCGGGCGTCAGTGCGTCGGCCTTCGACAACGCAACGATCTCGGGCTTTTCGTCGAGGCCGTTGCCGTAGGATTCGAGCTCGTGACGGACGGTCTTGTAGGTCTTGCCCGCATGGTCCGTCGTCGCGTCCACGAGATGCAGCAGCACCCGGCAGCGCTCGACGTGGCCGAGGAAGCGGTCGCCGAGGCCCGAGCCCTCGTGCGCGCCCTCGATCAGGCCGGGAATGTCCGCGAGCACGAATTCGCGTCCGTCGACGCGCACCACGCCGAGCCCCGGATGGAGGGTGGTGAAGGGATAATCGGCGATCTTCGGCTTGGCCGCGGTCACCGTCGCGAGGAAGGTCGACTTGCCCGCGTTCGGCAGTCCGACGAGGCCGGCATCCGCGATCAGCTTCAGCCGGAGGCGGATCGTGCGCTCCTGCCCTTCCTGTCCCGGATTGGCGCGCCGGGGCGCGCGGTTGGTCGAGGTGGTGAAATAGGCGTTGCCGAAGCCGCCGTTGCCGCCCTTGGCCAGCAGCACGCGTTCGCCGATCCGCGTGAGGTCCGCGATCAGCGTCTCGCCGTCCTCGTCGAAGACCTGCGTTCCCTTGGGCACTTTGAGAACGGCGTCCGCGCCCTTGCCGCCCGCGCGGTTGCGGCCCATGCCGTGCATGCCGGTGCCCGCCTTGAAATGCTGCTGATAGCGATAGTCGATGAGCGTGTTGAGCCCGTCGACGCAGACGGCCCAGACGTCTCCGCCCTTCCCGCCGTCGCCGCCGTCGGGACCGCCGAATTCGATGAATTTCTCGCGCCGGAACGAGACGCTTCCCGCGCCCCCGTTGCCGGAGCGGATATAGACCTTGGCCTCGTCGAGGAACTTCATGCGAACTCCCTAACGGAGCGCGCGGCGCGGAGCAATGCGGACGCGGGCTCGGATCCTCAACGCCCGAGGCGGCGGATCGTGAGATCCACCTCGCCGACGGTGAAGAACAGCCATTTCACCGTGGCCGTGTTGCGCACGGTGCGGCGGTCGCTCTTCACCAAAAGGTCGTCGAAACTCACCGTGAAGGACGAGCCCGATTTCGTCCGCACCACGGCCTTGTAGACGAGCCGGACGGCGTCGCCGTCCTGCCGCACTTCGGCCTCGCCGACCACGTCCTCGCGGGTGCCGACATAACGCCCGTCGCCCGTCCGGGTGAAGCGCCAGGTCTTCCGGTCCTTCTCGCCGTCGGAGAAGACGAAATCCTCGACCAGCGTGAGCGTCGCGGTCTTCGGGTTCCATGTCCCCTTCATCACGACCTTCATTCCGCGCACGGAGCCGTCGATCGTGCTCGTGAACGTTCCCTCGGCCGTCAGCGTGCCGCGAAAGAAGTCCTCGAGAACGAGCTTTTCCGGCCGGGACGCCGGCGCGGCGGGCGTCGCGAAGGCGGGCGCGGCGAGCAGGAAGACGAGAAGGGCGGCGATCCGTCCGAAGAATGTCATGGCGACCTCGGCGCAAAAGGGGGGCTCTCGGCCTACGCAGCGCGACGTCGGGCGGATGTCCTCCGCCGTCTCAGCGCGGCGCGTAGGCGTCGCCCGACCGATCGATCCGGACGTCGGCGACGGTCCAGTCGGCGCGATCGAGGCGGAATCGCTCGAACGACGCGGCGACGCCCGCATCCCCGGAATCCACGACGAAGCCCCGCTTTTCGAGAACGCGGCGCGAGGCGGCGTTGTACGTCCGCACGGAAGCCGCTGCGGCGTCGGCCGACGAAAGCGTGAACACCGCCCGCAGCAGCGTTTCGACCGCCTCGGTGCCGAGGCCGCGGCCTTGGAAGGGCTTGCCGATCCAATAGCCGATCATCGCCTCGCCCTCCGGACCCTTTTCGGCCGAGACGATGCCCACGAGTTCCGACGGCCTGTTCTTGAGAGCGACCGCCAGAACGAGTCCTGCGCCCGTGGCGTTGGCCTCGCGGGAGCGGAAGATGAAGCGCTCCGCTTCCTCCGGCGGATAGGGATGCGGGATGCGGACGGTCATTTCCGCCACGGCCCTGTCGCCCGCGAGACGCATGACGGCCCGGGCGTCGGCGGCCCGCGGCCAGCGCAGCCAGAGCCGAGGGGTTTCGAGCATGAAGACGTCGTCGCGCGTGATGTCCGGGAACATGGGCGGGTCTCCGATTCGGGCCCGTTCCTGACACGGGAACATGACCCTGAAACGACGAAAGGGGAAACGGTGATCCCGTTTCCCCTTCGCTCCCTTTCGGGAGAGATCGGACGCTCCGGATGTCCGAAGATCGTCCGCCGGGTCACGGGAACCGGCGGAGATCTTCGTGATCCGCGCCGTTACTCGGCAGCCTCGGCCATGCGTACGGATACGAAGACCTTGCCCGCGGTTTTGGTCTTGAACTCGACGGTGCCCGCGGAAAGCGCGAACAGCGTGTGGTCCTTGCCGACGCCGACATTGGGGCCCGCCGCCATGCGGGTGCCGCGCTGGCGCACGATGATGTTGCCGGCGAGGACGCGCTCGCCGCCGAACTTCTTCACGCCGAGGCGACGACCGTCGGAGTCGCGACCGTTGCGGGAGGAACCGCCTGCCTTTTTATGAGCCATTTCAGTGCTCCGTCATCCTGTCGGGCCTCGGCCCGCAAATTCCGTTGGGGTTCGAAGAAAGCCGCGCCTCAGGCGGCGGCTTCCTCGGCGGCCTCGGCCTTGGGGGCCTTCGCCTTCGCGGCCTTCTTCGGCTTGGCCTCTCCGGCCGCGCCGCCCAGCGCCGTGATGCGCACGACGGTCAATTCCTGACGGTGACCCTTCTTGCGCTTCGAATTCTGACGACGACGCTTGACGAAATGGATCGTCTTGGCGCCGCGGGTCTGCTCGACCACTTCGCCCGTCACGACCACGCCGGGAAGGGTCGGCGCGCCGACCTGCGTGCCGGCCGCATCGGACAGCATGAGAACCTGTTCGAACGTGACCTTCGCGCCGGCGTCGCCGGCGATCTTTTCGATGGTGATCACGTCGTCGGCGGCAACCTTGTACTGCTTGCCGCCGGTTTTGATGACTGCGAACATCTTGACCTCGTGTTCGACCCGGATCTGACGGCCCCGAAGGTCCGGCGATCCGGCTTTTTTGCAGTGAAACCGGGAAGTCGTCCGCCCGCAGCCTTCGAAGGATGCACGCGCACGACGGCGAACCGCGCGGCCGGGCCGAGCGGACGGGGTTCACTACACGAGGGGGGGTGCGGCGTCAACGCGATCGGCATGCCCCGGGCCGAAGCGTCCGGATGCGCTCCGCCCGGGTACGCAGGGACGCGCGAGCGCGCCGCGTCAGCCTGTCGTCACGAGGCGCGGCGCAAGGCCCGCCGGGTCGAAGGCGCGTTCCATCTCCTGCTGCGACGAGACGATATGGAAGCGGAGGGCCCCGGTGATCGCGGGGGTCTCGTCCCGGCGCTGGTCGGGGTGGATCGGTAGCGTCTCGAGCAGCGGCTTCTCGGCGGTCAGATGCAGCGTATTCGCCGGGCGGGGAGGGGCGAGCGTCCGCAGCATCAGGTCGGCACGGATTCGCGCCGGATCGGGCGCGGCCGAATCGGGCGGCCTGTCGGACATCGGCGCGGCCGCCGCCGCCCGTTCATGAAGCGCGACGAGGGCCTCGACCAGGGTTTCGCCGGGCTGCGCGGCATAAGGCCGCAGCCAAGCTTCCGCCATCGCATGAACATCGACGAGCGTCGCGGCGAAGACTTCCCAACGACAATGGTTGAGAGCCGACCTGAAATCAGCATCCGCAAAGACTTCGCGTTCATTTTTACCAGTCTTGACTTGGCAATAATCCATGATCGTCTTCTGCGCGACGAAAGCCGCCCGTTCGTGCAAAAAAGCGCCGAAAACCTCGGGATCCGAGGATTTCGGTCGGCCGAAGACGAATTCGAGCAGTTTGGACATCGGTTCCGATCGCTCCGCGCGTTGAAGGCACGCTTAATATGGTGCTAATTCGTCGTCGCGATCCATAGGGAAAAACACAATTTTTCCAAGTAAAAAAGAAATGGGTCCGCGGAACGGCAACCAATAACGAAGTCGGATCCTCGCCCGAGCGGCGATCGATCCGAAGTAGGGAGTCAGAAATGCCCTTGGTGGATAACGCCGACGACCCGAAGTCGGCGACTTCGGCCGCGATCGACGCGGAAACCGGTCGCGCCTATTGGCGCAAGACCTCCAATCTGATGTGGGTGGTCCTCGCGATGTGGGCTTTCGCCGGGTTCGGCGTCCACTTCTTCGCCGGCGCGCTCAACAAGATCGTCGTCATGGGCTTCCCGCTCGGCTTCTACATGGCCGCGCAGGGCAGCCTGATCATCTTCGTCGTCGGCCTCTTCTGGTTCGCCAAGCGCCAGAACGAGATCGACGAAGAATTCGGCGTGCAGGAGGACTGATCCCATGGCCGCTTCCGGAGAAAAGGATCCCTTCATCGCGTCGCTCGGCCGGATTTATGCCGGCTATACGGGCGGCTTCGTCGTGTTCGTCATCCTGCTCGCGATCCTCGAGCAGATGGGCGTGCCCGACCGCATCATCGGCTACCTCTTCGTCTTCCTCACGATCGGCGTCTACGCCTATATCGGCATCATCAGCCGCACGGCGGCGGTGGCCGAATACTACGTGGCCGGACGCAGGGTGCCCGCGCTCTACAACGGCATGGCGACCGGTTCGGACTGGATGTCCGCCGCGAGCTTCATCGGCATGGCCGGCAGCCTCTACGCTCTCGGCTACGGCGGCCTCGCCTTCATCCTCGGATGGACGGGCGGCTACATGCTCGTCGCCATCCTGCTGGCCCCGTATCTCCGCAAGTTCGGCCAGTATACGGTGCCGGACTTCCTGGGCGCGCGGTTCGGCGGCAACATGGCGCGGTCGATCGGCGTCATCGTCCTTCTGACCTCGTCCTTCGTCTACGTCGTGGCGCAGATCGTCGGCGTCGGCATCATCACCCAGCGCTTCCTCGACGTCTCGTTCGGCGTCGCGGTGTTCGTGGGTCTGGCGGGCATTCTCGTCTGCTCGATGCTGGGCGGCATGCGCGCCGTCACCTGGACGCAGGTGGCGCAGTACATCATCCTGATCATCGCCTATCTGATCCCGGCCATCCTGATGTCGGCCAAGATCACGGGCGTTCCGATCCCGCAGCTGATGTACGGCGTCGCTCTCGAGAAGATCACCGTTCTGGAGCAGGGCTTCCGCGCTGCGGGCATGACCCCGCCCCCGGGCGTCACGGGCTTCCATGCGGCGCCCTTCCTCGGGGCCAACGGTCAGTTCTCGGGCTCGGCGGCGTTCAACTTCTTCGCGTTGGTCTTCTGCCTCATGGTGGGCACCGCGGCCCTTCCCCACATCCTGATGCGTTATTTCACCACCCCTTCGGTGCGTGAAGCTCGTCAGTCCGTGGCCTGGTCGCTGTTCTTCATCTTCCTGCTCTACTTCACGGCTCCCGCCTATGCCGCCTTCGGCAAGCTGGAGATCTACCAGACGGTCATCGGCCAGCCGATCGCCAATCTGCCGGAGTGGATCAAGAACTGGCAGCTGATGTCGCCCTACGGCGTCAACTGGATCAACATCGTCGACGTGAACAAGGACGGCATCGTCCAGTGGGGCGACTTCCGCATCCATCCGGACGTGGTCGTTCTCGCCACGCCGGAAATCGCGGGCATGCCCTATGTGATCGCCGGTCTCGTCGCGGCGGGCGGTCTCGCGGCGGCGCTCTCCACGGCGGACGGCCTGCTTCTGGCGCTCGCCAACGCCCTCAGCCATGACGTGTATTACAAGATGATCGACCGCAACGCCCCCACGGCGAAGCGCCTCGTCATCTCGCGCGTCCTGCTGGTGTTCGTGGCGGTGCTGGCGGCGTGGACGGCGGGCAATGCGGGCGCGGACATCCTGTTCCTCGTCGCATGGGCCTTCTCCATCGCGGCGGCGGGTCTCTTCGCCGCCCTCGTCATGGGCGTCTGGTACAAGAAGACGACCGATGCCGCGGCCTGCTGGGGCATGGGCGTCGGCTACGCCTTCACCTTCATCTACCTTCTGTGGACGGAATTCGCGGGCCTCGACTTCGTCGAACTCTTCGGTTCGAAGGACGCCATCGTGAACGCCGCCAAGCAGACGGTGGGTCTCGCGAAGGTCGATCCGGAGCTCAAGGCCTATGCGCAGAAGATCGTCGACAATGCAGCGTCCGTGAAGGACGGCGCCTTGTCGTGGTTCGGCAGCCTCTTCTTCACCACCGATACGGTCGTGCTTCGCGGCCGCACCGTGGCGCGGTTGTGGACGCTGAACAACATCTCCGGCGGCATCATCGGCGTTCCGCTGTCCTTCCTGACGATCTACGTGGTTTCGATGTTCACCCGCGCCCCCAGCGAGGCGATGATGAACTTCATCGACGACATCCGCGTTCCGCGCGGCGGCGTCCGCCTCGTGGACCAGAAGGAAGCCGTGGAGTAATCCGCAGCATCATCGACACGGAAGCGGCCGCTTCGGCGGCCGCTTCTTTTCTTGGACCCGAGAGGAACGGATGCAGCCGGACTTCATCCTCGGTTATCTGCCGTTCTGGATCGTGACCTACGCCGCGGCCCTGACCGGCTGGGCCTGCCTCGGCCGGTTCCTCATGCAGGCCTTCTTCCCGGTCGAAAGCCCCAATTACATCTGGCGCGGTTTTCTGCTTCTCACGAATTGGGCGCTCGCCGTCGCGCGACGCCTCACCCCGAGCTACGTCACCGCGCTCTATCTGCCGTTGGTGGCGGCTTATTGGCTCTTCGTCCTCCGAATGATCTTCGGGCTCGTGATGTTGAGCGCGGGAATGGCGCCGCGCATTTCGCCGCCGGGGCAGGGCTGAACATGACGCCGAGAAATCTGTTCGTCGCGACCGTCGCCGTCTCCCTGCTGATCGGCCTGTCGAGCCCCATGGTTCTCGTGGTCTGGAGCTTCTACCCGGTGTGGATGCCCGAGCTCCTGCCGCCGACGCGCGAGACGATCTTTTACGGCGCCAGCCTGATCGTATCGACCGGGGCGCTGCTGGCCGCCGCGATCCCTGCAGCCATGGCCGAGCGCATCTTCGGAGCCTCCGAGACCGCCACCGGCGCCGTCTGGCTGGGCGGAGTCGTCCTGCTCTTTCTCGCCGGCCTGACCTGACCACGAACGCCCACGCGCCGGTCGAGAGATTTCCGCCCGTCCGGCCTTGCACCGCCGGCGGGCGACCTCGACCTTCGCCATACGGCGGGACGACGCAGAAGACGTGAGGAAAGACGAACTGGCGGAGAGGGGGAGATTCGAACTCCCGATAGGGTTGCCCCTATGCCGCATTTCGAGTGCGGTGCATTCAACCACTCTGCCACCTCTCCGCAGAGGTCGAAGACCGAAGGCCCTCGGTGGTCGAGGCGTTGAATACACAGCGCCGATCCTCGTGGCAAGCGGCCTTCCGGCGACTTCCGGTGCGGAGCCGCGCTTGCATCCGACGGAGCTTTCTCCACATTCGGAATTCCGCCGCGGAGGTGCCCGTGAACATGCGTTTCGACTTCGACAACAGCTATGCCCGCCTCCCGGACGACTTCTTCGTCAGGATCGCGCCGACGCCCGTCCGCGCGCCCCGGCTGATCAGGCTCAACGAACCGCTGGCCCTCGAATTGAAGCTCGATCCGGAGGCGCTGCGCAGCCCGGAAGGGGTCGAAATTCTCGCGGGAGTGCGCGTTCCGGACGGTTCGGAACCCTTGGCCGCCGCTTATGCCGGACACCAGTTCGGCTCCTTCGTGCCGCAGCTCGGGGACGGCCGCGCCGTCCTGCTGGGCGAGGTTCTCGATCGGAACGGAAACCGCCGCGACATCCAATTGAAGGGGGCGGGCCGCACCCCCTTCTCGCGCGGAGGCGACGGCCGGGCGGCGCTCGGTCCGGTTCTCAGGGAATACATCGTGAGCGAGGCCATGGCCGCCTTCGGCGTGCCGACCACGCGGGCGCTCGCGGCGGTCTCCACGGGCGAGCGCGTGCTCCGCGACGAAGTCCTTCCGGGGGCGGTGCTGACGCGGGTCGCGGCGAGCCATATCCGTGTCGGGACGTTCCAGTATTTCGCGGCGCGGCGCGACGAAGCGGCCGTCAAGCGATTGGCCGATCATGTGATTTCACGACATTACCCCGAGCTTGCGGGCGTCGCGGAGCCCTATCGGGCGCTGCTCGGGGCCGTGGCGGAGCGTCAGGCGAAGCTGGTGGCGGCCTGGATGGCGCTGGGGTTCATCCATGGCGTGATGAACACCGACAACATGGCCGTGTCCGGAGAGACGATCGACTACGGTCCCTGCGCCTTCATGGACGCCCATCATCCCGAAACGGTGTTCAGCTCGATCGACCGCGGCGGGCGCTATGCCTATGACAATCAACCCGGAATCGCGTTGTGGAACCTTGCGCGATTGGCCGAATGTCTGCTCCCGCTGCTCGCTCCCGACGGCGACGAGGCGGTCGAGATCGCCCAGGCCGTTCTCGGCGGCTTCGCCGAGATGCATCGGAACGCCCATCGGGCGGCCTTCCGGGCCAAGCTCGGACTGACGACGCGGGAAGAGGCGGAAGACGAGGAATTGATCCGTGATCTGCTCGACCGAATGGCGGCGTCGGAGGCTGATTTTACGCTGACTTTCAGAGGCTTGGCGGATTCGGCGGGCGATCCCGAGCGGCTCGGGAGCGTGCGGGCGCTGTTCTCCGACCCCGCCGCCTTCGACCCTTGGGCCGAACGCTGGCTCCGGCGGATCGACCGCGAGGGCGTCGGGGTGGAGGAGCGGCGCAAGGCCATGAAGCGCGCCGATCCGGCGCGGATCCCGCGCAATCACCGGGTCGAGGAGGTCATCGTCGCGGCTACGGAGAGGGACGATTTCGGACCTTTCGAAGAGTTGCTCGCCGCCCTCGCGGACCCCTTCTCCGATCGTCCGGAATTCGCCCGCTTCGAAGAACCGCCGAAGCCGGAAGAACGGATAACGCAGACTTTTTGCGGTACATGACGCGATATCGGATCTGAAACGTTACGGAAATCACCTTCGAAACGACGGGAAAAAGGATCGTTTTTCGGAATGGACATGCAGCCGAAAGGCGCATGACGATCCAGAACCCATTTCGGGTTGCAAATAGCTTCGACGCAGCGGTATAACCCAACGGAAGCTCAGTTGGAATGAACCGTCGTGCCCCTCCGCATCCTCAAGCGATCCGTCCTCGTGCTGGCCTTCGCGGCCTTCCTGATCCTGATCGTCTCGCGGGTGCTGTTCGTCTTCGCCGACGCGGCGGTGGTGAATGCCGACAAGCGGGAGTTCCTCGCCCCGGAGGCCGCGGTGGTGAGGGAGAGCTTCGTCGACCCCTTCGCCGACGTGAAGGGCGGCGCGCCGATCGTGCGGATCGAGACTCTGGTTCAGGACGCTTCGCCGCTGGTCGCGGCGGATCAGGCGGTGAGCGCGGCGCGCGACGCCGTCGACGCGCGGCGGGAACAGACGGCGGCGCTCCTTGCGGAAAGAGCACGGCTGGAGGGCCGGCTCGTCGCCCTGCTCGAAGCCGCGCGGGCGAGCGTGGCGGAACGGATCGCGGCGCGCGAGGCCGAGCTCGTCGGGCTCGCCGAAGAGCGCGAGCGGCGCGGTCGCGACCTCGACCGGACGCAGGATCTCGCGGGCCGTCGCGTGGTGTCGGAAGCCGCGCTCGACCAGACCGCGGTCGCCTCGCGCAAGTCCCGGCTCGATCATGAGGCGGCGGCGAACCGGTTGACGGCGCTGAGGATCCAGCAGCGGCTGATCGCGGCGGGCCTGATGGTCGAAGAGGGAACGGGCGACGTCGCCTATACGGCGCAGCGGCTCGACGAGGTCGCGCTGAAGCTGATCGACGCCGAGCGCGAGGCGAGGCAGGCCGAGCTCGCGCTTGCGGGCGCGCTGACGCATCGCGAGGCGGAGCGGGCGTCCTTCGAGCGACGCCATGTGATCACCTTCCTCGCCGATCGGGACGCGCGCATCCTGCCGCCCGTCGCACCCGTCGGCAGGACGATCCCCGCGGGCGGAACGGTGGCGGTCGCGGCGGATTGCGCGGGCCTCTTCATGGACGTCGTCGTCGCCGAAGAGGACGGCGCGCGCTTCGCTCTCGGACAGGCGGTGCGCTTCCGGCTCGTGGGCTCGGAAAAGGAATGGACGGGGACCGTCGCCGAGCTTTCGGCCAATGGCGGGTCCGCCGCGCTGCGCCCGACCTTCGTCGCCCCGCGCACGTCGCGGCGGACCTGGCTCCTCGCCCGCATCGCGCCCGAAGCCGCCTTCATGCGCGAAGCCGCGCTCGAGCGGGACTGCGCGATCGGCCGGACCGCGGTGCTGAAGACCCGCAGTTCGGGCCTCCTCGCGCCGTTCCGCGCGGCCTTCCGCGATGTCTTTTGACCTCCTCGATCTGATCCCTTCGCTCGGCGCGCTCGCCCTCGCGCTCGCCGTCCCGCTGCTCGGCGACCGGACTTCCACGGCGCAGCGCAGCGCCTACGGCGTCGCGGTCGCGGCGGCGGCGTTCGCCCATCTGCATTGGCGGATCGGCGAAACGCTGATCCCCGAGGGACCGGGCGAGATCAGGCTCTGGCCCTTCGTGGTCTTCGCGGTCGAGCTCGCCGGACTGTTCACGGGTCTCGTCTTCATCATGATGATGGCGCGGGCGCCGCGCCGCGTCGGCCCGGAGACGCGGCCCTCGGCGGAGATCGGCACGCCGTGGGTCGACATCGTCATCCCCACCTATGACGAGCCCCGCGACGTCGTGGACAAGGCGATCATCGCCGCGCTCGCGCAGGACCATCCGAAGGTCCGGGTCCATGTTCTCGACGACGGGGATCGCGACTGGCTGCGGGACCTCTGCGCGGAACTCGGCGCGACGCATCACGTCCGATCCGATCGTCGCCACGCCAAGGCGGGCAATCTGAACGCCGCGCTGCCGAAGCTCCACGGCGAATTCGTCGCGATCATGGATGCGGATTTCGCGGCCGCGCGGAATTTCGTCTCGCGCACGCTGCCGCTCTTCGCCGATCCGGAGGTCGGCATCGTCCAGACGCCGCAGGTCTTCTACAATTCGGACGTCGTCCAGCTCAATCTCGGACTGGCCCGGCATTGGGTCGACGAGCAGCGTTTCTTCTTCGGCGAGATCATGCCCGCCCGCGCGCGGTGGGACGCCGCCTTTTCCTGCGGCTCCTGCAGCATGAACCGCCGTGCCGCGCTCGACGCCGTCGGCGGCTTCCCGACCGAGAGCATCACCGAGGACATGCTCACCAGCCTGCGCATGCGCCGCGCCGGATATCGGACCGTCTATCTGAACGAGAATCTCGCGCTCGGGCTTTCGGCCGACGGCGCGCAGGGGCACTTCCTCCAGCGCGAACGTTGGGCGCGGGGCAACATCCAGATCCTCTTCCTGAAGGACGACCTGATCGGCAATCCGCGGCTCGGCCCGCTGCAGCGCCTGTTCTTCACGCCGCTGCATTGGCTGACCGCGCCGCTCGTGACGGTGACGGCCGTGCTCGTTCCCGTCCTGCATTTCCTGTTCGGCCTGTCGCCGCTCAACGGCGGTACGGTCGAGGGAACGCTCTCCCGCACGCTGCCCTTTCTGATCCTCCAGCAGGGCTACATGATCTGGATCTCGAACGGGACGCATCTGCCCGTCGTCTCCGCCGCGATCCGGATCTTCCAGTCCTTCAGGCTCCTGCCCGGCGTGATCGCGAGCGTGATCCGGCCCTTCGGCGCGCCGTTCCGGGTGACGCCGAAAGGATCGGCGTCGACCGGGGCGGCCGACCTCCTGACGGCGGGGATCCTCGCCGGTCTTTGGACGGCGACGGCGATCGGCCTCGCCCTCGAAGCCGTTCCACGCGCCGACCGGTCCGATTTCTCGGCGGCGGCGGTCTTATGGGCGGTCCTTCTGCTTCCCGCGCTGACGGTCGCGCTCCTGATCGCGATCCCGCGCCGACATCTGCGCATGAGCGAGCGCTTCACCATCGATCTCGATCTGACGGCGGAGACCTCCGCGGGGATCGGAACCGTTCGGGTCGAGGACATGTCCACGGGCGGGGCCGCGCTCCTCGTCCCGCCCGCCGCCCCGATCCGTCGTCGCGCGGGCGAGAGCGCCGCTCTGATCCTGCCGGACGGCACCCGGCTCGAAGGCCGGCTCATCCGCCGCGGGGATCGTCTCGCCCTGCATTGGGGCGAGCTTCCGCCCCTCGCCCATCGCCGGCTCGTCGAATTCCTGTTTTCGGGCCGGTTCTCGTCGGTTCCCCTGCAGGTCCGCGACGAAGCCGCGCTTTACGGCACGATCCTCCGGACGCTCTGGAACTAGGCCGTTCATCGCCGGGACCGCGACGGGCGCGTCCGCTTCGTCGCGGCGTCTTGCCTTCGTCGTCGTTCCGCCGGAAGTTTGCGCGCAGGCCGCGCTCGACGTCGGGCGGCGCGGCTCGGAAACGATATCCCGACCAAGGAGAAACACCCATGGCAGCCGTGACCATGTACGGGTTCTGGCGTTCGCTCGCCGCGCATCGCGTCCGCGTCGCGCTTCATCTGAAGGGGATCGATTTCGAAGAGATCCCGGTCGACATTCTTTCCGGAGCGCAGCATTCGGCGGACTACGACAAGATCAACGCGGAACACGTGCTGCCGACGGTGATGCATGACGGGGTGACGCTGTTCCAGTCGATGGCGATCCTCGAATATCTCGACGAAACCTTCCCCGAGCCCGCCCTGATGCCGAAATCGGCGGCCGACCGGGCCTATGTGCGTTCGGTGGCGCTGGTGACGGTGGCCGACTCGCATCCGCTCGTGGTGCCGCGCGTGCGCAAGCATCTCGGTGCGACCTTCGGCGCGGACGAGGCCGCCATCAATGCCTGGGGACGGCATTGGAACACCGAAGGGCTCGCGACCTTCGAAAAGCTCTTCTCCCGCCGCCCGCCCGCGCCCTTCATCGCCGGCGCGCAGCCGACGATCGCCGACATCTGCTTCGGAAGCCATGTCGCGGGATCGGGCTTCTTCAAGTCTCCGCTGGAGCAGTTCCCGCTGTGCAAGGCGCTGGCCGACCGGCTCGCGGCGCATCCCGCCTTCGCGGCGGCCCATCCGCTGAAGCAGCCCGGCGCTCCCGCGATGTGACGACGAAGCCGATCGGAGCGTCTCGACAGGAACGCTCCGATCGGCTTATCTTCGTTGCACTCGTGTGCAAGCGTGCATGACGAACCCAGAATGCAGGAGGAGCGCATGGCGCGCCGGTTGAAGACGGGCAAGGACGCCGAGGCCCGGAAGGATGCGGACGACAAGGTCCGCGCCGTCGTCGAAGGGATCCTCGCCGACGTCGAGAAGCGCGGCGATGCGGCCGTGCGCGATCTCTCGCAGAAGTTCGACAATTATGCGCCGAAGGAGTTCTTCCTCTCCAAGAAGGACATCGACGCGGCGATGAGCAAGCTGCGCCCGCGCGACATCGACGACATCGCCTTCGCGCAGACGCAGATCGGAAATTTCGCGCGCAAGCAGAAGGAATGCCTGCGTGATCTCGAGGTCGAGACGCTTCCCGGCGTGATCCTCGGCCACAAGAACATCCCGGTGAACGCGGTCGGCTGCTACGTGCCCGGCGGGCGTTATCCGATGATCGCCTCCGCTCACATGAGCGTCGTGACCGCGAAGGTCGCGGGCGTGAAGCGCATCATCTCCTCGGCCCCGCCCCATCACGGCGCGCCGCATCCGGCGATCGTGGCGGCCATGCATATGGGCGGCGCGGACGAGATCCTCGTGCTCGGCGGCGTGCAGGCGGTCGCGGCCATGGCGATCGGCACCGAGACGGTGAAGCCCGTCGACATGCTGGTCGGCCCGGGCAACGCCTATGTCGCGGAAGCCAAGCGCCAGCTCTACGGCCGCGTCGGCATCGACCTCTTCGCGGGTCCGACGGAAACCCTCGTGATCGCCGACGAGACGGTCGACGGCGAGATCTGCGCGACCGACCTGCTCGGACAGGCCGAGCACGGCCCCAATTCTCCGGCCGTGCTGATCACCAATTCCGAGAAGCTGGCGCGCGAGACGATGGCGGAGATCGAGCGCCTGCTGAAGCTCCTGCCGACGGGCGAAGTCGCGCGTCAGGCCTGGGAGGACTACGGCGAGGTGATCGTCTGCGACTCCCATGAGGAGATGCTGAAGGAAGCCGACTTCCTCTGCTCCGAGCATGTGCAGGTGATGACGGACCGGGACGACTGGTTCCTGCAGAACCTGACCAATTACGGCGGCCTGTTCCTCGGCCCGCGCACCAACGTCTCCTTCGGCGACAAGGTGATCGGCACGAACCACACGCTGCCGACGAAGAAGGCCGGCCGCTACACGGGCGGTCTCTGGGTCGGCAAGTTCATGAAGACCTGCACCTATCAGAAGGTCCTCACGGACGAGGCGTCCGCCATGATCGGCGAATATTGCTCGCGCCTTTGCATGCTCGAGGGCTTCGTCGGCCATGCCGAACAGGCGAATGTCCGCGTGCGGCGCTACGGCGGCCGCAACGTGCCTTACGGCGAGGCCGCGGAATGAAGCTGCCGAAAACCCCCTCCTTCCGCCTCGACGGGCGGAAGGCGCTGATCACGGGCGCGGGGCGGGGCATCGGCCTCGCCGCCGCGACGGCTCTGGCCGAGGCGGGCGCGCATGTCGTGCTCGCCGCCCGCACCGTGAGCGAGATCGAGGAGGCCGCCGCGGCGCTGCGCGCCGCGGGTCGGTCCGCCTCCGCGCTGAAATTCGATGCGCTCGACGTCGAGGGCATCGATGCCGTGCTCGACGCGGCGGGGCCCTTCGACATCCTCGTCAACAATGCGGGGACGAACCGGCCCAAGGCGATGACGGACATCACGATCGAGGATTTCGATGCGGTGATGGACCTCAACGTGCGCGCCGCCTATTTCGTGGCCCGCGCCGTGGTGCGGGGCATGGTGCAGGCGGGCATCAAGGGCTCGATCATCAACATCTCCTCGCAGATGGGCCATGTCGGCGGGCCGCGCCGCACGGTCTATTGCGCGTCGAAACACGCGATCGAGGGCCTGACCAAGGCCATGGGCGTGGAATTCGGTCCGCAGGGCATCCGCGTGAACACGGTCTGCCCGACCTTCATCGTGACCGAGATGACCCGGCCCTTCTTCGAGGACGAGACGTTCCGCAATTCCGTGCTCGCCAAGATCAAGCTCGGGCGACTGGGCGAGATCGAGGACGTGATGGGGCCGGTGCTGTTCCTCGCCTCCGACGCCTCGGGCCTCGTGACGGGTTCGGCGATCATGGTGGACGGCGGCTGGACGGCCGACTGACGCCATGGCCGGGCGCGTCACCTCGGTGGACGTGGCGGCACGGGCGGGCGTGTCGCGCTCGGCCGTGTCGCGCTGCTTCACGCCGGGGGCGAGCATCGCGCCCGAGACGCGCCGGAAGGTGACGGAGGCGGCGAAGGCGCTGGGCTATCGGCCCAACGCCATCGCCCGCTCGCTGATCGCCGGGCGCTCGCGGATGATCGCGGTCGTCGTCGGCTACATGCAGAACCAGTTCTATCCGGACCTGCTCGACAGGCTCGCGCGGGAGCTGCAGGCGAGGGGCTATCATCTGCTGCTCTTCGCCGCCTCGCCCGAGGGGGATTCGGACGCGCTCTTCCCGCAGATCCTCGCCTATCAGGCGGACGGGATCATCCTCGCCTCCGCCACGCTCTCCTCGGCGCTCGCCGACGAATGCAATGCCGCGGGCATTCCGGTGGTGCTGATCAACCGCACGACGGACGGAACGGGCGTGTCGAGCGTGACGGCGGACAACGTCAACGGCGCGCGGGCGGTCGCGGATTTCCTGCTCGCGGGCGGGCATCGCCGCTTCGCCTATGTGGCCGGAACCGCGGCCTCCTCGACCAATCAGGACCGCGAGGCGGCGTTCCGGGGCAGGCTCGCGGAAGCGGGGATCGGCGAGGTGCTGCGCGAGGACGGCGGCTATTCGCAGGAAGGCGCGGCGGAGGCCGCGCGGCGGCTCCTGACGCGCAGGGACCGGCCCGACGCGGTGTTCTGCGCCAACGACCATATGGCCATCGCCTTCATGGACGCCGCGCGCCACGCGCTGGGTCTGCGCATCCCTCAGGACGTTTCGGTCGTGGGTTATGACGACGTCGGCCCGGCGCGCTGGCCGAGCTATGCGCTGACCAGCGTGGAACAGCCCGTCGAGGCCATGGTCGACATCGCCGCTTCGGCGCTGCTCGACCGGATCGAGGGCCGGGAGACCGCCGCGCGCATCGCGCGGGTGCCGGGCGCGCTGGTCGTGCGGTCGAGCGCGAGACGGCCCGCGGCGGGGATCATGACGATCGACGGGCGCGACGTTTGGACGCCTTAGGTCGGCGGAGCGCTCAATCCTTGCCGCGGAGGGCTTCGTAGCTCGTCATCACGGCGCGGCGATAGGCGGGGCGGGCGGAGAGCCGCTCGTACCAGGCCGCGAGATTCGGCAGTTCGGGCCGGTCGATCTCCAGCGTGAACCAGCGCCAGAGCAGGGTGCCCGCGGGGACGTCGCCCATCGAGAACCTGCCGCCGGCGAGCCATTCGGCGTCGGCGAGGCGCGCGTCGAGGACGGCGAGGGCCTTGCCGGCCGCCAGCGTGAATTCCTTGGCCTTTTCGGCGCTGCGCTGGGAGGGCGGCTTGCGATGGACCTCCCAGAACAGGGCGCTCATGGGGCCGGCCAGCGTGGTCTGCTGCCAGTCCATCCATTGATCCGCGACGGCGGCCGTCTTGGGATCGTCCGGCCGGAGCAGGCCCCGGCCGTAGACGTCCGCGACGTAGCGGACGATCGCGTTCGACTCCCAAAGCACCATCGTCCCGTCCTGCAGGGTCGGGACGAGGCGGTTCGGGTTCATCCGCCGATATTCGGGCGTGTCGGTGCCGCCATAGGCGCCGCCGACGTCGAAACGTTCATAGGGAAGCCCCAGCTCCTCGAGGACCCAGAGCACCTTCTGGACGTTGGACGACGTCGTGCGGCCCCACAGCTTCATCGGCGTTCCCTTATTTGATCGCCTGCGGGTTGATCGGCGAACCGGCGCCGCCCGGCAGGTGGAGCGGAGGCGCATTGAAGAAGAATTCGTACACCTTGTCCTTGGCGCAGTCTTCCGCGAGTTCCTTCATGTAGAAGATCTCGCCCATGGCGATGCCCATGGCCGGAATGACGACCCAATGCCAAGGCTGCTTGGCGTCCTGCGTCTCGTTCGGACGGACTTCGCAGCCCCAGGTATCCATGCAGATGCCGGCGACGTTCTTCTCGTGCAGCCAGTAGCAGGTCTCGAAGGCCACGCCCGGGGCGTCGCCGCCCGCATAGCCCGTCCAGTCGCCCTTCGCGAGGCAGCGCTCCTGGTGGCCCGTACGCACGAGGACGAAGTCGCCCTTCTTGATCGTGACGCCCTGCGCGGCGGCGCAGCCGTCGAGATCGGCGTTGGAGACCGCATAACCGTCGGGGAGCGAATCCATGCCCTTCCAGCGGGCGACGTCGAGCAGGACGCCGCGGCCGACCATCTTGTCGCGATAGTTCTCGATGCCGAGCTTCTTCGCGCCGCGGGCGTCGACGAGCGTGGCGTCGAAGCCGTTGTACATCTTGTCGTCGAGGAAGATGTGGCAGAGCGCGTCCCACTGGGTGGACGCCTGACACGGCATGTTGATCGCGTCGTCCGCATAGCGGAGATAGGGGGCCGGATCGTCCTGATTGCCCGCGGCGGCGTCGGTGCCGGTGGCGAGCATCGTGTGGATCGGGTTCCAACGGCCGCCGAACAGGCCGGACTGGATCGGCTCCTTCAGCGACAGGCCGAGCGCGAAGACCTTGCCCTTCTTGATGAGCTTGCCCGCGTCGATGATGTCCTGCGGCGTGATGTGGTTGAGCGTGCCGAGCTGGTCGTCGGCGCCCCAACGGCCCCAGTTGGACAGCTTCTTCGCGGCCTCGTAGATGGCTTCGCGGTTCACGGGCTTCCTGCTCATCTCGTCCCTTCTCCTCCGTGTCGCCCGCTTCGGCGCGAGCTTATTTATCATATGAAAAATAAGACGCCTTCGATGTCAATCGTGCGGACCGCCCGAGACGGTCTTGCCGGCGGCTTCTTCCGCGATTAATTTATCACGCGATAAGTTTGGTGAATTCCGTTCCGCCGTCGGCGGGAAAGGATCGACCCATGCCGGAGACCGTCTTTCGTACCGCGCCGCGGGCGCGCGCGGCGGGGCCGGATCCTCGAAGCGGGTCCGCCCGGGCGGTCGCTTCGATGCGCGGTCGGCCCGTCGCGTTCGATTTCGATGTTGCGGGTTCCGTTTCCGGTCGAGTCGCCCTAGGTGTCTGCGCGGAGAAAGAAACACCGTGAACCAGAGTTCGGATGCCATGACCCAAGCCGCCGCGACCCAAGCCGCGAGTGAAGCCGACGCCGCCGCGCGGCCCGCCTTCGATCCGCGCGATTTCCGCCATGCGCTGGGAAGCTTCGCGACGGGCGTCACGATCATCACGGCGCAGGGCGCGGACGGTCGCCGCGTCGGGCTGACCTGCAATTCCTTCGCCTCGGTCTCGCTCGATCCGCCGCTGGTGCTGTGGAGCATCGTGGTGCATTCGCCGAGTCTGGCGACCTTCCAGGAGGCCTCGCATTTCACGGTGAACGTGCTGGGCCGCTCCCAAGCGGATCTCGCGATGAAGTTCGCGCGCCCGGCCGAGGACAAGTTCGAAGGCGTCGATTGGACGCCCGGGCGCGGCTCCGCCCCGGTGCTGGCGGGGACGATCGCGAGCTTCGAATGCCGCAACGCCTACCGCTATTACGGCGGCGACCATGTGATCTTCCTCGGCGAGGTCGAGGCCTATTCCTACCATCGCGACGAGCCGCTCCTGTTTTCGCGGGGCGCCTTCGGATCCTTCGTCCCCGCCTCCTGACCGCGCATGCCATGACCAGACCCGCCGCCCTCGCCGTCCCTCGCGTGAAGCAGAGGAGGCTCTCGCCGGACGAAAGACGACGCGACTTCATCGCCAAGGCCGCGGAGTTCTTCGCCGAGGAGGGCTTCGACGGGGGAACGCGCGAACTCGCGCGCAAGCTCGGCGTGACCCAGCCGCTGCTCTATCGTTATTTTCCGAGCAAGGAGGAGCTGATCCGCGAGGTTTACCGGACGGTCTATCTCGACCGTTGGCAGGCGGACTGGGACAAGCTCCTGACCGACCGTTCGCTGCCGATCCGGGAACGGATGCAGCGCTTCTACGACGCCTATACGGATGCGATCTTCACGCGCGAATGGATGCGGATCTATCTGTTCTCGGGGCTCAAGGGCGTCGAGATCAACAAATGGTATGTCGGCATCGTCGAGGACCGCATCCTGAAGCGGATCGTGACGGAGTATCGCGCCGAAGCGGGCCTGCCGGAGCAGGACCCGCTGCCCGCCGAACTCGAACTCGGCTGGATCCTGCAGGGCGGCATCTTCTATTACGGCGTCCGCAAGCACATCTACGGATCGACGGTGCTGGAGGACAAGGAGCGCGTCATCTCGAACGCGATCGACGTGTTCCTCGAAGGCATTTCGCGGGTGTTCGGGACGGGCGTGCGGGTGCGCACGACGGCGGCGCGGCGTCCCCCGGCCGACGAAGCCTGACGCGCCGGCCGATCAGGCGGCCGGATCGCGTCCGATCCTCGCGCGGCGGAACTCCGTCGCGCGGACGGCCTCTTCGGCCAGAAGGTCCGAAAACAGCTTCGCCGCGGGCGTCATGGCGCGGCGCGCGGGTTCGATCAGCACGAAATCGGCGAAGAGCGCGGGCTCGGCCAAGGGACGGATGTCGAAGCGCTCGCCGTCGAGTTCGTTGAACATCATCACCGACGGCAGCACCGCGACCCAGTCCGTCGCCTCGACGAAGCGCAGCGTGCCCATCATCGCGTCGAGTTCGAGCCGGCGTTCCACATGGACGTCGTTGACGGAGAAATAGGTTTCGAGATTGCGGCGACGCGCGTTCTGCAGGCTGGGCAGCACGAATTTCAGCGGCCCCATGCCCGACAGCCGCGCCGGCGCGAGATGATCGCCCGTCCGGCCGCGCGCGGCGACGAGCAGTTCCCGATCCCTGACGAGCAGCGTCGCGCTCAACCCGACCACGGGCGCGGCACCGGGCACGACCGCGAAATCGAGATCGCCCTTCAGGACCATTTCGGTGAGGACGGCGGAATAGGCCTCGGTCACCCGGATCTCGGCGGTCGGCGCGGCGTCGAGATAGCGTTCGAGCGTCGGCGAAAGAAGCGCGCGGGTGAAGGTCGGCATCAGACCGACCCGCACGGGATCGGAAAACGTGCCCGCGGCCCGCACGTCCCGGCTCGCCGCGTCCAGACGCCGCAGCACGGCGACGCATTCCTCGTAATAGCGCCGCCCGGCCGCCGTCGGCGTGACCGCCCGCCCGTCCCGCTGGAAGAGCGGCGTGGCGAGAAAATCCTCGAGCTGCTTCACATGCTGGGACACGCCGGATTGCGTCGCTCCCTCGCGCTCGGCCGCGGCGGTGAAGGACCCCTCCTCGAACACGGCGACGAAGGAGCGGATGCGGCGCAGCGAGTGCATGGGGCTATCAAAAATGTTGATGGGTCGAAGAAAGAATAATCATTTCCGACCGGGAGACGGCAAGCCTAAAAAAGGCACAACCACGACAGGCGATCCCGAGGAGAGGTCATGAAGCTCGGCTTCTTTACCATGCCGATCCATCCGCTCGACAAGGACTGGCGGCAATGCATGCGGGAGGACCGCGAGGCCTTCCTGCTGGCCGACGAACTCGGCTTCGTCGAGGCCTATGTCGGCGAGCATGTGACCGACAAGGCGGAGAACATCACCTCCTGCATGGCCTTCGTCGCCTATCTCGCGGCGGCCACCAAGAACATCAAGCTCGGCACCGGCACCGTGAACATGCCGAACGCGCATCCGGCCGCGGTGGCGGGCACGGTCGCGATGCTCGACCACATGCTCGACGGCCGCTTCATCTTCGGCATCAGCCCCGGCGGCCTGCTCTCGGACGCCGAGGTGTTCGGCAATCTCGACGCCGACCGCAACGCGATGTTCGTCGAGGCGATCAACACCGTCCTCGCGATCTGGGACGGCGAGCCGCCCTACAACATCGAAGGCAAGTACTGGAAGATCTCGACCGAGCGCACGCTCTTCAAGGAGATCGGCCAGGGCTACATTCCCAAGCCGCTGCAGCGTCCGCATCCCCCGATCGTGGTGACGGCGGTGGCGCCCTTCTCCAAGGGCGTGACCGAAGCGGCGTCGCGCGGATGGGATCCGATTTCGGCGAACTTCCTGATGCCCGTCTGGGCCAAGAGCCATTGGCCGAGCTATGTCGAGGGCTGCGAACGGGCCGGACGCAAGGCCGATCCCGCGAATTGGCGCGTCGCCAAGAGCGTGTTCGTCGCCGACGATCTCGCCACCGCCAAGCGTTATGCGCTCGATCCGAACGGTCCTTACGTCTCCTACTACCGGTCGCTCTACACCAAGCTGAAGAAGAACGGCCGCATCAATCTCTTCAAGACCTATCGCGACCAGCCGGACGACGAGGTCACGCTCGACTTCGTCTGCGAGAAGCTGATCATCTGGGGCACGCCCGACAAGGTGGCCGACGACGTGCTCGCGCTGCGCGAAGAGGTCGGCGACTTCGGCACGCTGCTCTATGCGGGCAAGGACTGGACGGATTACGAACTCGGCCGGCGGTCGATGATCCTTGCGGCGGAAAAGATGCTGCCGCGCGTGAATGCGGCGCTGCCGCGGTCGGAGGCGGCGGAATGAGCGGCGTGACGATGATCGACCGGGGCGGCTTCCGCCTCGCGACGCGGGTGACGGGACAGGCCGAAGGCGCGCCCTGGCTGGTACTCTCCAATTCGCTCGGCGCCTCCATGATGATGTGGGACGGCCAGCTCGAAAAGCTGAACCGGACCTATCGCGTGCTCTCCTACGACACGCGCGGCCACGGCGCGTCCGACGCTCCTCCGGGGCCCTATTCCTTCCCGGATCTCGTGGGCGACGTGATCGCGATCATGGATCACTGCAAGATCGCCAAGGCGACCTTCATGGGCCTGTCGCTCGGCGGGATGACGGGCATGGGCCTCGCGCTCTCCCATCCCGACCGGTTCGACCGGATCGTGGTCTGCGACGCGCGGGCCGACAATCCCGAGCCCTTCGTGAAGAGCTGGGACGACCGGATGGCGGCGATCGACGCCGGCGGCCTGAAGGCGATCCTGAACGGGACCATGGAACGCTGGTTCGTCGAGCCTTGGCGCAAGGCGAATCCGGAGCGGCTCAAGGCCTTCGAGGACGCGTTCCTGAAGACCTCCGTGACGGGCTACAAGGGTTGTGCCGAAGCGCTGAAGACCTTGAACTACCTCAAGGATCTCGGCGCGGTGAAGGTGCCGATCCTCTATGTCGGCGGCGAGCAGGACATGGGGGCGCCGATCGCGGCGATGGGCGCCATGTCTGCCGCGACGCCCGGCTCCGCGCTGGCGGGCATTCCCGATGCGGCGCATCTGCCGAACGTCGACAACCCCGCGGCCTTCGACCGCGCGATCGCTCCCTTCCTCCGGCTCTCCTGAGCCGGAGCTTCCCCCGCCCGAAACGCGCCGGGGGCCGCCCGGCGCGGGACCGTTTCGAGGATCCCCCGCCATGGCATTGACCGACCGCATTCCCTATCAGGCCATCGTCGACCGACCGAAGCTCACTCTGCCCGGCAACAAGCGCGTCGCCGTGTGGTGCATCCTCAACGTCGAGGAATGGCGGATCGAGCGGAACATGCCGCGGACGGTGCTGTCGCCGCCGATGGGCCAGCCGCTTCTGCCGGACGTGCCGAACTGGTCCTGGCATGAATACGGGATGCGCGCGGGCTTCTGGCGGCAGTTCGAGGCGCTGACCAAGCGCAGCATTCCGACCACGCTCGCGATCAACGGCAATGTCGTGAAGTCCTATCCGCGGATCGCCGCGGCGGGCCGCGAGGCGGGTTTCGAATTCATGGGCCACGGCTTCATCCAGGGGCCGATGCACAAGGTCGAGAATCAGGACGACGCGATCCGCCGGACGGTCGAGAACATCGCCGAATTCACGGGCAAGGCCCCGCGTTCCTGGGAAAGCCCGGGCCTGACCGAGACGGAGGAGACGCTCGACCTGCTGCGCAAGCACGGCATCGAATACGTCGCCGACTGGGTGATCGACGATCTTCCGCAGGAGGTCGATACGCCCCACGGCGTGATCACGACGATTCCCTATACGGTCGAGACGAACGACATCACCGTCTACGCGCTGCAGCATCACGAATCGGACGTCTTCCTGAAGCGCGGCAAGGACCAGTTCGACCGCCTTTATCAGGAAGGTGCGACCAATGCGCGCGTGATGGCGATCTCGATGCATCCCTACATCACGGGCGTGCCGCACCGGATCCGCTATCTGGAAGAGTTGCTCGACTACGTTATCGGTCACGAGGGCACCTGTCTGATGACCGCGAGCGAATTGGGCGACTGGTATCGCGGCGAGATGGCGAAACATCGCTGACATCGTCGCTTCCGCCGATCGGAACGGGCGGTCCGGGCGCATTGCGGCCGGGCCCGTTTCGCTTTGCCGTGCCTTGGATCCACGTCAAATTATCGTATGATAATTTCGCTTGGTTTTCGCTTGATAAATTAGTCGAGCCGCGGATAGTCTTCCCGTCGGGGAGAGCGGACCGGTCAACGGTCCCGGACGCGAGGGAAGGGCACATCCATGGCGACCAGCACGATTCAGGACGGCATGATCTTCGACTTCGACGTCGAGATCCGGATGGACGACGGGCTCGTCCTCAAGGCGGACGTGTTCCGCCCGATCGAGCCGGGGCGTTATCCCGTGCTGCTGACCTACGGACCCTATGCCAAGGGGCTCGCCTTCCAGGAAGGCTATCCGAGCGCCTGGCAGCGGATGGTCCAGCAGCATCCCGACGTCGCCTACGGCTCGACCAACAAGTATCAGAACTGGGAAGTCGTCGACCCGGAGAAGTGGGTGCCGCACGGCTATGTCTGCGTGCGCGTCGACTCGCGCGGCACGGGCCGTTCGCCGGGCCATGTCGATCACTTCTCGCCGCGCGAGACGCGCGACTTCTATGAATGCATCGAATGGTCGGGCGTTCAGGACTGGTCGAACGGCAAGGTCGGCCTGAACGGCATTTCCTATTACGGCATCAACCAGTGGCACGTGGCCTCGCTGCAGCCGCCGCATCTCGCGGCGATGTGCATCTGGGAAGGCTCGGCCGACTGGTATCGCGACATGACGCATCACGGCGGCATCGTCTCGACCTTCTGGGCCAATTGGTACGACATGCAGGTCAAGACCGTGCAATACGGTCTCGGCGAGCGCGGACCCCGCTCGAAGGTCAACGGCTCGCTGGTCTGCGGCGACGAGAATTTCTCGGACGA
>JAIXTT010000046.1 GCA_027483795.1 Hyphomicrobiales bacterium
AAACCGCCCAAACGGAGCACGGATCGCGCATGGCTCGCGTTACGGTTGAAGATTGCATCGACAAGGTCGACAACAGGTTCGAGCTCGTTCTGCTCGCGAGCCATCGCGCACGGATGATCTCGGCCGGCTCGCAGCTGACCGTCGATCGCGATCGCGACAAGAACCCCGTCGTCGCGCTGCGCGAGATCGCCGAGACGACGATCTCGCCCGAGGATTTGAAGGAAGACCTCATCCACTCGCTCCAGAAGCATGTGGACGTGGACGAGCCGGAGCCGGAGTCGGTGCCGATGCTCGGCGCGGTCGCGGGTTCCGGCGGCGACGACTCGAGCGTGGAATTCGACCGCATGACCGAAGAAGACTTGCTGCGCGGGCTCGAGGGCCTCGTGCCGCCGGCCGACAGCGGTTCGGACGACGAGGGCGAATAATCGCCTTGCGTCGTCGACGCTTGAAATCATGAGGCCCGGCTCACGCCGGGCCTTTTCGTTTTCCGACGGAATCCGAGCACCTTGCGGCGAATGCTTCCGAGGCCGATACTTTCTTCGTCCGCGGAAAAGGGAAGGTCGCCGCCGATGATGCGGCAATACGAACTGGTCGAACGCGTCAGACGCTACAATGCGCATACGGACGAGGCGCTGCTGAATCGCGCCTATGTCTATGCGATGCGGGCGCACGGCACGCAGATCCGGGCGTCCGGCGACCCTTACATGTCGCATCCCTTGGAGGTGGCCGCGATCCTGACGGATCTTCGGCTCGACGACGCGACGATCGTCTCGGCCGTTCTGCACGACACGATCGAGGACACCGAAGCGACGCGGGAGGAGATCGACACGCTCTTCAGCCCGGAAATCGGCGCGCTGGTCGACGGGCTGACCAAGATCAAAAGGCTCGACCTCGTCTCGAAAAAGGCCGCGCAGGCGGAAAATCTTCGCAAGCTTCTGCTTGCGATCGCGGACGACGTGCGCGTCCTCCTGGTCAAGCTCGCCGACCGCCTGCACAACATGCGCACCCTGCATCACGTGCCCGTGGACAAACGGGCACGGATCGCGGAGGAGACCCTCGACATCTATGCGCCTTTGGCGGGCCGCATGGGCATGCAGGAAATGCGCGAGGAGCTCGAAAACCTCGCCTTCCGCCATTTCATGCCCGAGGCCTGTGCGACCGTCGAGGAGAGACTCGAGGCGCTGAGCCGCGAAAGCGGGCCTCTGATCGAGCGCATCGAACGTGAGCTGGACGCCAAGCTGGCGGCCTCCGGCATCAAGGCCGAGGTCTCCGGGCGGCTCAAGCGGCCTTACTCCGTCTGGAAGAAGATGGAGCGGAAATCCGTCTCCTTCGAACAGCTGTCGGACATTTTCGGGTTCCGCGTCATCGTCGACGCGGCCGAGGATTGTTATCGCGTTCTCGGCGTGATCCATACGACCTGGCCGAGCGTTCCGGGACGCTTCAAGGACTATATCTCGACGCCGAAGCAGAACGACTATCGCTCCATCCACACCACCATCGTGGGTCCGGGAAGTCGACGGGTCGAACTGCAGATCCGCACGCGCGACATGGACGAGGTCGCCGAACTCGGGATCGCCGCTCACGCGCTCTACAAGGACGGAAGGGCGGGGGACAAGGACGTGCTCGCCCGCGAGAGCCGCGCCTACAGTTGGCTGCGCCGGACGATCGAGACCTTGGCCGAGGGAGACAATCCCGAGGAGTTCCTCGAGCATACGAAGCTCGAACTGTTCCACGATCAGGTCTTCTGCTTCACGCCGAAGGGCCGCCTGATCGCGCTGCCGCGCGGCGCGACGCCGATCGACTTCGCCTATGCGGTCCATACCGACGTCGGCAACACGGCGGTCGGCTGCAAGGTGAACGGCCGCATCGTCCCGCTCCTGTCGGAACTGCACAACGGCGACGAGGTCGAGATCGTGCGGGCCCAAGGACAGGTGCCGCCCGCGGCCTGGGAGTCGATCGCGGTCACGGGGAAGGCCCGATCCGCCATCCGCCGTGCGACGCGCACGGCGGTCCGCAAACAATATGCGGGCCTCGGCCGCCGCATCGTCGAGCGCGCCTTCGAGCGCGCGGGCAAAGCCTATGCCGACGACAAGCTGAAGGCGGCGCTTCCGCGCCTTGCCCGCACGTCGCTCGACGACGTGCTCGCCGCCGTCGGACGCGGCGAGATCTTCTCGGGAGACGTGGTGAAGGCCGTCTATCCCGACTACAAGATCGATCGCGCCGCGGGACCCGCGCCCGACAAGGGCGGGCGCGGCTGGTTCGGCATCCGGCAGGCGGAAGGTCTCGTCTTCAAGGTGCCGGGAGCGGAGCAGGAGGACGAAACCCGTTCGATCCCGATCCGCGGGCTCGACGGCGATCTCCCCGTGAAATTCGCTCCCAACGGCGGCGCCGTGCCGGGGGACCGCATCGTCGGCATCCTCACCAAGGGGGAGGGGATCACGATCTATCCGATCCAGTCTCCCGCGCTGACCGCGTTCGACGATCAGCCGGAGCGCTGGCTCGACGTGCGATGGGACATCGAAGACACGGAACGCCACCGCTTCCCTGCCCAGATCGCGGTGACGGCGATCAACGAGCCGGGCACGCTGGCCCAGATCGCCGCCGTGGTCGGCGAAAACGACGGCAATATCGACTCGATCTCGATCACGGGGCGGTCGCAGGATTTCCGCGAGATGGTCATCGATCTCGAAGTGTGGGATCTGAAGCACCTCAACGCGATCATCGGTCAGTTGAAGACGAAGCCGGTCGTCAGCCGCGTGGAGCGCGTCAACGGTTGATGCGGCGCCCTGCGGGGTTGACCCCGCAGCTTCGGCGTCGCATGTCGAAACGTCCGCGGACAGTGCCCGAGAGGTTCCCGATGATGACTTCCGACGACGTTCTCGCAGAGTTCCGCGCCGCGGGCGCCTTGCTCGAAGGTCACTTCATCCTGTCCTCGGGTCTGCGCAGCCCGGTGTTCCTTCAGAAGATGTTCGTCTTCCAGGATCCGAAGCGGACGGAGACGCTCTGCCGCGCGCTCGCGGAGAAGATCACGGCGCGTCTCGGCAGGATCGACGTCGTCGCGTCGCCGGCCGTCGGCGGCATCGTCCCGGGCTACGAGACGGCGCGTCAGCTCGGCTGCCGCGCGATCTTCGTCGAGCGCGAAGAGGGCCGTTTCCAGCTTCGTCGCGGATTTTCGATCGAGCAGGGCGAGCGCGTGCTCGTGGTCGAAGACATCGTCACGACGGGCCTGTCCTCCCGCGAATGCATCGCGGCCATCGCGGGTCATCCCGGTGAAATCGTCGGTGCCGCCTGCCTGATCGACCGGTCCGGCGGCAAGGCGGATCTCGGCGTCCCTCTGGTGGCGCTGGCTTCGCTCGACATTCCCACCTACAGCCCCGACGCCTTGCCCCCGGAACTCGCCGCGCTCCCGCCCGTGAAGCCCGGCAGCCGCAATCTGAAGGTCTGACCCCCATGGCGACGCAACCTCGTCTCGGCATCAATGTGGATCACGTCGCGACCGTCCGGAACGCCCGCGGCGGCGCCGCGCCCGATCCGGTCCGCGCCGCGCTGCTCGCGATCGAGGCGGGAGCCGACGGCATCACCGCGCATCTGCGCGAGGATCGCCGGCACATCCGCGACGACGACATGGCGCGGTTGAAGCTCGAAATCTCCAAGCCGCTGAATTTCGAGATGGCGGCGACGGACGAAATGGTCCGCATCGCGCTCGGCGTCATGCCGCATGCGGCCTGTCTGGTGCCCGAGAAGCGCGAGGAGCGCACGACCGAGGGCGGGCTCGACGTCGTCGGCGGGTTCGAGACGCTGCGGCCGTCGGTCGGCCGGCTCCGCGAGGCCGGGATCCGGGTCTCGATGTTCATCGAACCGGACGAAGCCGCGCTCAGGGCGTCGGTCGCGCTCGGGGCTCCGGTCGTGGAGCTGCATACGGGCACCTATTGCGAGGCCGTCGTGCACGGCGACGCGGCCAAGGCCGCCTCGGAGTTCGAACGCATCCGCTCCGCCGCTCGGATCGGCACGGCTCTCGGTCTCGAGGTTCATGCCGGGCACGGCATCGATTTCGCCACGGGCGAGACATTGGCCGGGATCCCGGAGATCGTCGAATTCAACATCGGCCATTTCCTCGTCGGGGAAGCGATCTTCGTCGGCTTCGCCGAATCCGTGCGTCTGATGAAGGTCGCTCTCGCGGCCGGGCGCGCGCGCGCGTCATGATCGTCGGGATCGGCTCCGATCTCTGCGACGTGCGGCGGATCGAGAAGACGCTCGAACGGTTCGGCGATCGTTTTCTCGACCGCGTCTTCACGCCCGTCGAGCGCGCCAAGGCGGACCGACGCGAGCAGCGCGCCGCGACCTATGCCAAGCGCTTCGCCGCGAAGGAGGCCTGCTCCAAGGCTTTGGGGACGGGCTTCAATCGCGGCGTCTTCATGCGCGACATGGGCGTGGTCAACATGCGCTCCGGCGCGCCGACCTTGGCGCTGACGGGCGGGGCCAAGGAGCGGCTCGACGCCATCACCCCCCCGGGCCATGATGCGGTGATCCACCTGACCTTGACCGACGAATGGCCGACCGCGCTCGCCGTCGTGGTGATCGAGGCCCGGCCCCTCGCGTGACGCGTTGCCCGGACCCGTCCGGAGTTCTATACCCGACCCGGCCGGCACTCCTCCGGCATCATGAAGGACCAGCGATGAGCCGCGGCTACAGCGACGCCCAAGAGAACGGCTTTCTCGAAAACGTGAAGGTCGTCGTTCAGGCGCTCCTGATCGCGCTCGTCGTGCGCACCTTCCTGTTCCAGCCCTTCAACATCCCGTCGGGCTCGCTGATCCCGACGCTGCTGATCGGCGATTATCTCTTCGTGTCCAAATATGCCTACGGCTATTCGCGGCACTCCTTTCCGTTCAGCATCGTTCCCTTCGAGGGGCGGGTCTGGGCGTCGGAGCCGAAGCGCGGCGACATCGCGGTGTTCAAGCTGCCGCGGGACAATTCGACCGACTACATCAAGCGCGTGATCGGCCTGCCCGGCGACCGCATCAGGTTCACGAACGGCATTCTGGTCATCAACGACGCGCCCGTCCGAAAGGACCGTCTGCAGAGCTTCGAGGTCTCCGCGGGCGCGGGATTTCGCGATCGGGCCACCTATTTTCGCGAGACCCTGCCCAACGGGGTCAGTTACGTGATTCAGGAATTCGAGACCTTCGGCAACAAGCTCGGCCGCAATACCGACGTCTATGTCGTTCCGCCGGGCCATTACTTCATGGTCGGCGACAATCGGGACAATTCGCTCGACAGCCGTGACACGTCCTCGCAGGGCGTCGGCTATGTGCCGCTCGAAAACTTCGTGGGTCGTGCCGAGGTGATCTTCTTCTCCGTCGAGGAGGGATACAGCCCGTTGCAGGTCTGGCACTGGCCCTCCGCCGTCCGATGGGACCGCATCTTCTCGACGGTCCGTTGAGGATGACGAAGAAGAACGAGCTCGCGACGCTCGAATCGAGGCTGGGCCATGTCTTCCGCGACCGCGCGCTGCTCGAGCAGGCCCTGACCCATGTGAGCCTGCATTCGGGGCAAGGCGCGCATTATCAGCGTCTCGAATTCCTCGGCGATCGGGTGCTCGGCCTCGTCGTCGCCGAAATGCTGCATGAGGCTTTCCCGGACGCCGCGGAGGGGGATCTGTCCCGCCGCCTCGCGCATCTGGTCCGTCGCGAGACCTGTGCCGAAGTCGCCTCCGAATGGGGCGTCGCGCCCTTCATCCGGCTCGGTTCCGGCGAAAAGCGCAGCGGCCTGCGAAACAAGGATCCGATCCTTGCCGACGTCTGCGAATCCTTGATCGCGGCCGTGCATCTCGACGCGGGGTTCGACACGGCGCGCTCTCTGGTTCTGCGCTCGTTCGGGCCGAAGATGTCGGAGCCCGGCCGCGAGGAACGCGATCCGAAATCGCGGCTTCAGGAATGGGCGCTCGCCCGCGCCCTGCCCGTGCCGACCTATGAGGAGAAGGCGCGGTCCGGGCCGGATCACGCGCCGATCTTCCGCATCGCCGCCTTGGTGCGGGGCTACGAACCGTCGGAGGCCGAGGGGCCCTCCAAACGGATCGCCGAACGTATGGCCGCGGAGGCCTTCCTTGCCCGCGAGGGCGTGACCGGACACGGGACATGACCGACGCACCGAATGACGAAGGCCCGAAGCGCTGCGGCTATGTCGCGCTGATCGGCGCACCGAATGCGGGCAAGTCCACGCTCGTCAATCAACTCGTCGGCGCCAAGGTGTCGATCGTTTCGCGCAAGGTGCAGACGACGCGCGCGCAGATGCGCGGCATCGCGATGGAAGGCGCGGCACAGATCGTGCTCGTCGACACGCCCGGCATCTTCGCGCCCAAGCGCCGTCTGGAGCGCGCGATGGTGACGAACGCCTGGGGCGGCGCGGGCGACGCCGATCTCGTCGCGCTGCTCGTGGACGTGAAGAAGTGGCCCGACGAGGAGACCGAGGCGATCATCGGGCGGCTGGGGGAGCTCAGGAAGAAGAAGCTCCTGATCCTCAACAAGGTCGATCTGATCGAGCGTTCGAAGCTTCTCGACATCGCCAAGACGCTGAACGAGGCCCATGCCTTCGAGGAGACCTTCATGGTCTCCGCGCTGACGGGCAACGGCGTCGACAAGCTGCGGAGCAAGCTCGCCGCGATGATGCCGCTGGGCCCTTGGCTCTTCCCGGAGGACGAGGTCTCGGACGCGCCGCTGCGTCTGCTGGCCGCCGAGATCACGCGTGAAAAACTGTTCGAGCGCCTGCATGACGAACTTCCCTACCGCTCCACCGTCGAGACGGAACAGTGGAAGACGCTGAAGGACGGCTCGGCGCGGATCGAGCAGACGATCTATGTCGAACGCGAGAACCAGCGCATGATCGTGCTCGGCGAGAAGGGCCGCACGATCAAGTCGATCGGCGAGGCCGCACGCAAGGACATCGCGGAGGCGGCGGGCGCCAAGGTGCATCTGTTCCTCTTCGTGAAGGTCCGCGAGAATTGGTCCGACGACCCCGAGCGCTACCGCGAGATGGGTCTCGACTTCCCGAAGGAGTGAGGGCGGACCGTCGTGGAATGGCGTGACGAGGGCATCGTGATCGGGGTCCGGCGTCACGGTGAGACGGACGTCGTGCTCGAACTCCTGACCAAGGAACACGGCCGCCATCTCGGTCTCGTGCGCGGCGGGCGTTCGCAGAAGCTCCGGCCCGTGATGCAGCCCGGCAACGCCGTCGAGGCGGTCTGGCGGGCGCGGCTCGAGGAGCATCTCGGCGAGTACCGCGTCGAGGCGACCGCGATGCGGGCCGCGCGCCTCATCGACGATCCGGCGGCGCTCTACGGCCTCTCGCACCTCGCCTGGCTCGTGCGGCTTCTGCCCGAGCGCGATCCGCATCCGGCCCTGCATGAAACGCTGGGCGTCGTGCTCGACGCGCTCGGGGACGTCCGGATCGCCGCGCCGCTGGTGGTGCGGTTCGAACTCGCGATCCTCTCCGAACTCGGCTTCGGCCTCGATCTCGACGAATGCGCGGCCACGGGTGCACGGACGGATCTCGTCTGGGTGTCGCCGAAAAGCGGCCGCGCGGTCTCGGCTGCGGCCGGCGAGCCTTGGCGGGATCGGTTGTTCCCTCTGCCCGCCTTTCTGCGCGACGAAGGCCGGGGCGTCCTGCCGACGGCCGAGGAGGTCGTCGCGGGGTTTCGGCTCACGGGGCATTTTCTCGAAAGACACGTGACGGACGCGCGGGGGATCGCTCCCTCGGAGGCGCGGGGGGCGTATATCGGGGCTTTAAAAAAAGAAACTTGCAACGGTTCGGATGGTCAACGATGATTTAGTTGTAGGCAAAGAGAGATTAAAACATGAAATATTTTATGGATCTTGAGTATGGGCGAACTAAAAAGCCTAAAAATCCGGCAAATAAAAATCCACAAATACCAAATGAAGACGCAATTGAACAGCTAGATACGAAAGTTAAAAGACCTCGATTGGGTCAAAGTATTGCGAGTGATCTTTGGGGCGTGACGTTCATGATCGAGTACATTGACTCCCGAGGTGCGAGATCGTGCAGGCGTGTTAGCATACGTGATGTGCGCCAGAGAGAAACAGACCTTACGATCTGTTGTTGGTGCCACGAAAGGGATGCGTACAGAGCATTCAAATTCGATCGCATCACTAACGTTATCGATCTAGATGGCGTAGTTCACAATCCAATGGAATTCTTTGCTGAAGAGCTCTTGATAGACTTCAAAATAGGTCCGCGATTTTTGTCACGCCAGAAGCTTTTTGATAATTTGCCGCTGTTTTATACAATTCCTTTGATGGCCGGATTGTCTAGGACAGATGGCTATATGCACCCGTTAGAGATAGATGTTATTCTTCAATACATTGAAGATCGTAATAGCATACTGTTTGGCCATTTTCTTTCTGATGAGGAGCAGAGAGCGGCTGCATCGATCATAAAGCGGCTCCATGTCGACCAAGAATTCTTCAACGAGGCGAGAGATTGGTTGGAAACGCAGCCTACAGAAGCTGCAATACTTGCGAGATATGCGGTTCGCCTTGTAAATGCAGACGAAGTGCTCGCAGATAGTGAAGTCGAGTATCTGCATCGAATGAAGGATTGAAACAAGTTTCAGCGAGTTACCTCCTTCCTCCCCTTGGGACAACCCGCCCGCCTCGCTTGCTTCGACTCCCTGCGTTCGCTAACCGTTCACGGTATCGCGAGGGGTGCTCCGTATGGGCGAACGGGTCGAACCGCCGTCGGGCGACGGGGTGGAAAGCGTCAATCTGCGCGAGGCGCTCGAAGAGCGGTACCTCGCCTATGCGCTGTCCACGATCATGCACCGCGCGCTGCCGGATGCGCGCGACGGGCTGAAGCCCGTGCATCGGCGCATTCTGCACGCCATGCGGCTTCTGAAACTCGATCCGAATTCGGCCTTCAAGAAATGCGCCCGCGTCGTCGGCGACGTGATCGGCAAATATCACCCCCACGGCGACCAGTCGGTCTATGACGCGCTGGTGCGCCTCGCCCAGGACTTCGCGGTCCGCTATCCGCTGGTCGACGGGCAGGGCAATTTCGGGAACATCGACGGCGACAACGCTGCGGCCATGCGCTACACGGAAGCGCGCATGACCGAGGTCGCGCGCCTTCTTCTCGAAGGGCTCGACGAGGACGCGGTCGATTTCCGCGAGACCTATGACGGCTCGGAAGAAGAGCCCGTCGTCCTCCCCGCCGCCTTCCCGAACCTGCTCGCCAACGGCTCGACCGGCATCGCCGTCGGCATGGCGACCTCGATCCCGCCGCACAATGTTGCGGAGCTCTGCGACGCGGCGCTCTATCTCGTCTCGCACCCGAAGGCGACGTCGGAGCAATTGCTGACCTTCGTCCCCGGACCGGACTTCCCGACGGGCGGCGTGATCGTCGAGAGCCGCGACTCGATCCTCGAGACCTACCGCACCGGCCGCGGCGGCTTCCGCGTCCGCGCGCGCTGGCACAAGGAGGAGCTGCCGCGCGGCGGCTGGGTCGCGGTCGTCACCGAGATCCCCTATCTCGTGCCGAAGGCCCGGCTGATCGAGAAGATCGCCGAACTCCTCAACGACAAGAAGCTGCCGATCCTCGCCGACGTGCGCGACGAGTCCGCCGAGGACGTGCGCATCGTCTTCGAACCGCGCTCGCGCACGGTCGACCCCGAACTGTTGATGGAATCGCTCTTCCGGCTCACCGAGCTCGAGAGCCGCATTCCGATGAACATGAACGTGCTCACCGGCGGCTTGGTGCCGAAGGTGCTCGGCCTCGCCGATGTGCTGCGCGAATGGCTCTCCCATCGGCGCGAGGTGCTGCTCCGCCGCTCGCGCTTCCGCCTCGACAAGATCGAGAAGCGGCTGGAAATCCTGCGCGGACTTCTGATCGTCTATCTGGACCTCGACCGCGTCATCAAGATCATCCGCGAGGAGGACGAGCCCAAGGCTGAGCTCATCCGTTTCTTCCAGCTCACGGACGTTCAGGCGGAAGCCATCCTCAACACGCGCCTGCGCTCGCTGCGCAAGCTCGAGGAGATGGAACTCAAGAAGGAACTCGCCGACCTTCTGGACGAGAAGAACGGCATCGAGGGGCTGCTCGGCTCGGAAGAGCAGCAGTGGAAGACCGTCTCCTGGCAGATTCGGGAGGTGAAGAAGACCTTCTCCAAGGACACGCCGCTCGGCCGCCGTCGCTCCGATTTCGGCGACGCGCCGATCTCCGGCGACATCGATCTCACCGAAGCCATGGTGGAGCGCGAACCGCTCACGGTCGTCGTCTCGGAGAAGGGGTGGATCCGAGCGCTCAAGGGGCATGTTCAGGATCTCTCGTCCCTCCAGTTCAAGGGAGACGACGCCCGCGCGATCAGCTTCTTCACCGAAACGACGGCGAAGATCCTCGTGATGACGACGGACGGAAAGGTCTTCACGCTCGACGCGTCCAAACTGCCGGGCGGACGAGGCTTCGGGGATCCCGTGCGGCTCATGGCCGATCTCGACGAGGGCGCGGACATCGTCGCCTGCTGGGCCCATCGGCCGGGAACCAAGCTTCTTTTCGCGGCGGCTTCGGGGCGCGGTTTCGTGGCGGCGGCGGACGACATCCCCGCAGGCACCCGGAAGGGCCGTCAGGTCCTCAATCTCGACGACGAGGACAAAGCGAAGCTCGTCGTCCCGGCTGACGGAGACGGCGTCGCCGTGATCGGCGACAACCGGAAGCTCATCGTCTTCCCGCTCGGTCAGATCCCGGAAATGTCTCGCGGCAAGGGCGTCAGGCTGCAACGCTACAAGGACGGCGGTCTTTCGGACGCCAAGGTGTTCGCGATGGCGGAAGGTCTCACCTGGCAGGACACGTCCGGCCGGACCTGGACCGTGGCGCAGGACGATCTGCGCGAATGGATCGGCAATCGCGCGGAGGCGGGCCGCCTGCCCCCCAAGGGCTTCCCGAAGTCGAACAAGTTTTCGGGGTGAGCGGTCCGCGCTCCGCGGAGGTCCGCACCGCCCCGAATGATGCTTTCCCGGCGTCGTCGATGCATGATCCGGGAAACCGAACGGAGTCGCCGTGTCCTTTCGCGAGCCGATCCTGAACCTGCCGCGCGTCGTCACGGCTCTGATCCTGTCGATGCTTGCGATCGATCTGGGGCGAAGGCTGCTCTCGCCGGACACGGATTTCGAATTCCTCCTGTCCTTCGCCTTCATTCCTTTCCGCTTCGCCGATGCGCTGGGATGGGATCCTCTCCCCGCGCTCGACGCCGCAGCGGGCGACGCTCCCCGGAACTCGCTCGCCGCCGCGAAGGCGGCGCTGGGACGCTATCTGCTCGAAGAGGAGGGAGGAACGGCGGCATGGAGCTTCGTCACCCACGCCTTCCTGCACGGCGGCGCTCTGCATCTCGGCATCAATGCCGTGTGGCTCGCCGCCTTCGGCAGCGCGCTTGCGCGGCGCTTCGGGGCGGTCCGGTTCCTCGGCTTCTTCGCGGCGACCGCCGTGGCCGGAGCGCTGGCCCATTTCGCGGCGCGCTGGAGCGATCCGATCCCCCTGATCGGCGCCTCCGGCGCGATCTCGGGCTGCATGGCGGCGTCCGCGCTGTTCATGTTCCAGCCCGGCGCACCGCTGGACCGTTTCGGCGGCGTGGCGCAGGCCTATCGCGGCCCCGCGCTCGGGCTCGGTCAAGCCTTGGGCGACCGGCGCGTGCTCGGCTTTCTGGCGACATGGGTCGTGATCAACGTTCTCGTCGGGCTCTCGGGCGCTCCGCTCGGGGCTTCCGGCGAGATCGCGTGGGAGGCGCATCTCGGCGGCTTCCTCGGCGGTCTTCTGCTGTTTCGCTTCTTCGACCCGCCCCGCCGCTTCCCCGCATTGCAGTTCTGAAGCTTCGGGCGCAGACTTCGTGCGGAGGACGCGTTCGGCGTCGGCCTGCCGCGTCCCGGAAGTCGCGTGAGTGAATGAGGGGAAACGAAGCAGCGGAGGCTTGCGCATGACCGTTCGTCATATCCTCGCCCAGAAGGGCGGAGACGTCGTCACCATTCCGCCCCATCGCACCTTGGGGGAGGCCGCAAGGCTTCTCGCCGAACGAAGGATCGGTGCGGTCGTCGTCGCCGGTGCGACGGGAGAAGTCGTCGGGATCCTGTCGGAGCGCGACATCGTCCGCGCCGTGGCGAAAGGTCCCGAAGCTCTGGACGCTCCCGCCTCCGCTCACATGACCGCGAAGGTCATCACCTGCAGCCCCGATACGCCCGTCACGGACCTGATGGAGGAGATGACGCAGGGCCGTTTCCGCCACCTTCCCGTGGTGGTCGGCGGGCGGCTCGAGGGCATCGTCTCGATCGGCGACGTGGTGAAGCACCGGCTCGCGGAGATCGAGAGAGAGACCGAAGCGATGCGGGAATACATCGCGACGGCGTGAGAGCCGCCGTCTTCTCCTCGATGTCGGTCCAAGGGGAGAAGGGTGCAAATCCCGGCCGGCGCGGTCTCGGGGCCTGCCATCGGCTTGCGATGGCGGGCCGCTTGCCTCACCCCTCCACATGCACGAGGTGGAAGCCGTCCTCGGTCTTCTCCACGCGGCGATAGAAACAGCTCTTCCGCCCGGTATGGCAGCAGCCGCCGTCGCCGCCGACGCGGACGCGCATCACCACGGCGTCCTGATCGCAGTCGATCCGCATCTCGACGAGCGTCTGCAGCTGACCCGACGTTTCGCCTTTGCGCCAAAGCGCCTTGCGCGAGCGCGACCAGTACCAGACGTCGCCGGTCTCGATCGTGCGGACGAGGGATTCCTCGTTCATGTGCGCGACCATCAGCACCTCGCCCGTCTCGTCGTCGACGGCGACGGCGGTGATCAGGCCGTTCGCGTCGAATTTCACGAGCGGCAGCGTGCCTTCCTCCACGTCCTTCGGGGTGGGCTTCGAGGAAGCTTGGGCGATGCAGGCGTCGCACATGGCGCTGATCCCGGGCGAGGGCAGGGGGGTGGAACGGAAAAGGCCCGTTCCGGATCGGAACGGGCCCTCCATAATCCTCGGAACGCCTCGAAGGAAGCGTTCAGCGACGCTCGAAGCCGCGCACCATCGACATGAAGCGCACCTGTTCGGACGGATCGTCGCGGAAGATGCCGGAAAAACGGGTCGTGATCGTGGACGAACCCGTCTTCTTCACGCCGCGCATCGACATGCACATATGCTCCGCCTCGATCAGGACGGCGACGCCGCGGGGACGGAGATGTTCGTCCATGGCGTCGACGATCTGCGCCGTCATCGTCTCCTGCGTCTGAAGACGCCGGGCGAAGACGTCGACGAGGCGGGCGAGCTTGGACAAGCCCACCACGCCTTCCGACGGGTAATAGGCGATATGCGCATGGCCGACGAAGGGGACCATGTGGTGCTCGCAATGCGAGCTGAACGGGATCTCGCGCACGAGGACCATGTCGTCATAGCCCTCGACCTCCTCGAAGACCTTGCTCAGCACCTCCGCCGAATCCTCGGCATAGCCGCCGAAGAATTCGCCGAAGGCTTTCGTCACGCGTTTGGGCGTGTCGAGCAGGCCTTCCCGCCGAGGATCGTCCCCGGCCCAACGAATGAGCGTACGAACGGCTTCTTCGGCCTCTTCGCGGCTCGGACGAACGAACGTCTTGTCGGCTTTCGGCACCGCCGAGAGCGCGGACAAGGGCTTAACCACGGCATCCATGTGGCGCCTCCCGCTGATTGCGTACGGTTTACGATACGAAGCGGCGATCGGACCACAATCTTTGCGAGCTTCGAGGAAGAATTCGTGCGGGCTCGCATCGGCCGCCAAGCGGTTCTATATATTCGCGGGCGAGGTGGTCATGCTCGACGACATCTACAACAAGCGCATTCTCGAATTGGCGGGCGACATTCCCCGGATCGGCCGACTGGCCGGACCCGACGCCACGGCCGTGGCGCATTCCAAGCTCTGCGGCTCGACCGTCACCGTGGACGTGTCGATGAAGGACGGCAGGGTCTCCGACTTCGCGCAGGAGGTGAAGGCCTGCGCGCTCGGGCAGGCGTCGTCTTCGATCATGGCGAGGAACGTGGTCGGTTCCACCCCGGCGGAGCTTCGGGAGGTCCGTGACGCGGTGCGTCGCATGCTGAAGGAGAACGGGCCGCCGCCGGGCGGGCGTTGGGCCGATTGCGCGGTGCTGGAGCCCGTGCGCGACTACAAGGCGCGCCATGCCTCGACGCTGTTGCCGTTCGACGCGGTCGTCGACGCCGTGACGCGGATCGAGGCGGGGGCGGACGCCGCCTGACTCAGCGGCCCGTCCCGAAGGTGTAGTTCATCTGCGCGCCGAAACTGAATCGGTTCGGCGACATCGACGGCCCGCGTTGGACCCGCTCGTCTGCGGGTTGGCCGACCATGCGGTCGTAATTGGCATAGACCGTGGTGGAGAGGCCGGGCGACAGGTCGACGTTGAGGGCCGCCGCCGCGCCGACGGAGCGGACGCCCGTCTCGGCCCGGTAAGCGCCGGCGAGCACGTCGCCGCCCAAGGCCAGAGGCGTGACGCCGTAGGCGGTCTGAACATAGTCCTGACCCGCGAAGTTGAGGCGCGGGCCACCGGACACGACGGCGTTCGGGCCGACGCGCTGAACATAGTCCGCACCCAGCGCAGCCGTCGGGGCGGATTGGCCCGTGGTGTCGAAGCGCGCTTCCGCGCGCAGCCGGACGCGGCCCGGATCGGCCCAGAATTCCGCGAAGACGCCGGGGTTGAGGGCCGGGCGCGTCGTATCGAAGGGCGAGGCGGGCATGCTCATGCCGCCGGACCCCGACAGCACGCCGATATCGCCGCGGGACCCGGGGCCCCAGAGACCTTTCGAATCGTCATGCGCCGTCCGCGCGCTTCCCTGCCGAAGATTCATCGACGGAAGAGACACGAAGCTGTAGGAGTTCGATCCGGGGAATGCGGGAGCGCTCACCGCGGCTCCGCGGACCGTCGCGATCCAGCCCGGTGCCGTCTCGGTCAGCGAGGCGGCGGAGACCGGAGCCGCCGCGAACAGAGCGGCGAGCATGCAGGTCGTCCGGACGGTCAGGGTGCCGTAGCAGTCGTGCCTGAGCTTCATGGTCGGAAGGTGTAGGCGAGACGAAAAGGTGAAGCAACCCTTAACGACGCCGAGATCGACTCGATTGCCCGCTTTGGTTGCCAAGGTCTTGATCCGGGCATACGCCTACACGTTTTCCGCGATAGCGGGGCGTTGGTGCCGACATCTTCCGAGTTGTTCGGAATTCACCTCGGACGCGATCGATAGACACGGACTCTGGGCGGGCGGGTGGATGGGATTCGCCCGAATCTGTCGCTGCCGCCCGGGCGGCACGGACGGTCTCGACTTCGTGCCCGAAACCTTGCCCGAGGGGGCCTCGTGGTCTAGACCGTGGCGTTACGGGCTGTGGCGGTCGACGAATCCCGGCCCGACCTTCGTCTGCGACGCCGTGGAACCGGGCTCCGCCGCGCCTCGCCAACCCTGAAAGCCCCGGCCGAGCTTACCTGCGTGGTTGGCAGGAGTGAGCTTCAGGAGGCCTCGATGATCCATGTCACCTTCCCCGACGGCGCCGTCCGTGAATTCGCCCCCGGCATCACCGGCCTCGACATCGCGAAGGGCATCTCCCCTTCGCTCGCCAAGCGCACGGTCGCCATGGCGCTGGACGGCGTTCTGAAGGATCTCGCCGACCCGATCGAGACGAATGCCAAGATCGAATTCGTCGGCCGCGACGATCCGCGTGCTCTGGAACTCATCCGGCACGACTGCGCGCATGTCCTCGCCGAAGCGGTGCAGAATCTCTGGCCCGGCACTCAGGTGACGATCGGCCCCGTCATCGAGAACGGTTTCTATTACGACTTCTTCCGCAACGAGCCCTTCACGCCCGAGGATTTCGCGGCGATCGAGGCCGAGATGCGGAAGATCATCGCGAAGGACAAGCCCTTCACCAAGGAGGTCTGGACCCGCGACGAAGCCAAGCGCGTGTTCGCGGAGAAGGGCGAGGCCTTCAAGGTCGAGCTCGTCGACGCGATCCCGGACGGGCAGAACATCAACATCTATCGGCAGGGCGACTGGTTCGACCTCTGCCGCGGCCCGCACATGACCTCGACGGGCAAGATCGGCGACGCCTTCAAGCTGATGAAGGTCGCGGGCGCCTATTGGCGCGGCGATTCGAACAATCCGATGCTGACCCGCATCTACGCCACCGCCTTCGCAAAGAAGGAGGATCTCGAGGCGTATCTGCATCGGCTCGAAGAGGCCGAGAAGCGCGACCACCGCCGGTTGGGTCGCGAAATGGATCTCTTCCATTTCCAGGAGGAGGGGCCGGGCACGGTGTTCTGGCATCCGAAGGGCTGGCCGCTGTTCCAGACCCTGATCGGCTATATGCGCCGCCGTCAGCAGGAGGCGGGCTATATCGAGGTGAACACGCCGCAGGTGCTGGACCGCGCCCTGTGGGAGACCTCGGGCCACTGGCAGACCTATCGCGAGAACATG
>JAIXTT010000018.1 GCA_027483795.1 Hyphomicrobiales bacterium
CAGGATGATCGAGAAGACCATGCCCAGCGTCTGCGCCCAGTCGGGCAGCGCCGTATAGTGGAGGTGATGCGGGCCGGCCCAGATGTAGAGGAAGATCAGGGCCCAGAAGTGCACGATCGACAGCCGGTCGGAATAGACCGGGCGATCGGCGCGCTTCGGCACGAAGTAATACATGATGGCGAGGAAGCCCGCCGTGAGGAAGAAGCCGACGGCGTTGTGGCCGTACCACCACTGCACCATCGCGTCCTGCACGCCGGACCAGACGATGTAGGACTTCGACGAGAAGAGCGAGACCGGGATCGCGGCATTGTTGCCGATGTGCAGCATCGCGACGGTCACGATGAAGGCGAGATAGAACCAGTTCGCCACGTAGATGTGCGGCTCGCTGCGCTTCTTCAGCGTGAGCAGGAAGACGAGCAGATAGGCGACCCAGACCACGGTCAGCCACAGATCGGCGTACCATTCGGGTTCGGCATATTCCTTCGACTGCGTGATGCCGAGCAGATAGCCCGTGCCCGCGATCACGATGAAGAAGTTGTAGCCGAGGACCACGAACCACGGGGCGAGATCGCCCGCGAGCCGCGCGTGGCTGGTGCGCTGCACGACGTAGAAGGACGAGGCCAGAAGGACGTTGCCGCCGAAGGCGAAGATGACCGCCGACGTGTGCAGCGGCCGCATGCGGCCGAAATTCAGCCAGGCCGTGTCGAAATTGAGCACCGGATAGGCGAGCTGGAAGGCGATGACCACGCCGACGAGGAAACCCGCGATGCCCCAGACCATGGCGGCGACGGTCGCGAATTTCACGGGGCCCATATTGTAGTTGGGCCGACCGTCGATCATCTCGGGCGCCGGCTCCGCCGGGCGGGCGAAATAGCGGGCGAAGATCGCGAAGATCGTCGCCACGCCGCCGACGAAGAAGAGGAAGGCGTGGAAGGCGTAGGCCGCCTCCCAAGCGTTCGCCGTCACGATGATGGACAGCGTCGCCAAGGCGAGCATGGCGAGGGCCGTGCCCCCTTCTCCGAAGGTGAGCGCCTTTTCGGCGCGGACGGCGTGGGCCATGTCGGCTTTCCCCCCGATTGCTCGTCTCGTCTTCGGCGCGGAGCACGCGGGCTCGACCGCCGCCGAAGGACTCGCCCGCGATGGGGCCGGGTCCTGCGCGGACTCTGCTTCGGGGCGCGGGTCGGAGCCTTGATCGATGTCAAGCCGGAGGAGACGCCGCCTGCGCCCGCTTGTCGCAGGGGTATCGCCCCCCTCTCCGACCGGAGGAGGGCGTCTGCACGGGGGGTGCAAACCGGGACGATCCTGCCGCGTTGTCGGTGAAGGGACGAGGAACCGGACGCGTGGACGACCGAACCAGGATCGCGAAGACCGGGCCGGAGGAGGCCTCCGCCGGCGCGGGCGGGCCGGAGGCCGGAACGAACGGAGGCGCGGATGCGCCGCACGAGGCGTCGCTCCTGCATGACGGAAAGACGCTTCTCGCCGACGTGCTGAGCGGCGAGGACCGTCGTCCGCTTGCGCTGCTCGCGACCGGGATCGTCGCGGCGCTCGTCGTCAACATGATCGGGCAGGTCCAACTCAACAGGTGGAACGGGGCCTTCTTCGACTCGATCGAGGCCCGCGATTTCGGGCGTTTCCTGCCGCTGTTCGGCATGTTCTTCGTGATCGTGGCCGTGCTGCTCGCGGCCGTGGTCGCGCAGACCCGGCTGCAGGAACTGTTCAAGATCCGGCTGCGCGGCGCGCTGAGCCGTTCCCTGCTCGACCGTTGGTTCGAGCCGGGACGTGCCTATCGCCTGCCCTTCATGGGCCCGCAGGGAGCGGCCCCCGACCAGCGCATGCAGGAGGACGCGCGGCTGTGTTCGGACCTGACCACGGAGCTGAGCGTCGGCATGCTTCAAGCGGCCATGCTGCTCGTCACCTTCATCGCGGTTCTATGGGGTCTCTCGCCGGACCTCCGCTTCGACGTCGCGGGCGTCGCGCTCGTGGTGCCGGGCTATATGGTGTGGATCGCGATCGGCTATGCGGGCGTCGGCTCCTGCCTGACCTGGATCGTGGGAAAAAGGCTGATCGAACTCAACACCCGGCGCTATGCGCGCGAAGCGGAACTGCGCTTCGCCTTGGTCCGCGTGAACGAGAACGCCGAGGGCGTCGCGCTCTACGGCGGCGAGAAGGACGAGCGCCGCAGCCTCGACGCCGCTCTGGACGCGGTTCTCGGGGCGGGCCGCCGGGTTTCGCTCGCCTTGTCCCGCCTCACCTGGATCACCTCGGGCTACGGCTGGATCGCGATGGTGGTCCCGATCATCGCCGCCTCGCCCGGCTTCTTCATGGGCGAATTGACCTTCGGCGAATTGATGATGGTGGTCGGCGCCTTCCATCAGGTGCAGACGTCGCTGCGCTGGTTCGTCGACAATTTCCCGAAGATCGCGGATTGGCGCTCCGCGATGCACCGCGCGGCGATGTTCAGCGATGCGCTCGCCGCCGTCGACGAGGACGCCTCGGCCGACCGCATCGTCTTGGAACCGCATCCCGACGGACTGCTCTCCTTCGAAGACGTCTCGATCTCGCTCATCGACGGCAGCATCGTGGTCGACGAGGCGACGGCGGAGATCGCCCATGGCGAGCGGGTGCTGCTCGAGGGCGAATCGGGTTCGGGAAAGAGCACCATCTTCCGCGTGATGGCGGGGCTCTGGCCTTGGGGTTCGGGGCGGGTCCGCGTGCCGCCCGCCGCCGAGCGGATGTTCATGCCGCAGCGGCCCTATCTGCCGCTCGGCACGCTGCGCGCCGCCCTCGCCTATCCGGCCGCGCCCGACGCCTTCCCCTGCGAGGCGATCGAGGCGGCGCTGCGGCGCGTGGGTCTCGAAGAACTTCTGCCCGCGCTCGACCGGGACGAGCGCTGGGACAAGAGCCTTTCGCTCGGCCAGCAGCAGCGCGTCGCCTTCGCGCGGCTCGTTCTCCACAAGCCCCGCTGGATCTTCATGGACGAGGCGACCTCCGCCCTCGACGACGCCAATCAGGCCGCGATGCTGCGGCTCTTCGACGAGGAGTTGCGGGGCGCGACGGTGTTGTCGATCGCCCATCGGGCGGGGCTCGAATCCTTCCACACCCGCACGCTCCGCCTCGTGAAGACGCCGAGCGGCTCCAAGATGTTCGTCCCGCGCGGACGGCCGGAAATCCGCCGCGGCGGCTGGCGCGGGATCATCGGCGCCGACCGAGCCGCGCCGTGACCGGAGCGGCGACGGTCAGCGACCCCAGCGCAGCGCGATCGGGTTCGCCGCGCGGGCGAGTTCGAGAAGCCCGGCCTTCGTCGCGGGGTGGAGCGGTTCGAGCGGGTGGCGGACCGCATCGGACTTGATCACGCCGCCTTCCATCATCACGGTCTTCGTCGCGCGGAGGCCGCATTGACGGTTCTCGTAATTGATCAGGGGCAGGATTTCGGCATAGCGCCGCGCGGCCTCGGCCCGACGGCCCGCGAGATGGTCCATGACCACCGGGCGGATGAGGTCGGGCAGGAGCGCGCTCGCCATGGTCGCGGTGGCGCCGGCGTCGAGATCGGCCATCAGCGTGATCGACTCCTCGCCGTCGAACGGGCCTTCGATGACCGGACCGCCCTGCTCGATCAGCGAGCGCAGCTTGCCCGCGGTGCCCGCCACCTCGATCTTGAAGGAGCGCACGAGCGGCAGTTCCTTGGCGAGGCTCACGAGGAAGGGCACGGAGAGGCTCACGCCCGACAGCGGCGCATCCTGCACCATGATCGGCAGACCGGTCGCATCGGCGATGCGCGAGAACTGTTCGCGGATGCCCTTCTCGTCCGCCCGAAGCGTCGCGCCGTGATAGGGCGGCATCAGCATCAGCATGGCCGCGCCGGCGTCGCGCGCCGCCACGGAGCGCTGCACGGCGATGCGCGTGGAGAAATGGCTGCAGGTCACGATGACGGGGACGCGCCCCGCCACATGCTCCATCGAGAGGCGCAGAAGGACGTCGCGCTCCTCGTCGGACAGAAGGAACTGCTCGGAATAGTTCGCGAGGATGCAGATCGCGTCGACGCCTTGGTCGACCATGCAGTCGAGCACGCGCCGCATGCCGTCGAGGTCGAGATCGCCGTTCTCGCGGAAGGGCGTCGGTGCGATCGGGAACATGCCGGTCTTCGGCACGGGACGGGACGTTTCCATGGCTTTTCCTTCTCGTCGCGGGTCGAACCCTTCTCCCGCAAAGGGAGAAGGGGGTGCCTCGTCGGCGGGCGGCTCGGGCGCGTTACGAGCGGAAGGCCGCGAGGAACGCCGCGGGAGCTTCGAGCGGCGGGCAGTGGCCGATCTTCGGCAGTTCGATATAGCGGCCGCCCGGCACGTTCTGGGCGATGACACGGCCCAGCGCGGGCGGGGTCGCCTGATCGAGCTCGCCGCAGATCACGAGCGTTTCGGCCTTGATCGAGGCAAGCTTCCCGACGAGGTCGCAGCCGATCAGCATGGTGCAGGCGGCCTGGAACGCATCCGGATGGATCGCCATCAGCGCCTTGCGGCGCTCTTCGATCACGCCGGGATTGGCGGCGATGTATTCGGCATGGAAGACGCGGTTCGCCGCGATTTCGGCCACCGAGCCGAGACCGCCGGCGGCCACCTTCTCCTGCATGACGCGGAAGGCCTGCTTGCCCTGTTCGGGGAAGCCCGCGGCCGCGTCGCAGACGATGAGACGGGTCACGCGCTCGGGCCGGCCGAGCGTGAAGGCCACGGCGAGCGTGCCGCCGAAACCGTTGCCGAGGACCGTGGCGGGCGCCTCCATGCCGAAGGCGGTCGCGGCCTCGTCGATCCAATCCACATAGGCGTCCAGCGAGGCGGCGATCGGCGTCGAGCCGCGGAACCCCGGAAGGTTCAGGATCGTCACCGCATAATCCTTCGCCAATTCGGGAAGGACGGCGTCGAAGGCGCCGGCATCCGTCAGCAGCGAATGGAGCACCAGAAGCTCCGGTCCCCGTCCCTGCCGGACGCCCGTCACGGTCGCGCCGGATTTGAGAACACGCTGCATCGTTTGCCTCCTTCTGATCTTTTTTTGACCCGCGCGACGCACGGACTTGTCGCTTAAGATATCTGTCACTCGAGAAACGGGTCAATGCGTCGTCTTCGCTCGCCGAGGACTTCCTTGTAAAACCGAATTTCCTTCGCGATGCGCACGGTATTGCGCTTGCCCGAGGCGAAGGCGAGCGGTATCGATTTGCGATAGGAGATATTTCTGTGAGTCTGTCGGTCGAGCACACTCTGCGAAGAGAGGAGATCTATGCCGCGCTCAAGCGCGACATTCTCTCCTGTGCCTGCCCGCCGGGGGCGGCGCTGTTCGAAGGCATGCTGGCCGATCGTTTCGGGGTGAGCAAGTCGCCGATCCGTGACGCGCTGTCACGCCTCGCCGCCGAGCGGCTGGTGATCGTCGAGCCGCGCAAGGGCTACCGCGTCGCTCCGGTTTCGATCGCGGATGCTGCGGAACTCTTCGCCTTTCGCGCGCTGCTGGAGCCCGTATGCGTCCAGTCGGCCGCCGAGAATGCGTCCGACGTGGCGCTGGCGGCGCTCGACCGGTTCCGGTCATACGGGGCCTGGAGCGATTTCGTCACCTACAACCGCGAATTCCACCTCACGCTGCTGGGCCTCTGCCCGAACAAGCGGATGCGCGGGGTCGCCAAGGAATTGACGGCGCAATTCGACCGCCTCGTGATCACGGGTCTGAGCGACGCGGCCGACCGGAACCATGACGCGCTGGTCGCCGAGCATTGCGCGATCATCGACGCCGTTCAGGCCCGCGACGGCCGGACGGCGGGCAAGCTCATCGCCAAACATATCGAGCGTGCGGAAAAACGGGTCATGAAGGCTCTCTCCGCCGCGCCGGTCGTGCCATGATCCCTCACCCCATGCGAGTCCCGGCATGAAGATCGACGTCAGCTTCACCGTTCCCGTCCCGCCCGACGTCGCTTGGCCCCTGCTTCTGGACGTGCCGCGCATCGCGCCCTGCGTGCCGGGCGCGGCGCTCACCGAGGATCTCGGCGAGGGCCGCTACAAGGGCGAGGCGACCGTGAAGGTCGGGCCCGTGCAGCTCACCTTCGCGGGCGAGGCGAAGATCACCGACATCGACGAGGCGAACCGCTCCGCCCGCGTGGTCGCCAAGGGCATGGACCGCAAGGGCCGCGGCAGCGCTTCGGCGACCGCCGACTTCAAGCTGCACCCGGACGGGGACGGCACGCGGGTCGACGTGGCGACGGACGTGCAGCTCGTGGGCGCGGTGGCGCAATACGGCCGTGCGACGGGTCTCGTGAAGGACATCGCGGCGCAGATCGTCGACCAATTCGCGGCCAATCTGCGGGCCGAGATTTCCGGCGAAGCCGCGGAAGGCGGCGCTCCCAACCGTGAACTGTCCGCCATGAAGCTTCTCGGCGGCGCGATCAAATCCAAGTTCAGCCGCGGCGGCGGCAAGGACGAACCGAAAGAGTGAACCGATGAAGGCTCCTCCCTTCGCCTATCACGACCCGCGTTCGGTCGACGAGCTCAAGGGGCTTCTCGCCTCGCTCGAGAACGTCCGGATCCTCGCGGGCGGGCAATCGCTGATGCCCATGCTCAACATGCGCTACGCGATGCCGGACCACGTCATCGACATCAACCGCGTGGCGGGGCTCGACGACGTCCGCAAGGTGGAAGGCGGGCTGCGCATCGGGGCGATGACGCGCCAACGGACGCTGGAACGCGATCCGCTCGTCGCGGCGCATGCGCCGATCCTCGCCGAAGCGCTCCATTGGGTCGGCCATGTGCAGACGCGCAGCCGGGGCACTTTCGGCGGCAGTCTGTGCCATCTCGACCCCTCCTCGGAACAGCCCTGCACCGCCGCGCTCTACGACGCGACGCTGCATGTGGCGGGTCCGCGCGGCGACCGGGACGTGTCGATCCATGACTGGGTGCTGGGCTACATGACGCCCGCGCTCGAACCCGACGAGGCGCTCGTCGCGGTCACGCTGCACACCTGGGACGGCAGATACGGCTACGGTTTCGAGGAATTCGCGCGTCGCCACGGCGATTACGCCATCGTCTGCACGGGAGCGCTGCTCGCGACCGACGCCTCGGGGACGATCACCCGCGCGGCGCTCTCGATCGCGGGCGTCGACGTGAGGCCCGTGCGCCTGTCCGAAGCCGAGGCGATGCTGGTCGGCAAGCCCGCCGACGCCGCGACGCTCGCCGCCGCGGCGGAGATCGCGCGCGGCATCGACTGCATGAGCGACGCGCAGATCTCGGGCGACTATCGCCGCCGCCTCGCGGTGGCGATGGTGAAGCGCGCGCTGACCAAGGCGGCGGAACGGGCGAAGGGATAAGGACCCCTGCGAAGATCGCAGGACCCCTCATCCGTCGCCTGCGGCGACACCTTCTCCCGCAAGGGGAGAAGGGGGCTCACCGCCGGCACGGCGCAAAAGAAGATTTCGGGTCCCGCGGGACCCACGGGAGGACGAGACCGATGGACGGGATCGAAGAGACGAGGCGCATCCGCCTCGTGGTGAACGGCAAGACGGTCGAGCGCGCGGTCTCGGTGCGCAAGCATCTGGGCGATTTCCTGCGCGAGGATCTGCGCCTCACGGGAACGCATCTCGCCTGCGAGCACGGCGTCTGCGGCGCCTGCACGATCATCATCGACGGGGTGCCCGCACGGTCCTGCCTGATGCTGGCGGTGCAGGCCGACGGGTTGAACATCCGCACGGTCGAAGGACTCGCGGAGCCCGACGGGACGCTGCATCCGATCCAGGACGCCTTCCACGAGAAGCACGGGCTGCAATGCGGCTTCTGCACGCCGGGGATGCTCACCACCCTCGCCGCCGTGCTGGAAGAGAATCCGGAGATCGACGAGGCGGGCATCCGCGAGGCGATTTCGGGCAATATCTGCCGCTGCACGGGTTACGAGACCATCGTCGACGCGGCGCTGTCGGCCGCCGCGACCATGCGTCAGGCCGCTCGGGGAGGATTGTAAGATGGGTGCGCGTTATTTCGGAGCCTCGGTCCGCCGGCTCGAAGACCCCAAGCTGATCACCGGTCGCGGCGCCTATGTCGACGACATCGCCATTCCCGGCATGCTGCACGTCGCCTTCGTCCGCAGCCCGCATGCGCATGCGCGCATCGAGGGGATCGATGCGGAATTCGCGCGTTCGATGCCCGGCGTGCATGCCGTGATCACGGCCGCCGACCTCGAGGGCAAGGCCGACGCCCCGATGATCCTCCCGGTCCCGGCGCCGATCATCAAGCAGGTGAAGACGCAGTATCCGCTCGCCTTCCGCTCCGTTCACGCGGTCGGCGACACGGTGGCGATGGTCGTGGCGGAGAGCCGCGCTCTCGCGGAGGATGCGGCGGCCATGGTCATGGTCGATTACGAGCCTCTGCCCGCTTCCGTCGACCTCGCCCATGCGCTCGATCCGGGCGCGCCGGTCGCGCATGAGGGTTCGCCCGACAATCTGATCGCGACGCTCAAGGGCGGCTTCGGCGACGTCGCGGGCGTCTTCGGCAAGGCTCCGCACGTGTTCAAGGAGCGCATCGAGATCCATCGCGGCGGCTGCCATTCCATGGAATGCCGCGGCATCGTGGTGCGGCCCGATCCCATGGGCGACCGTTTCGAAATGTGGAGCTCGACGCAGGTGCCCTACATGGTGCGCCGCTACCTCGCCCAATACATGGGCATGGAGGAGAGCGCGATCCGCGTGGCGGCTCCGGACGTCGGCGGCGGCTTCGGCCCGAAGGCCGTCGTCTATGCCGAGGAATATGCCCTGGCGCTCGCCGCGCTGCATCTCCGGCAGCCGTTGAAGTGGATCGAGGACCGGCGCGAGCATTTCGTCGCCACGACCCAGCAGCGCGACCAGATCTGGGATCTCGAGGTCGCGGCCGACGAGAACGGCCGGATGCTCGGCGTGAAGGGCGTCTGCCTGCACGACAACGGGGCCTACATCCCCTACGGCATCGTGCTGGCGGCGACGGGCATGGCCTCGTTCCCCGGCCCCTATGCACTCGAATGCGTGGACGTGACCATGCATTCGATCTTCACGAACATGGTGCCGAACACGCCGGTGCGCGGCGCGGCACGGCCGAACACCTGCTTCCTGCTCGAACGGCTCGCCGATCTCGTGGCGACGAAGCTCGGCATGGACCCCGCGGAAGTCCGCCGCCGCAGCTTCGTGAAGCCGGAGCAGATGCCCTACACCACGGGCATGAAGGCCCGCGACGGCTCGCCCGTCGCCTATGACAGCGGCGATTATGCGGGCTGCCTCGACATGGCGCTCGAGAAATACGGCCGCGACTTCCGCGCCCGGCAGGCCGCGGCGCGGGCGCAGGGCCGCTATCTCGGCATGGGCGTCGCGAGCTATGTCGAAGACACGGGCCTCGCGCCCTTCGAAGGCGCGACGATCAAGATCCAGCCCGACGGCAAGGTGCATCTGCAGACGGGCGCCGCCGCGCAGGGGCAGGGCCACAAGACCGTGTTCGCGCAGATCGCGGCGGATCAATTGGGCGTCCGTCTCGAAGACGTGACGGTGGAGGCGGCCGACACCGCCGCCTTCCCGCTCGGCATCGGCACGGTGGCGAGCCGCGTCGCGGTGTTGGGCGGATCCTCCGTCCACATGGCCGCGATCGAGGTCCGCGGCAAGGCGATCAAGGTCGGGGCGATGCTGCTCGAAGCGGCCGAAGCCGACATGGTGCTCGAAGAAGGCTTCGTGAAGGTCGCGGGCACCGACAGGAAGGTCGGTCTCGGCGAGATCGCGCTGAAGCTCAACGGGCTGTTCGGCACGCCGATGATGAAGGGGATCGAGCCGGGGCTTTCGGCCACCTCCTATTTCGAGGCGCGGGAACTCACCTTCGCCAACGGCTCGAACGTCTGCGAGGTCGAGGTCGACGTCGAGACGGGCGCGGTGAAGATCCTGCGCTACGTCGTGGCGCATGACTGCGGGCGGCTCATCAACCCGATGCTGGTCGACGGCCAGATCCGCGGCGGCGTGGTGCACGGCATCGGCAACGCGCTTTACGAGCGCATGATCTACGACGAGAGCGGCCAGCCGCTCACGACGAATTACGGCGAATATCTGCTGCCGCTCGCGACCGAGATGCCGCGCATCGAGATCGTGCATATGGAAAGCCCCTCTCCCCGCAATCCTCTGGGGGTGAAGGGTGCCGGCGAAGGCGGGACCATTCCCGCGGCCGCCGCGGTGATCGCCGCGGTCGAGGACGCCCTCGCCCCGTTCGGCGCGCGGATCATGAAGCATCCGATCTCGCCGCAGGACGTCGTCGAGATGATCGAGGCGGGCACGCCCGCCGTCGCCGCGGAGTGACACGCGACACGCCGGCGAGGTCGGCGTCGCGACGGTCGTGACGGATGAGGGTGCAAGACGTGGATGCCCGCAGACGCGGGCATGACGGGGTGGATTCGCCTCTCGGCGTCATCCCGGCCGGAGCGCAGCGCAGGGCCGGGATCCACGTCTTTCTTTCCGTTGCGGAAGGAAGACGTGGATGCCCGCAGGCGCGGGCATGACGGAGGGCGCCCGCAATGACGGGAGGGATTTACCCTCCGCCATCGCGGGAACCGGCCCTCAGATCATCGGGTTCCAGCTCGTCTTCAACAGCGCGCGCTGGTCGATGCCGAAGCGGTCGGCGAGCCAGTCGGCCATCATTTCCTGACCGATCGTCGGATTGTCGTGCTGGCAATGCTCGGCGCCCGTCTCCTCGACGGTCACGAAGCGCAGCGTCACGTCGACGCCGTTCGCCTTGGCGCTCTCATAGGTCTTCGTCGCCGCCGACATGGTCAGCACGTCGTAGCCGCCGTGCAGGATCAGGTAGGGGCACTTCATGTTCTTGAGATGCCCGTCGAGCGTGAAGGGCTTCATCTTCTCGTGGGCTTCCTTCATCGTCTTCGCGCCGAGCACGAATTTGATGTGCATGGCGAGCCCGAAGTCGTCGTTCTTGTCGCCCCAGAGCTCGCTCACGCTCCAGATCGCGCCGTGCGAGATCACCGCCGCGAGGCGGGGCTCGTAGCAGCCCGCGCGGGCGGCGTAGTAGCCGCCGAAGCTCGAACCGCAGAGCGCGATCTTCGTCGCGTCGACGTCGTCACGCGTCTCCAGCCAGTCGATCACCTTGCCGATCGGCACTTCCGTGTCGTGGCGGCTGACGACCTTGTGGCGACGCAGCGTGCCGCCCTGCCCCGGGCCGTCGATCATCAGCACCGAGATGCCGCGCTGCAGCGCGCCGTGCGCCTGCATGAACCACATCTCGTCCTTGATCGAGTCCAGACCGCCCATGCAGATCAGAACCGGCAGCTTCTTGCCGGGGAACGGCGCGCGGACGAAATAGCCGCAGATCGGCTTGCCGTCCTCATAGGGAATGTCGACCGCGAAGCCGGGCGGGTTGAGATAGGACAGGAACTTCTTCGAGCAGGCTTCCATCTTCTCGAAGGTCGGCAGACGCCGCGGATCGTCGGGCTGCAGGAAGAATTCCGCCTGACGGTAATAATCCGCCGCACGCAGGAAGCAGTTCATCGCGGTCCGGATATGGCCCGCCTTCTCCTCGTCGACGCCGCGATTCCAATTGAAATCGCCGATCGCCTTCCACTCCTTGTGCCAGCTCTCCTCGTCGCCGGGGATGATCTTCGAGGCGGCCATGAAGACCTCGGAGACGGCGCCGCCGCCTTCCTGCGTTTCACCGAGCCCGCGACGGAACTGATAGGCGAACCAAGGGCTCTCGGGCCAATGGTGCCAGCCGTAAGGCTCGTAATGCGCATTCCGGTTTTCCGTGATCTTTTCGATCGCGCCGTCGCCGATATCCACCATGCCGTTTCCCGTCCATCAAAGAGGTCTTCTCGACCGTTCGGCCCGCATACTTGGTTTCATTCCGGCCGCGGTCAATGCATCACGATGACCCGCACCGCCCTTCATTTCGATCTTCGTTTTCGATGCACTGTTCTTTTGTTCAAAACTCAATATGGTGCGGAGAGGCAATACCGCGAGGAAAGGCTTGACACGCTCTCTCTCCGTGACCGACTGGCTTCGACGGGGCATTCTCTCGGGCAAATTCAAGCCGGGCGAGCGCCTCCAAGAAGTACGACTGAGCGAGACCTTGGGCGTTTCGAGAACGCCCGTGCGCGCGGCGCTGCACTCTTTGTCCGCCGCCGGCCTCGTGGACTACGCGCCCAACCGCGGCTATGCGGTGCGCGACTTCTCCGCTTCGGACCTCATCGACGCCTTCGAGATCCGGGCGGCGCTCGAAGGCGTCGGCGCCCGTTTCGCTGCGGAACGCGGGATCGACGCTCCCGGCCGGGAAAGCATCGAACAGGCGCTCGCCCGGGGAGACGAGCTCATCGCCCGAGCGCACGAAATGGGGAAGAGCTTCTTCGAAGCCTACGCCGAAGTGAATTTCGTGTTCCATGACGTGATCGCAGAGGCGTCCAAGAACCGCATGCTGTGCGAACTGATCCGGCTGGCCTGCGAGAAACCGGGCGTTTCCAACACCGTGATCGTCGAGGTCGAGATCAAGCGTCTCGCCGAGCGTCACCGCGAGCATCACCACGTCTATGAGGCGCTGCTCGCCCGCGAACCGGTCCTCGCCGAGCGATTGATGCGGGAGCATATCGCGGGCGTGAAGATCGGCGTGGTGCGGGCGCTGCGTTCGGGCGGCGAGATGGCCTACACCGGCGTCGGCGACTGAATCACGCCGCGGCGGCCCTTCTCGCGCGCCGTGCCGAGATCGCCACGAGCGCGCCGTTCCAGGCGAGGCAGATGGCCAAGGCCGCCGAAAGCGCGACGGCGTTCCCGACCGCGAGCACCGAGGTCTGCAGCACCAGCACCGCGATGCCGAAGCCGACCATGCCCGGCAGCGTATGCGCGAGCGTGGAGGACGCCGCGCGCCCGCCGATGCTCGAATGCAGGATCACGACCAGGCTCGACATCACGATCGGGAAAGGGGCGGCGATGCCCGCCGCCGTCGGACCGAGGGCGTTCCCGGCGAGAACGACGACGGCCACGAGCGTCATCACGCCCGCCGCGCGGGCCGGGACTTCCCACCAACGTCGCCGCGGCGAGCGCACGGGCGGACTGCGCCGCATGGCGCGGGTGAGAAGGATCGCCGTCGTGTAGACGACGACGTTGACGAGAATTCCGGAGAAAAGATCCCGCTCGATGCGGGCGAAGACGAAGACGGCGCCGGCCCAGGCGAAGAGCGCCGCCGACAGGCTTCCGGCGAGGTTCAGCCGCTGCGCGAGCAGGGCATAGGTCGCCGCGAAAAGCCCCGTCGCGGCATTGACGTGCAGCGTCATCAGCGCGGAGGAGGCGATGAAGTCGGGGCCGTGGTCCCAAGCGAGAAAGACATAGGAAGGCCCCGCCGAGATCGGCAGCGTCGCGATCATCGCGCCGATGAAGGGCCCCGTCTTCTCGACGAGCACGGAGGCGAGGACGACGATCACCACCGTGACCATCATCTTCGCCGCCAATGCGAGAAGAAAAGGATCCACCCGCGCGCCTCAGAAGACGTCGTGCGAATGGATGCGCAAGGCTTCGAGGAAGCGCGAAACCATGTTGTAGGCGGCGATCGTGGCGGTGAGTTCGACCACGCCGCGCGCGTCGAAGGCGTCGCGGACGGCGGCGAAGACGTCGTCGGGCACGTGGATGTCGCGCGTCATCGATTCCGTATAGGCGAGGACCGCGCGTTCGCGCGGCGTGAAGAGATCGGAGCCGCGCCATTGCGGGAGCACGTCGAGCTTGGCGTCCGAAACGCCTTCCTTCCGCGCGATGGGAGCGTGCTGTTCGGCCTCGTAGGGCGCGCCGTTCAAATGCGCGACCAGCATGATGACGAGTTCCCGCACGTCGCCGGGAAGTTCGCATCTCTGGCGGACCATCGTCATGTAGCCGAGCCACCCCTCCGCAACCGTCGGGCTGTGCAGGAGCATTCTGTAGAGATGCAGCAGATCCCCGCGTTCCGCACGGATGCGATCGGCGAGACCCCGGATCTCGGGCCTCTCCGAATCGGCGTAAGGAATGCGGGCCATCTCTTTTCCTCCCTTTTCTTCTTGTCGAAGATGATCGGAGCGCGATCCGCTCCGCTTTTCAAGCACGTGTTCCGCATGGCCGATCATCGCGCGCCGTAACACGTCCCGACCGGACATGATCGCGTCGCCGATTTTCACTCGACTTCCGGACCGGAAACAAGCGACCGCCGTCTATATGCACGCAATAGTAGAGAATTCATTACGTATTTACCTCTTTTGCGCGCATTCTCTGCTTGGCCACACAGTTTTTGAACGATTTGAGTGTACGACAATGCCATGATGCAGAATGATGTGGCCAACGAGATCGTGATGCCTTAATCTCGGATTAAAGAAAAAGGCGTATTGATCTCCGCCTGCGCACCGACTTACATTACGTAAGGTAATTTCGAGGACGAAAGATGGACGATACCCATTCCGAGACTTCCATGATCGAACTCACCGCGGACATCGTGGTCGCGTTCGTGAGCAAGAACCAGATCGACGCGAGCGAGATCGCGAAGGTCATCGAAAACGTTCATGCCGCCCTGACGAAATCCGCCGCGGGGCATGTCGAACCGCCCGCGGCCGAAAAAGTCCCGGCGGTTCCGATCAAGAAGTCGGTGACCAACGACTACATCGTCTGCCTCGAGGACGGCCGTAAACTGACGTCGCTCAAGCGTCATCTGCGGACGGCCTACGACATGACGCCGGAAGAGTACCGCGCGAAGTGGGGGCTGCCCGACAGCTATCCGATGGTCGCGCCGGGATATTCGGCGAAACGGTCGGAACTGGCGCGTGCGAGCGGCCTCGGCCGCAAGCCCGTCGCGGCCGCCATCGACAAGGCGGGCAAGGGCCGCAAGGCGGGCTCCGGAAACGGGCGCGCGAAGGCCTGAACCGACGGTTCTTCACGACCATTCGGGAAGCGGCCTCCGGGCCGCTTCCTTTTCGTTTCGAGACCCTGCGGCGGAGCCCTGTCCGCCGCGCGGATCGTCGATCGCTCAGCGAGCGCCGCGATGGAAGCGCGGCGGCGGAATGCGCCGGTGCGAGGCCGCCTCATAGGCGGAGGCGACCTTCAGGATGACGTCCTCCTTGCCGGGTTCCGAACGGAACACGAGCGAGAAGGGCAGGCCCGGCGCGGGCAGTTCCGTCGGCTCGTCGGACAGGGTCTGCACCCAACGCGTGCCGTCCGGAGAAAGCTTGAAGACCGGGTCGTAGACGGTGGTGACGTAGCCCGCCGGGATGAGGATCTCGGTCAGGCCGCCGTTCGGACCCATGAAGCTTTCGGGCCTCAGATTCTGGTCGCGGAACATGCCGGATCCGCCGACGCTCGGCTGCGAGGCGCCGCCGATCTTGGCGGGCGCGAAGGGCGTGTGCAGCCTGACGAAGCAGTCGAGCTTGTTCTCGTAGATCACCATCATGTCCACGCGCCGGATCAGCTCGCGCAGCATGATCCGCTCCGTCACCCCTTGGCGGGCGGCGTGCGGATTGCGCATGTCGCGGACCTCCTCCCAGTTCTTGAAGGAGGCGCGCTGATCGTCGCCCCAGAACTTCGAGCGGGCGTTCAAGGAGGGGAAGTCCGTTAGCCGCTCCGTGAAGCCGAGCTTCTTCCAGTCCGCCGCGCGGCGCGTGAGATATTGGGGGATGTGGAAGCGGAAGGCGTTGGAGCCCGCCTGGTTCTGGATCGTCGCGATGTCGAGATTCGACGGGGACGCGACCCGCCCCTCGGCCAGTTCGACCATGTAGTCGATCGGGGTCATCGTGCCGGAACCGAAGACCTTGCCCGGCATGAATTCGGTGGGCTCGATCGCCGCGGCGAAGTCCTTGAAGACGGGCTCGCCGTCGAGCCCGAGCCGGAACAGCAGTTCCGGCATGAAGACCGGGACGAGCCGGGCGAGCGCGGTGCGGAAATCGACCTTCATGACTTCGAGGTCGCGATCGCGCTCCCAGAGCGGATCGGAGGATTCGACGAGCGTCGCGCCGAGATGCGCGCAGAGCACGTCCTTGATCTCCTTGGCGGCCGCCTTGGCGATGGGTTCCTCGGTCTTCGAACCCTTCGGATGGACCATGGATTCGCGGATCACGCCGATGCGCATGCCGGTGAGAGCGCCGGGTGATCCCGCCGCCTGCGCATGGACGGCGTAGTTCTCGAGCACCGACGACCGCGGCACGGTGGTGAACGGGTCGCGCGGGTCGTAATAGCCCTCTTCGGGATCCTTGAGCGCGTCGAGGATCTTGGCCGCATCGCCGATGCGGCGGGCATGGATGCCGGTGCGGTCCACATGGATGTCCGCGCCGACCGCGCCGCCGTCGAAGCCGAGAAGCGCCTTGTGGGGCAGGATCAGCGCGACGGAGCTGTGGTTCGAAGGTCCGCGGCAGGAGGCGCGCGTCTCCTCCCCGAGGCTCGCCATGCAGAAATTCATGCTCACGGAGAGCGCGGAGCCGGAGCTGGACCCCAGCGACGCCGAGCGCGTCGTGTCATAGGCGTTGGCGGGCGTGCCGCCCCAGGTGCTGCGCTGGTAGCCGAGAACCGAGGGCATGATCCTGTCGGGCTTGTTGCGGCCGCCCGGATCGCCCGCCCGGCCGTTGTATTCGGTCATCACCGCCTTGGCGAAGATGATCGCGCCCTTCTTGCGGAGCTGTTCGACGAGGATGTGGTCGCGCGCCGGCGCGTCCATGTCGTAGGCCGCGTCCGCGCCGCCCGTCGAGCGCATGTCCTTGGCGTCGAAGGCGTCCTTGAAGGAGAAGCAGACGCCGTAGAGCGGCAGTTCGTCGAGCGGCGGATTGCGGCCGTAGGTCTCGTCGAGCATCGCGGCGGTTTCGAGCGCGTCGGGCAGACGGCGGAAGATCTCGCAGACGGCCGGGGCGCCTTCGGGCAGCGGGCCGTCGTCGGGATGCCGGTCGAAGTCGCCGCGGCAGACGGCCGAGCGCTCGCCGCGGAGATTGATCGTCGCCAGTGCGTTCACGCCTTCGGAATCGGGAATGCCGACGACCATGCCGAACTGCTGATGCACCGTCGGGTCGGACGCGGTGGCTTCCATGCGGCCGAATTCGAGGGGCGGCCCCTTGTAGGCGTCGAAGTCGGGCAGGACGTCCGAGGCCTTGACCGTCTCGGTCGGGAAGGCGAGCGGGGCGCCGCCGCGCACGGTTCCCTTCGCTTCGGCGACGGGCGCGCCGTCCGCCGTCACGATGCGCGTCGCGACGCCGTTGTGGGCGCGGATGCGCGCGAGATACTGCTTCACCACGTCGACGCAGGTCGTGCGACCCTCGCGGATCGCGGCATGGAACGCGTCGATCGTCGCCTCTTCCACGCGGAACGGCGCGGCGTCGACGGTCTTTTTATCGGTCATTCCCCAACTCCCCCGGCGGACGGCTCCCTTTCCGTCCGCGCCGCAACGGCGGCGGGCCATGCGAGCGCGCCGGGCCGGCCGTGTCAACGCCGGAAGCCATGCGCGCGGTGCGGGGCGCATCGCTTCCCGGGTCTGCCTCGGATCAGTGCGGCAGCATGGCCGCGACGGTCAGCGGCGCGAGGTTGATCCCGATCAGCAGGGCGAGCCCCGCCGCGCCGAGCGCCGCGGAGGCCAGAGCGAAGCCGAGCAGGCCCGAAATCAGGGTGACGGACGCGAGCACGATGCCGAGCTGCAGCACCAGCGAGGCCACTTCGAAGGCGTGATACTTGGCGAAGGCCTCGTCGCGCTTGCGTTCGGTCTCCTTGGCCCGCGCCATCAATTCGCGACGGCCCTCACCGGTCGAAGGCTCCGATTCCCAGCGATCGATCGTCGCCTTCCAGCTTTCGACCTGCTTCTTGACGGCGGGAACCTCCGCGCCCGCCAGCGCGGCCTCCTCGCCGGCCGTCCGCAGCACCGTCTGCCGGATCGTCTTCGCCTGGAAGAACGACCAGAGATTGGACGCCTCGATATTGTAGGCGAGCGCATTGGTCTGCGCGGATTTCCCCTGCATCTCCGAGACGGCCAGCATCAGGGCGAGAACGGAAATGAGCAGTCCGACGAAGCGGTCGGCCTTGCGGCCGCTATGGGCGGCCGAATGCGTCGCCTCGTGCGAGATTTCATGAACGGCTTCGGCCATGGGGGGATTCTCCGAATCGATTTCGGGAAATCCTAAGCATCGTCCCGACCGTTTCCAGCCGCCCCGATGCGAATGACAGGGGAAGCATGAGGGCGGCCGAAGGTTTTAATTCCAAATCTGTACATTCGATTTGTCATTTTGCGCTGAAAGTGTCAGTTTGGTTAGACATTCAGTGAGAACCGGGTCGGGCCGACGCCATGCTGCATACCCCGCTCCTCGACCGCATCTCCTCTCCCGAGGATCTCCGGGCGCTCCCGCGCGAAAATCTGGGCGTGCTCGCGGAAGAATTGCGGGCCGAGACCATCGACGCCGTTTCCGTGACGGGCGGCCATCTCGGCGCAGGACTGGGCGTGGTCGAACTGACCGTCGCCCTGCACTACGTCTTCGATACGCCGCGCGACGTGCTGATCTGGGACGTCGGCCATCAGGCCTATCCGCACAAGATCCTCACGGGCCGCCGCGACAGGATGCGCACGATCCGCCGACCGGGCGGCCTTTGCGGCTTCACGCAGCGCACGGAGAGCGAATACGACCCGTTCGGCGCGGGGCATTCCTCGACCTCGATCTCCGCGGCGCTGGGCTTCGCCGTGGCGCGGGATCTGGAGGGGTCGCGCCGGAACGTCGTCGCGGTGATCGGCGACGGCTCCATGTCGGCGGGCATGGCCTATGAGGCGATGAACAATGCGGGCGCGATGGATGCGCGGCTCGTGGTCGTGCTCAACGACAACGACATGTCGATCGCCCCGCCCGTGGGCGCGCTGTCGGCCCATCTCGCGCGCCTCGTCTCCGGCGAGACCTATCGCGGCCTGCGCGAGAAGGCCAAGCGGACGGCGAAGAAGCGCCTGCCGAAATCGCTCTTCGAGACGGCGCGCCGCGTCGAGGAGTTCACCCGCGGCCTGATGACGGGCGGCACGCTCTTCGAAGAGCTGGGTTTCTACTATGTCGGCCCGATCGACGGGCACAATCTCGACCATCTCCTTCCCGTGCTGGAAAATGCGCGGGACGCCACGGAAGGCCCCATCCTCGTGCATGTCGTAACGAAGAAGGGCAAGGGCTACGCCCCTGCCGAGGCCTCCCCGGACAAGTATCACGGCGTCGTGACCTTCGACGTCCTGACCGGCGCACAGTCGAAGCCCAAGTCCAACGCCCCGAGCTATACGAGCGTCTTCGCCTCGAGCCTGAAGGCGCAGGCCGCGAAGGACGAGAAGATCGTCGCCGTGACCGCCGCGATGCCGACAGGGACGGGCCTCGACGCCTTCGCCAAGGAATATCCGAGCCGGACCTTCGACGTCGGCATCGCCGAGCAGCACGCCGTGACCTTCGCGGCGGGCCTCGCGGCGGGGGGCTTCAAGCCCTTCGTGGCGATCTATTCGACCTTCCTGCAACGCGCCTATGACCAGATCGTGCATGACGTGGCGCTGCAGAACCTCCCGGTGCGCTTCGCGCTCGACCGGGCGGGCTATGTGGGGGCGGACGGGCCGACCCATGCGGGCAGCTTCGACCTCGCCTATCTCGGCTGTCTGCCGAACATGGTCGTGATGGCGCCCTCCGACGAAGGCGAACTCGCGCGGATGGTCGCCACCGCCGCGGCCCATGATTCCGGGCCCATCGCCTTCCGCTTCCCGCGCGGGGACGGCGTGGGCGTCGAGATTCCCGCCGACGCCGAACCACTCCCCATCGGCAAGGGCCGCATCGTCCGGGAAGGCGACAAGATCGCGATCCTCTCCTTCGGCACGCGGCTCGCCGAATGCATGAAGGCGGCCGACGATCTCGCCGCCCGCGGCCTTTCCGCAACCGTCGCGGACGCGCGCTTCGCCAAGCCGCTCGACGACGATCTGATCCTGCGCCTCGCCCGGGACCACCAAGTGCTGATCACGGTCGAAGAAGGGTCGACGGGCGGTTTCGGCTCGGCGGTCCTGCATCTTCTCTCGGCTTGGGGGGCTCTCGATCAGGGTCTCAGGATCCGCACGCTCACCCTTCCCGACGTCTTCACGGAACACGGAACGCAGGCGGGCATGTATGCCGAAGCGGGGCTCGACGCCGCGGGCATCGTCACCGCCGCGCTCGGCGCCCTGGAAAGCGCCAAGCTCGAACCGGCCCGACGCGCGTGAGGGCGGGAACCGCAGGCACGGAACGCGCGTCGCCGTCCTCGGGGCACGGACGAAGAAGCGGAGCACGCAGCCTGATGCTCGGCGAAGAGGACATCCGCGAATGGCCGAACCGGGCCGCGGGCCTCCGCATCGCCGCGGGCGGGATCGATTGGCACGTCCAGCGGGCGGGCCGCGGCCCCTGCATCCTCCTCCTGCACGGCACGGGCGCGTCGACGCATTCCTGGCGCGGCCTGCTGCCGATCCTGGCCGAACGCTTCGACGTGATCGCGCCCGATCTGCCGGGGCACGCCTTCACCTCCCCCCCGCCGGGCGGCGATCACTCCATGCCGGCCTTCGCGAAGGCGGTCGCGGCGCTTCTCGACAGGCTGGGTGCGGAACCCGTGCTCGGCGTCGGCCATTCGGCGGGCGCGGCGGTTCTCGCGCGCATGGCGCTCGACGGGGCCGTTCATCCGAAGGGGCTCGTGGCGATCAACGGCGCGCTGCTGCCCTTCGGACCCTATGCGGGCTCTCTCTTTTCGGGCCTCGCGCGCATGATCGCCATGGCTCCGCTGCTTCCCTCGATCGTCGCCCGCTTCGTCGATGCGGGAACGGTCCGCAGGCTGCTCGCCGACACGGGTTCGAAGGTGGATGCGGAGGGTTTGCGGCTCTATGCGCGGCTGTTCTCGGAACCTTCGCACGTCGCGGCGACCCTGCGCATGATGGCCATGTGGGATCTCGAGGCGCTGAAGCGCGACCTCCCCGGCCTCGACGCCCCGTTCCTTCTGCTGGCGGGCACGGGCGACCGCACGATCCCGCCCGACGTTTCGGCGCGGGTCCGCGACATGATCCCCCACGGCCGGCTCGAAGCCCTGCCGGGACTGGGCCATCTCGCGCATGAGGAAGATCCGGAGAGCACCGCCGCGGCGGTGATCGCCTTCGCGACGACCCTCGGCCTTTCCGGAGACGCCCGATGACCCGCCCGATCGATCACGACGGCGAATTGCGCAGCGTGGCGCGCGGTGCGGGACCCGCTCCGCATGCGGTCGTCATCGGCTCCGGCTTCGGCGGCCTCGCGGCGGCGATCCGGCTCGGCGCGAGGGGCTACCGCGTCACGGTCCTCGAACGGCTCGACGCCCCCGGCGGGCGCGCCTATGCGCACCGGATCGACGGCTTCACCTTCGATGCGGGACCGACGATCGTCACGGCGCCCTTCCTCTTCGAGGAACTCTGGACGCTGTGCGGCAAGCGTATGGAAGACCATGTCGAACTGCGCGCGATGGATCCCTTCTACCGGATCCGGTTCGACGACGGTTCGATCTTCGACACGACCGACGATCCGGAATTCATGCGTCGCGAAGTGGCCCGCCTCTCGCCCGGCGACGTCGAGGGATACGAGCGGCTGCTCGAAGCGAGCCGGGACCGTTATTCCTTCGGCTTCGAAGTGCTCGGCAACACGCCCTTCTCCTCCTTCGCCGCCATGGCGAAGGCGCTGCCGAAGCTCGCGATGTTCCGCAGCGACCGCTCCGTCCACAAGATGGTGTCGTCCTATCTGAAGGATCCGCGGCTGCGCACGGCGCTCGGCTTCCACCCGCTGTTCATCGGCGGCAATCCGCTGACGATCACGTCGATGTACACGCTCATCTCCTCGCTCGAACGGAAATGGGGCGTGCATTTCGCCATGGGGGGAACGGGCGCGCTCGTGAAGGGCCTCGCCGACCTGATCCTCGGCCAAGGCTCGACGATCCGCTGCAATGCGACGGTCGCGGAAATCATCATCGAGAAGGGCGTCGCCAAGGGCGTGCGGCTCGAAAGCGGCGAGGTGATCCGCGCGCAGCTCGTGGTCTCCAATGCCGACGTCGCCCATACCTACGGGCGCATGATCGCACCGAAATGGCGCAAGCGCTGGACCGACCGGAAGATCGAGAAGACGGCCTACTCCATGGGCGTCTTCGTCTGGTATTTCGGCACGAACCGCCGCTTCGACGACGTGAAGCACCATACGATCGTGCTCGGGCCGCGCTACGAGGGCCTGCTCACCGACATCTTCAAGAACAAATATCTCTCCTCGGATTTCAGCCTCTACCTCCATCGCCCCACGGCGACGGACCCCTCCCTCGCCCCGCCCGGCTGCGACGCCTTCTATGCGCTCTCGCCGGTGCCGCATCTCGATTCGGGGACGGATTGGGAAGCGACCGCCGAGACCTATCGGGCCGCCGTGGAAGCGCGGCTCGAGGAGACCGTCCTGCCGGGGCTCAAGGGCTCCGTCGTCGCCTCGCACGTCACGCATCCGCTCGATTTCCAGAACCGGCTCCTCGCCCACAAGGGCGCCGCCTTCGGGTCGGAACCGTTGCTGCTGCAGAGCGCCTGGTGGCGGACGCACAACAAGAGCGAGGACATCGAGAACCTGTTCTTCGTCGGTGCCGGGACCCATCCCGGCGCGGGGCTGCCCGGCGTCCTCGCCTCGGCCCGCATTCTCGAAAAGGAAATGCCGCATGCCGAAGTCTTCCGCTGAACGCGCCGCCCCGAGGCGGACGGGAGCGGCTTCGGCGGCCGACTTCCGCATCTGCCGCGAGACGCTGCGCGCGGGCTCGAAATCCTTCTTCGGGGCCTCGCTGCTGCTGCCCGAGCGGCTCGCGGGTCCCGCCTCCGCGGTCTATGCCTTCTGCCGCATCGCGGACGACGCCGTCGATCTCGACGCCGACCCGCGCGGCGCGCTGGCGGGGCTCCGCGTGAGGCTCGACGCCGTCTATGCCGGACGTCCCATGGCCCGGCCCGTGGACCGGGCCCTGGCCTCGGTGGTCAATGATTTCGGCCTGCCGCGGGAACTGCCGGAGGCCCTGTTCGAAGGCTTCGAATGGGATCTCGACGGACGGCGCTACGCGACGACCGACGCGCTGCTCGACTATTGCGTCCGCGTCGCGGGCACCGTCGGGCTGATGATGGCCGTGCTGATGGGCGTGCGCGATCGCGAACGACTGACCGCCGCCTGCGATCTCGGCGTGGCGATGCAGCTCACCAACATCGCCCGCGACGTGGGCGAGGACGCGCGCAACGGACGCATCTATCTGCCGCTCGACGCGCTCGCCGCGGAAGGAATCGACGCCGACGCCTTCGTCGCCGATCCCCGCCCCTCGGCGCCGCTGCAGAAGGTCGTCGGCCGCATTCTCGACCTCGCCGACCGCTTCTATCTTCAGGCCGAGCCGGGAATCGCGGGCCTCCCGCTCGGCTGTCGCCCGGGCATCTACGCGGCCCGTTTCGTCTATGCCGGGATCGGGGACGAACTGCGGCGCAAAGGCCTCGACTCCGTCACGCGGCGCGTGCATCCGAGCGCGGCGCGCAAGGCGTTGCTGACGGGCCGCGCGCTGGCCGCCTCCGTCACGGGCGTGCCGCATCGGACCGTCTCGGTCACGGTCGACGCCCGCGCCCTTCTCGACGCCTCCGCCGCCGCGCCGGTGCATGCCTGGCTGCGACCGAAAGCGGAGGCGCAGCTCGAAAAGGTCATCGATATGTTCGAGCGATTGGAAGCGCGCGACCGTGCCCGACGGGAGGGTCGCAGGCGTTCCGCCGGAGCGGCCTGATGGACGGATCGACCTTCATCCTGATCGAGATGGTGATTTTCTTCGGCGGTTTCATCGCCTTCGCGCTCTACCAGATCCACGTGACGAAGAAGGCGATGCGCAAGCCCGGCGAAGACTGAGCCTCAGGGACGGCGCGGCATCCGCCAGGGAAGCATGGCCTGCACGATCGGACTCGCGAAACGCCCGACCGAAAGGCTTTCATGCACGGCCGTGACCTCGCGGCCGAAGAGGTGCTGCCGGACCAACGACCGCGCATAGAAGGGCGTGTCCTCGACCGTGGCGATGGTGCCGGGCCCCGGAGCCGCTTCGGAGCGATAGGGCCGCTCCATCCGCCAGCCCGTCAGAGGCGCGCGCCGCATGGGCGGGGGCGCGAGATCCTCGACGGCGCCCGAGGGATCGAAGCGCAGAGCCAGAGGCCATGTGCAGCCGCCGCGGTCCACGACGTCGTAGAAGACCACCGGCCCGTCGTCGAGAATCGCGCGCGACCATTGCCAGGACTGGAAATCGGCATCGACGGGCCGCTCGCCCTCGTTGGTGTCCCAATAGGCCCGCCCGGTCCAGCTCAGTCCCGGAGCGTCGAAATCGACCTTGATCCGGCAGGACGGCGAAACGGGCCGCCAGCGGTGCCGGCCGCCCGCATCGAGCGCATAGGCGGTCTCGTAGAGCCGGTCCGGGGTGATCTCGATGCGGCCCTTCACCTTCCGGAAGAAGGGCGTGCTGCGTTCCTCGACCTCGAGCACGAGCCGGTCGCCCTCGTAGAAGGCGCGGCTGGGACCGATGCGGATCGCCTCCGGGGAGCGTTCGAGCGATCCGCGCCCGCGCTCGGTCATGGTCCAGCGCTTGCCGCCCTCGCCGAACAGCACGACGTTGAAGGCGCAGTGGTTTTCGGGATCGACCGCGTCGTAGCGCAGGCCCAGCCGGTAATAGGGCGAGAACACGCTGCCGACGAAGACGATCACGGTGAGACCGTGACGCTCGTCGTCGCTCAGCGCATCGACATACCACCAGAGATAGCCGCCCGACGGGACGGGAGCATCGAACCGAGGTCGGCCTTCACTGCGGAAGCGGCCCGGAGCCCCGACAGCGTCGCCATCGGCACGCCCGCTCCCGGATGCACGCTGCCCCCCGCACAATAGAGCCCCCTGACCTTCGACCGTGCCGGGGCGCGGGAGATCGAGGCCGTCCATCCGTGCGAGGCCGGGCCGTAGAGCGCCCCGCCCGTCGCCGGAAAGAGGCGGTCGAAATCCTGCGGCGTGGTGATCCGTTCCGCCGTCGGTTCGAGGTTCAGACCGCAGTCCGAAAGAAGGTTGAAGAGGCGATCCCGACATGAGCGGACCTCGTCGTCTGCAAGAGGGTCGACGTCGCCGAAGGGCGGCGCGTTCACGAGAAGGAGAAGGCGGTCGCTTTCGCGCGCGTCGTCGTCGTCGAGACGGTCCTGCGCGCAGACATACACCGTGCCGCGCCGGGGCAAGCGCCGACGGGCGAAGACGTCCTTGAATTCGGACGCATAGTCCGCATCGAAGAACACGTTGTGCCGGACGAGTCCCATCCCGGAGGCGCGGGCCTTCATGCAGAAGACCAGCGCGGACAAGGACCGGTCGCCGGGCCGGATCGACGGCACGGCGTCGGCGGCGGCGCGACCGAGGAGACCCGTCGCGAGCGCATTGGCGTCGCCGTTGAAGACGACCGCATCGGCGGGAATCTCCTCGCCGTCGGCGAGCCTGACGCCGCTGCAGACGCCGTCGCGGACGAGCAGCGATTCGACGGTCGTGCCCCGGCGCAGTTCCGCGCCCTCGCCCGCGGCGAGGTCCGCCAGCGCGAGCGCGAGCGCATGCATCCCGCCCTTCACCGCGAGAACGCCCTGCATCTCGACCTCGGCGACGAGCATCAAGGTGGCGGGGGCGAGGAAGGGCGAGGAGCCCGTATAGGTCGAGTAACGTCCGAAAAGCTGGCGAAGCCGCTCGTCCTTGAAGCGTCGGCCCAGCGCGGTCCAGAGGCTTTCCACCCGGCCGAGACGCCAGAGCTCCTGCAGGCCGCCGACGCCCAAAGCGCCCATCATGTCGGGCACGGAGCGACGGTCGGAGAGGATGAACGGTCCTTCCAGCAGGTCGTAGAGCCGTTTCGCATCCGCCTTGAAGCCGCGGAAGGCCGCGGCCTCGCGCGCTCCGGCGAAATCGCGGATCGCGGCCTCCGACGCGGCGGGATCGGCGAAGAGGTCGAGCCCGGACCCGTCGGTCCAGCGGTGCCGCGCGAGGATCGACAGCGGCGTCGTGGGGACCGCCCGGTCGAAATCGACGCCCGAGGCCTCGAACAGGCCGCGGAACACCCAAGGCATCGTGAGCACGGTCGGTCCGCCGTCGATGAAGGCGTCGCCGACCGCGACCCGGCGCATCTTTCCGCCCGGCGCGGCCTCCTTTTCGAGGAGCGTCACCGCGAAGCCGTCGCGCGCGAGCGCGATCGCCGAAGCGAGCCCGCCCATCCCCGCACCGACGACGACGACCCGCGGCCTCATGCGGCGAGTTCCGGAAGCTCGAGGCTGCGGCCGATCCAGCTGCCCCGCGCGTCATAGGGCACGAAGCGCGCGAACAGGCTTTCGGAGAAATGCTCCTCGTCCTTGGCCGCCTTGATCGCCTCGAGATGCGGGCCCGACCGGGCATAGGCGTTCATCGCGGCGACGTCGGTCCAGATCGAGAAGGTCGCCTGCCGGAACAGGGGCGCCTCGCCGAGACCGGCCGTCAGCAGACAGCCGGGCGCGTCCTCGACCGCGCGATGGGACGGCGGGGCGTGACGCCAGAAGCGCATGGCGCGGGAGGGACGGACGGAGCCGCGCGTCAAAGCCGCGACGGGCCCTTTCGGGGGAGCGGCCGAAATCGCGAAGGGCTCTCGTCCCGCCCAGCGCCCCCGCGCCGAGAAGGCGCGCAGCTTGACGGTGAAGAAGGAGACGGCGCGACGCTCATAGGCCGCGAGTTTCGGCGAGGCGAGGAAGGCGTCGGCCGCGGCTTCGTCGACGAAGGACAGGAACAGCCCGTGATGCGAGAAGCTCGGCGCGAGACCGAAGCCGCCGCCCCTGCCCGTCCCGAGACTCTTGACGAAGACGAGGCCCGGGACGCGCGCGAGCAGGCGCGGGCCGAGCGCGAGGCGCAGGAAGCCCGCGAGCCGCGCGGCACGCTTCCATTCGATCAGCACGAGCAGACCGACCTCGCCCGACATCACCGCTCCTCACCGTCCGTTTGACAGGACGCGTTTGTATGTCCAGTTTATTTGACATTCGAGTTGGAAAGCAAACCTGACATTCGGGTGGAGATGAACATGGATCCCGCCGTCTGGATCGAAGGCAGTCTTGAATTCGCCGTGGCGGAAGCCGCGGGACCGGACTGTCCGCCTATGCTGGCTGCGGCGATCCGCCACGCCGTGTTTCCGGGCGGCGCGCGATTGCGCCCGCGCCTGTGCCTCGCCGTGGCCATGGCCTGCGGCAAGGGCGACCGCGACGCGGCGATCGCTGCGGCATCGGCCATCGAGATCATCCACTGCGCATCGCTGGTGCATGACGACCTCCCCTGCTTCGACAATGCCGAAACGCGGCGCGGCCGCCCCTCGGTGCAGGCGCAGTTCGGCCCGGCGCTGGCCGTGCTGGCGGGCGACGCCATGATCGTCCTCGCCTTCGAGATCCTCGCGCGTCGCCTGACCACGCGTCCGCAGGCGCTCGGCCGCCTCGTCACGATCGTCGGCCGGGCGGCGGGCGCGCCCTACGGAATCACTGCGGGCCAGGCCTTCGAATCGGAAACCGTGATCGACACGGCGCTCTATCACCGCGCCAAGACGGGCGCGCTCTTCGCCGCCGCATCGGAAGCCGGAGCCGCCGCCTGCGGCGCGCCGAGCACGCCCTGGCGCAATCTCGGCGCCTATCTCGGCGAGGCCTATCAGGTCGCCGACGACATCCGCGACGCCGCGGGCGACGAGGAGGAACTCGGCAAGCCGATCGGCGTGGACGCCAAGCTCGGCCGCCCCAACGCCGTGCGCGACATGGGCATTCCGGAGGCCATCCGGAAACTCGACGTCCTCGTGGAAGCGGCGATCGATTCGGTCCCGCTCTGCCCGGGCCGCGAACGCATGCACGAACTGATCCGGCATGAGGCGAGCCGCTTCCTGCCCGAAAAGCTCGCCCGCCGCGCGGCCTGACATGGCCCTCGCCGACGCCTTTTTCGGCCTGCGCGACCGACTGATCGCAAGCCCCGGCTTCCAGCGCTTCGCCGCGGCGTTTCCGTTGACGCGCCCCATGGCGCGGCGCGAAGCGTCGGCGCTGTTCGATCTGGTGGCGGGCTTCGTCTATTCGCAGACGCTGGCGGCCGCCGTCCGGCTCAGGCTGTTCGAACTGCTGCGCGACGGGCCGCTCTCGCTGTCCGACATCGTCGCCGCGACGGATCTGCCGCGCGACGGTGCGGACAGGCTGATGAAGGCGGGCGTCGCCCTGCGGCTCTTCGCCCGCCGCGGGGAGGACCGCTACGGCCTCGGAATGCTCGGTGCGGCCATGCTCGGCAATCCCGGCGTCGGCGCCATGGTCGAGCATCATGCGCTGCTCTACGACGATCTGCGCGACCCCGTCGCGCTGCTGCGCCACGGCGGGGAGACGGAACTCTCGCGCTATTGGGCCTATGCCCGATCGAAGGATCCTTCCGAGCTCACCCGCGCGGAAGTCGACTCCTATTCCGCTCTGATGGCGGCTTCGCAGACCCTGGTGCGCGACGAGATCCTCGACGCCTATCCGCTGTCCAAGCACCGGGTGCTGCTCGATCTCGGCGGCGGCGACGGCGCCTTCGTGACGGCCGCGGCGCAGCGCAATCCGAATCTCGAAGCCATGCTGTTCGATCTGCCCGCCGTCGCCGAACGGGCGGGAGAGCGATTCGCCCGCGAAGGAATCGCCGCGCGGGCCCGCGCCTTCGGCGGCGACTTCAAGGCCGACGCCGCACCCCGCGGGGCCGACGTCGTGAGCCTGATCCGCGTGCTCTACGACCACGACGACGAATCGGCGCTGCGCATCCTGCGGACCGCCCGCGCCGCGCTGCCGCCGGGCGGCACCCTGCTGATCGGCGAGCCCATGGCCGATCTGCCGGGAGCGGAACGCGTCGGCCACGCCTATTTCGGCCTTTATCTGCTCGCCATGCGCGGCGGACGCCCCCGAAGCCCCGCCGATTTCCGCCCGCTGCTCCGCGAGGCGGGCTTCGCGACGATGCGCGCGCTGCCCACGCGCCGCCCCCTTTTGGCGGGGGTCCTGGTCGCCGCGTGAGCCTTTCGGATCACAGGCGTCAGATTTACCTGACACAATAGTGTAATTTCGATTTGACATTTCGGCTCATCATGGTTTCCTTACATCCGGAAAATTCCCGAGAGGGCCTACACACGTGTCGTCCGTTGATACCCTTGCCGTGGTCATCGAAGCGCCCGAGCGTCTTGCGCTCGCGCCGGTGACCCTGCTGCCCGCCGGCGTCGACGACGTTCTCGTCGACGTCGAGTGGAGCGGCATCAGCACGGGTACGGAACGGCTGCTGTGGTCGGGTCGGATGCCGCCCTTCCCCGGCATGGGCTATCCTCTGGTTCCCGGCTACGAAACCATCGGCCGCATCGCGGACGCCTCCGGCGAGGCGCGTTCGCGCATCGGCGAGCGCGTCTTCGTGCCGGGCTCGCGCGGCTTCGCCGAAGTGCGCGGCCTGTTCGGCGGCGCCGCCGGTCGACTCGTCGTTCCCGCGGCCAAGGCCGTGCCGATCGAGGAGACGCTCGGCGAGAACGCGGTCCTGCTCGCATTGGCCGCCACCGCGCGCCATGCCGCGGTCGCGGGCGAGCTCCCGGAACTGATCGTCGGCCACGGCGTGCTCGGCCGCCTCCTCGCCCGCGTCGTCGTCGCTCTCGGCGGCGCGCCGACGGTGTGGGAGACGAACCCCGCCCGCCGCGACGGCGCATCCGGCTATGTCGTGCGCGACCCCGGCGCGGACGATCGGCGGGACTATGGCGGCATCTGCGACGTCTCCGGCGATTCGGGCCTGCTCGACGCGCTCGTCGCCCGGCTCGCCCCCGGCGGCGAGATCGTGCTCGCGGGCTTCTATGAAGCGCCGCTCTCCTTCGCCTTCCCCGCCGCGTTCATGCGCGAGGCCCGCATCCGCATCGCCGCGGAGTGGAAGCCCTGCGACATGGAGGCCGTGCTCGCGCTGGTCTCCTCGGGCCGCCTCTCGCTCGACGGACTGATCACGCATCGCGCCGCGGCCGCCGACGCGGCCGCCGCCTACCGCACCGCTTTCGACGATCCCGCCTGCCTCAAGATGATCCTGGACTGGAGATCCCCCCGATGACGATGTCCACGGACCACGGCGCTTCCGGCGCCGGCAAGGTCACGCTCCTGCAGACCGCCGTCACCAATCGGCTGCGCGCCGAAGCCTCGGTCGAGCCCGATCCCGTGCATACGGGAGCGGTCACCAAGGAAACGCAGATCATCGCGATCTACGGCAAGGGCGGCATCGGCAAGAGCTTCACCCTGGCCAATCTCAGCTACATGATGGCCCGGCAGGGCAAGAAGGTTCTGCTGATCGGTTGCGATCCCAAGAGCGACACGACCTCGCTGCTCTTCGGCGGCCGCGCCTGCCCCACCATTCTCGAAAAAAAAAAAAAAAAGAAGCTCGCGGGTGAGGAAGTCGC
>JAIXTT010000009.1 GCA_027483795.1 Hyphomicrobiales bacterium
CAGATCGCCGCCCTCACCACCGGTCAGGTCGCAGCCCTGACCACCGGCCAGATCGTCGCCCTCGGCACCGCCCAGACCGCGGCGCTCACCACCACCCAGACCGCGGCGCTCACCACCGACCAGATCGGCGCCATGGAGACCGTCGACCTCGCAGCCCTCCGCACCGCTCAGGTCGCGGCGCTGACGACGGAACAGGCGGCGGCGTTCACCACCGCTCAGATCGCGGCGCTGGGCACCAAGCAGATCGCGGCTCTGACGACTGAACAGACCGCGGCCTTGACGGCGGAACAGATCGCCGCGATCGAGACCGCGGACATCGCGAAGATGACCACGGGTCAGATCGCGGCCTTGACGACCGATCAGGTGGCTGCATTGACGACCGCGCAGGTCGCGGCGTTCACCTCCGCTCAGGTCGTCTCGATGACCACCGGTCAGATCGCGGCGCTCGAGACCGAAGACCTCGCGGCCCTGACGACCTCGCGCACGGCGGCCTTGACCACCGAGCAGCTCGTCGCCATCACCACCGACCAAGCGGAAGCACTGACGACGGCGCAGATCGTCGCTTTGTCCACCGCCCAGGTCGCAGCGATGACGACGGAACAGGTCGCGGCACTGACCACGGCGCAGATCGCGGCCATGGAGACGCGTGACTTCGTGGTGATGAGCACGGAGCAGATCGCGGCCCTGACCACCGATCAGATCATCGCGCTCGGAACCGCTCAGACGGCGGCACTGACCGTCGCCCAGGCGGCCGCCATGACGACCGCGCAGATCGCGGCGCTCGAAACGGCCGATCTTGCCGCCATCAGGTCGTCCCGCATCGCTGCGATGACGTCGGAGCAGATCGCCGCCATGACGACCGACCAAGTCGTCGCTCTCGAGACCACCCAGATCGCCGCCATGACGACCGAGCAGGTCGCGGCTCTGAGCACCGATCAGATCGTCGCTCTCGAAACCTCCCAGGCCGCGGCTCTGACCTCGACCCAGATCGCGGCGCTCACCACCGATCAGATCGCGGCCATGGAAACGGCCGATCTGGCGGAGCTGAGGACTTCCGGGATCGCGGCCTTGAGCTCGGATCAGGCTGCGGCGCTCACGACCGACCAGATCGCCGCGCTCACGACCGCACAGGTCGCGGCCATGACCGGGACCGACCTCGCCGCCATGACGACGGAGCAGATCGTCGCGCTCGACACGGCCCAGACCTCGGCTCTGAGCACGGCTCAGGTCGCGGCGCTGACGACCGAGCAGATCGCGGCCATGGAGACCGAGGACCTCGCCGCCCTCGCCGCTTCCCGGATCGCGGCCTTGACCACCGAACAGGCGGCCGCTCTGACGACCGACCAGATCGTGGCGCTCGGAACCGCACAGGCGGAGGCCCTGACGAGCGCTCAGGTCGCGGCCCTGACCACGGAACAGATCGCGGCCATGGAAACGGAGGACTTCGCCGCTCTGAAGACGAGCCGGATCGCGGCCCTGACGACCGAGCAGGCCGTCGCGCTGACGACGGACCAGATCGTCGCTCTCGAGACCGCCCAGGCGGTAGCGCTGACGACGGCCCAGGTGGCGGCACTGACGACGGATCAGATCGCCGCGCTCGAAACGGCGGACTTCGCGGCCCTCAAGACGGTCCAGATCGCGGCTCTGAGCACGGAGCAGATCCAAGCCGTCGAGACGGCGGCTCTCGCGGCGCTGACGACGGCCCAGACGGTCGCGTTGACCACCGCTCAGGTGGCGGCTCTGACCAGCGACCAGGCGGCGGCACTGACGACGGCTCAGCTCATCGCGATCACCACGGCTCAAGCGGCCGCGTTGACTTCGGAGCAAGCCGCCGCGCTGACGACCGAGCAAGTGGCCGCACTCGAAACGCGTGACGTCGTCAAACTGACGACCGAAAGCATCGCCGCCTTGACCACCGAGCAGATCGTCGCCCTGACGAGCGATCAGACGGAGGCCCTGACGACGGCCCAGGTGGCGGCACTGACGACGGATCAGATCGCCGCGCTCGAAACGGCCGACGTCGCGTCGCTGCGGACGGCCCAGATCGTCGCTCTGTCCACGGCGCAGATCGACGCTCTGACGACCGATCAGGTCGCGGCCCTGACGACGGCGCAGCTGAACGCGATGTCGACGGAACAGTCGGCGGCTCTTTGATCTGAAAATGAGGCCGGATCTTCGGATCCGGCCTCGTCCCGCAGGATCGACTTGAAAGGTGTCGGCGATGGCGCAACTGGAAGCCTCGACCTTCGTGACCGGGCCGGCGGCCCTGCCGCTCGAGACGGTGCTCGAGGAACTCGTGTCCGAAGGCATCGGCGAAGAACATCTTTCGATGTTGTTCGGATTGCTTCGGAAGAACCTCCGCAACGCGGCCGTGCACTGCGCGCGGGGCGCGGCGGAGGAGCGGACGGCGGCGGCGCATGCCGCGATCGACGTCGTCGTCTTTTTGCGGCGTCACCTGAAGGCGGACCGCGAACATCCGTTCAACGGCGCGCTCGATCGCTTCTATCTGGCGGTCCATCGACGCATCGCGGATGCTTGTCGCGATGAAAACGACGTCGTTTTCCTCGATCTCGAGGCCGCGATCGACAAGCTTGCCGCCTCTCGGCTGTCGAAGACCTTCATCGACCGCTGCCTGGAACAGAGCGTCATCGAGCCGCGCGCGTTCAAGGCGCTTCTGACCGACGTCATCACCCGATGCGAAACGGCCGAGATCGGGACAGCATGACGGCTTCGGGCCGCTGACGGGACGCCGAGCGAAGACGGCGAGATCAGACCCAGCCGCCGTCGACCACGAAATGCTGATTGGTGCAGGCCCCGGCATCCTCCGAGGCGAGGAAGACCACGACCTTCGCGACATCCGCGGGGAGCAGCCGGCGCTTCAGGCACTGGCTCTTCATCAGCTCGGCTTCGGCCTCCGGCGTCAGCCACAGGTCGATCTGGCGCTGCGTCATGATCCAGCCGGGCGCGACGGCGTTCACACGGATGTTGAAGGGCCCGTAATCCCGCGCGAGCGACCGCGTAAGGCCGAGAACGGCGGATTTGCAGGAGGTATAGACCGCCATCCCGCCGACGCCCGCCATCCATGAGACCGAGCCCATGTTCACGATCGCGCCGCCGCCGAGCGCCTTCATGTCCTCCAGCACGGCCTGCGCGCAGAAGAACTGATGCTTCAGATTGACCGCGACCGTGCGGTCGAAGAATTCGGGCGTGACGTCGGGGGTCGGTCGACGATCGTCGTTCGCGGCGTTGTTGACGAGCACGCCCACGGGCCCGAGCGCGTCGCGGATCCGCGTCACCGCGGCGCGCAGAGCATCGATGTCGGCGAGGTCGCAGGCTTCATAACGGACGACGGCGCCCGTCGCGGCGAGTTCCGCCTCGAGCCGGCGCGACGGTTCGTCGGCGATGTCGATGAAGGCGACCTTCGACCGCTGGCGCGCGAAGGCGCGGACGAGGGCTTCGCCGATCCCGGTGCCGCCGCCCGTGATCAGGACCGTGCGGCCCTCGAGATCGGGATGGATCGCGCCGCCCATGTCGGCTTCTCCTCGATGGGTCCGGTCCGTTCGACCGGAGCTTATGGTGTAGCCGAACCCGCTTTCGATTGCAGTCCGGCGGGTCTACGATCCGCTCCGCCCGCTTCGACTTGAGCGTTCCGCGTCAGCAAATCGAGTGCAGAAAATGGCCGATCGTCCGTTCGAAACGTCCCGACTGCAGTCGTTGCTCTCGGTATTTCTTCTGATCGACGGCGTACGACGTACTCTTTCGCTCGATACGGAAGAAGCCCTTCTTTATCTCGGGATCGGCTATCTCAACACCGAGCGGATCCAGCAGATGGGAAGCCACGGCTACATCGCCGCGACGAACGTGTCCTCCGTGGCGGATTTCGTGAATCTGCCCAAGGAGACCGCCCGCCGCAAGATCGCTCGGTTGACGGAGGCCGGACTCGTCGTGAACAGCGGCGGCGTCGTCGTCGCCGATGTCGGCCGGTGGTTTCAGTTCATCGAAGGACTGCCCGTCCGCGACAAGGCCTGAGCCGTCCTCAGTCCTGCGGCATCCCGCCCTGAAGCGAGCCCAGCAAAGCGGCGTTCGGATCGGGCTTGGGGAAGAGGATCGTCATGATCGATTCCATCTCTTCCTCGGATTCCGGCGTCCATTCCTCCGGCTTCAAGGGCGCCTTCCCCTGCCCGATGCCGAAGGCATAGGTGGAGAAGTTCTTCGCCGCATTCTGGGATCGCGCGGCGTCACGCGGCCGCGGCTTCAGGAGCCCGCCGAAGAGGGGACGCTTGTTCCTCGGCGTGCGGAGGTTTTCGAAATTGGCCGTGTAGTAGATGAAGGAGTGAAGAAGAAGATCGACGTCGGAGATGTTCACCGACTCGATGAAGACGAGCAACCGCTCGACCGCCTTGATCAGATCGTCGGCCAATTGCCCGGTATCGTAGAGGGCCTCGAAGCCCGCCGCCATGCGCTCGGCCACTTCCTCGGCGGGCGCGGTCCCCGACAGGAAGTTCCGCGCCGTCTGAGCCGCCGCCATGTCGAAGACGAATTGCGGCGGAGCGTTTTCGTTGCTCACAATCTCACTCCCGGTGCGGTCCCCAACCGTCTTTTCTTCACGATTTCACCTTACGCCACTTCCGGAACCATTCGGAAGCCCGTTCTTGAACGCCTGCGGCCTCGGCGGGCGAAAGATCCTTCAGCAGGGCGTCGCGGCGACGGCGTGCTTCCATGCGCCCGGCGGCGACGGCGAGAGACGCCCAGAAATAAGCGTCCTTGGCATCGGGAAAACCGTATTCGGGGGCGTGGCTGAGGGACATCAGCACCAGAGCCCGATCGTCGCCCTCCTCCGCCGCCTTCTGCAGTCGGGACCGGATCCACTCCATCGCCTTCTTGCGGGCCGGCGGATCCACCGTTTCCTGCATCGCGGCACGGGCCTTCGGCGCCCGCGGATAGCCCCCGATCGCCGCAAGAGTCACCCAGCGGAAGGCTTCGTTGAAGTTCTGAGGCACCGCGACGCCGTGCCAGTGGAACAGAGCGAAATTGAACTGCGCTTCCGGATCGCCCGCCTCAGCGCCCCGCCTGGCGGCCTCGACGGCGCCCGCAAGGTCGCGCCCCTGAAGAAGACGGCCGATCTCGCTCTCGTCCGCCCCGGCGGAGGCGGACCACAGAAGGAGCGACCCGAGCGCCAGGAAGGCACGCCGCGACGGCATTTCGACTTCGAACATGGAACAATGATAGACGAGATCGCGGCGACGGCACAGTGGATTTCGGAGAAATGCCGTGAACCGCCGCGTCGCGGGGAAGTCCGTTCTGCCTTGTGGGCCGCTCTCTCGTGCAAATCGACTGGAAAGAAGCCGTCTCGGCCCGCGCGAACGAAGAGTTCGTGTTCCGATATGCTTGGCCACCACAAGACCGATCGGTCAGCTTCTCGCTGTCGAAGCATCGGCATCGACGAGCCTAAGGGCTCATCACCCTTCGGAACGGACCGATGACGCGATAAAGATCGAAGCGCAGCGCAGGGAAGTCCTTGTGCGCGACGACATAAATCGACATCGGCGGGACCGCCTCCGAAGGGGGTGGGACGAGACGAATCTGTTCCGACACTCCCCATCTTGGCAAAGCTCATCATGCAGACGCGCCCATCCTGTGTCATGAGGCCCGATACGATTTTCGATTGTCGGGCTAAAACTTCGTGCTCGACCTACGTCTTTTCTGACCGAAGGGGAATCTTCAGCCCCCCAAGGGAAGATCAAGGAGCCGTTTATGTCGACGATCGGAGGTGTAAATCTCGGCTACAGCCAGTTCCCGGTTCAGAATATCGGTTCGCTTTCGACGACGCAGGTAAGCGCGCTTTCAACTGCCCAAATCCGAACGTTTTCGACCGCGCAGATCGCGGGGCTGACTTCCGCCCAGATCGTCGCTCTCACCACCGCGCAGGTGGCTGCCCTTTCTGCGGCTCAGGTCGCAGCTCTCGACTCAGGCCAGGTGGCAGCTCTGGAAACCGCCGACCTTGCGGCGATCCCGACCTCTCTGTTTTCCACGCTGACGAGCACGCAGGTCCAAGCGCTGACTACAACTCAGCTGTCGTCGCTTCCCACGCAACTCCTCGTTGCATTGAGTGTCGGCGGCCTCGCAGGACTTTCGACCTCACAGATCGCTGCGCTCACTACCCAGCAGGCGAGCGCACTAAAGGCGACACAGATCGGGGCGCTCTCCGCCACGCAGATTTTAGCTTTAGAGACCGCTGACCTTGCCGCGCTGACGACGGCACAAATCACCGCGCTGTCCACAGCGCAGATCAACTCGCTAACGACTGATCAGCTTAAGGCGCTGACCGTTCTGCAGTCCACGTCGCTCACGGTCACGCAGCTGGCGGCCCTCAGCACGCTCCAGCTCTCTTCGCTCGAGACCGCCGACGTGGCGGCCTTGAAGACCGCGCAGATCGCCGCGCTGACCACAACGCAGCTCGCCGCGCTCGGAACCCAGCAGATCGCCGCCCTCGGCAGCACGCAGCTGAACGCCATCGCGGCGGACAGGATCACCGCGCTCGGAACCCAGCAGATCGCGGCCATCGAGACGGCCGATATCGCCGCTCTCGGGACGAAAGGGCTCACGGCGCTGACCACCACGCAGCTCGCGGGCCTTTCCACCGCGCAGATCGCCGCCCTGACTTCGACGCAGGCGGCGGCGCTCACGACCACACAGATCGCCGGACTCGGAACCGCGCAGCTTGCGGCGATCGAGACCGCCGACTTCGCGGCCTTGAAGGCTGCGGGCATCGCGACGCTGACCACCGCCCAGACCGCGGCGCTGACCACCGCCCAGATCGTCGCGCTCAACACCGCGCAGGCCGCTGCGCTGACCACCACTCAGATCGCAGGCATGAGCTCCGCCCAGATCGCGGCTCTGGAGACGGCCGATCTGAGGAACATCCCCGCCGCCCGCATCGCATCCTTCTCGACATCTCAACTCGCCGCACTGACCACCGGACAGGCCGCAACCCTGACCGCCGCCCAGGTCGCGGGGTTGAGCTCGTCGCAGATCGCCGCCTTGGAGACCTCCGATCTCGTGTCCCTGAGCACGGCCACGCTCGCAAGCCTCACGACCACGCAGATCGCCGGGCTCGGAACGGGCCAGATCGCCGCACTGACCACGGGACAGGTCACCGCTCTGACCAATGCGCAGCTGGCGGCCCTCAGCACGCTCCAGCTCTCTTCGCTCGAGACCGCCGACGTGGCGGCCTTGAAGACCGCGCAGATCGCCGCGCTGACCACAACGCAGGTGGTGGGGCTGACGACCGGACAGATCGCAGCGCTCGGTACGAGCCAGATCCAGGCGCTCAGCAGCGATCAGGTTTTGGCGCTGACCACCGAGCAGATGGCCGCCTTGTCGACGGCGCAGATGGCCGCCATCTGATCGGACGACGGCTCCGGCGGGCCACCGCTTCAGCGATAGGCGTTGAAGCGGAGCTCGATCGGGGCCTGCAGCAGGTCCGCGCGGCGCTAGTAGATTAGTGGATGGAAGATTTCGTCCAGAATCTCCGCCAATCAGAGCGGACAG
>JAIXTT010000029.1 GCA_027483795.1 Hyphomicrobiales bacterium
ATATTCGGTCAACTGCTCCGCCATGCGCTTGGTCAGCACGGTGACGAGCGTGCGGAAGCCGCGGGCGGCCGTCTGCCGCACTTCGCCCAGCAGGTCGTCGACCTGCGCGCGCGCCGGGCGCACGTCGATCTCGGGATCGATCAGGCCCGTCGGGCGGATGACCTGTTCGACGAAGACGCCGCCCGTCCGCTCCATCTCCCAAGTTCCGGGCGTCGCGGAGACGTGGACGGTCTGGGGGCGCATCGCGTCCCACTCCTCGAAGCGCAGCGGGCGGTTGTCGAGGCAGGAGGGCAGGCGGAAGCCGTATTCGGCCAGCGTCGCCTTGCGCCGGAAGTCGCCGCGATACATGCCGCCGATCTGCGGAACCGTCACATGGCTTTCGTCCGTGAAGACGAGCGCGCCGTCCGGCAGATATTCGAACAGCGTCGGCGGCGGTTCGCCGGGCAGGCGTCCCGTCAGATAGCGGGAATAGTTCTCGATGCCCTGGCACACGCCCGTCGCCTCGAGCATTTCGAGATCGAAGGTGGTGCGCTGGTCCAGCCGCTGCGCTTCCAGATAACGGCCCGATCGGTTCAACTCGTCGAGCCGCTGCCGCAGCTCGTTCTTGATGCCCTTGATCGCCTGCGTCAGCGTCGGTCGCGGCGTCACGTAATGCGAATTCGCGTAGATCTTCACGAATTCGAGGTCGGACGTCTTCGTGCCCGTAAGCGGATCGAATTCGACGATCGATTCGACCTCGTCGCCGAACAGCGAGATCCGCCAGCCCCGGTCCTCGTAATGCGCCGGGAAGAGTTCGATCACGTCGCCGCGCACGCGGAACGTCCCGCGCGAGAAGTCGGCCATCGAGCGCTTGTATTGCAGCGCCGTCAGGTCGGCGAGCAGTTGCCGCTGTTCGATCGTCTCGCCGACCCTCACCGTGAAGGTCATCGACGTATAGGTCTCGACCGAGCCGATGCCGTAGATGCAGGACACGGAGGCGACGATGATCACGTCGTCGCGCTCGAGCAGCGCGCGGGTCGCGGCATGGCGCATCCGGTCGATCTGCTCGTTGATGGTCGACTCCTTCTCGATGAAGGTGTCGGTCCGCGGCACATAGGCCTCGGGCTGGTAATAGTCGTAATAGCTGACGAAATACTCGACCGCATTGTTCGGGAAGAAGCTCTTGAACTCGCCGTAGAGCTGCGCCGCGAGCGTCTTGTTCGGCGCGAGGATCAGGGCGGGCCGCTGCGTCCGCGCGATCACCTGCGCCATGGTGAAGGTCTTGCCCGAGCCCGTGACGCCGAGCAGAACCTGATCGCGCTCATGCCGCGCGACGCCGTCGACGAGTTCCGCGATCGCCTGCGGCTGGTCGCCCTTCGGCTCGTATTCGGAGACGAGTTCGAACGCTCGCCCGCCTTCCGACTTCTCCGGACGCGGCGGCCGGTGCGGCGCCCAGACGCGCTTTTCGCGGAAGCGCGGGTCGCCCTGTTCCAGAAGCGCCTTCAGCGCCTCGACGGTCGCGCCTGCACCCGTGGTCCCGTCGCCGGCGGGGTCTTCGTCGTCCTCGTCCTCGAACCGCTTCACATTGCCCTGCCGCACGCGCTTCGGCGCGTCGGCGAGCATGGAATCGCGCGTGAGGCCCTTGTCGCGCACGCGGTCGCCCGGCGAGGGGGCCACGGCCTCGAACCGCGCCTGCGGCGCTTCCCCGAATCCGCCCGCGCCGTCGCCGCCCGATCGGACGAGGCCGGGGCTCAGCAAAGCGGCGAGATGTTCGTCGAGCGGTTTCAGCTCCGGCTTCGACGCTTTGGCGCGCGGCGGCCGGGCCTTGGATTTCGGTTCATCGGCCATGCGCGCAACATGGGTCGAGTCCGCGGCGAGGACAAGGCACGGCGCCGTCCGCGCAGAGACGCGTCGACGCAGGGCGGAAGCGGATCGCGCTCCGGCGGCACACGGCTCCGATGCATGGCTGTCATGTAGTCTTATGCGTTGTATGCAGGGGTTGCGCCGTTCACATTCGCTGCGGTTGTTCCGGCGTGCCGCGATCCCCTCCAGGCGCGAAGGTTCTTACCGTTCCCCTCTGGATGTTTCGGTCGTGTGCCGAGACGACTTTTCCGACCGGTCGCCGATGCTGCCGGTTTTTTTTTCGTGCGCCGCTCCCGCCGAGGGAATCCGCTCCGGCCTCTCCGCTTGCGAAGCGCGAACTACACAAAAATGCGGCCGTGCACGGCCCGCGGTCCGCCCATTTCGTTAGGCCGCACATCTTCCCTAACGGAATATCTTGATTTACCAGTGTTGCCGTAACGTCACATACATCTGACGCAGCGTAACATATAGCTGGGGTCGATGTTCATCAGCTCGGGGAGTTTTCAAATGCGCAAGAGCCTTCTCATTGCATCCGCCGCGGCCATGCTGGCGGTGCCCGCCTTCGCCGCGGATCTTCCGCGCCGGACGCAGCCCGTCGCGTCCGCCCCGATCATCGTCCCGCCCGCCTTCAGCTGGACGGGCTTCTATCTCGGCGCCAATGCCGGCTGGCAGTGGGCGGACACGAACCAGAGCGTTTCCTATTCTGCGGCCGAGGGCACGGGTCCGAGTTTCGGCGGGGAGAAAGACGGCTTCACCGCCGGTGCGACGCTCGGCTACAACATGCAGTTCGATCAATTCGTCGTGGGCCTCGAAGGCGACTGGAACTGGGTCGACGTGAGCCGCAGCGGCAGCGGCGTCACCTCCATCGGCGGGACCGCCGTTTCGGGATCGAGCTCGACGGATTGGCTGGCGACGGCCCGCGCCCGCTTCGGCGTCGCCTTCGACCGTTTCCTCGTCTACGGCACCGGCGGCTTCGCCTTCGCGAATGTCGACTCCACCGTGACCTTCGGCGGCGTCACGACGGGCGACGACGATATGCGTTGGGGTTGGACGCTCGGCGGCGGCGTCGAATACTCGCTCATGAACAATTGGAGCGCCAAGGTCGAGTATCTCTATTACCAGCTCGAAAAGAAGAACTATTCCCTCGCCCTCGGCGGCGGAAGCTTCCGCAGCGAGCCCGAGGGCAGCATCGTCCGCGCGGGTCTGAACTATCGCTTCTGACCGCTTCGGTCGCCGTTCCGCAACGAGAAAGCCCGGCCTCGCGGCCGGGCTTTTTCATGAGGCGAGCGGGTCATCCCGAAGGCGCCGCCCACGCCGTCATGCCCGCGAAGGCGGGCATCCACGTCTTCCGCGGCGCCGAATCTCTCCGTCATTGCGAGCGAATGCGAAGCAATCCACCTGCCGGTGGTCGGGCGTGCGATGCCCGCCATGGATTGCCGCGTCGCTGCGCTCCTCGCAATGACGAAGAACCGAACCCGTCATGCCCGCGAGAGGACGCGGCGAGCGGCGTCGGTCCCGCTCAGCGCAGTTCGGCGCAGAAACGCTGGATCTTGCGGCAGGCGTCTTCGAGCAGCTCGTTCGAGGTCGCATAGGAGATGCGGAAGTTCGGGCCGAGGCCGAAGGCCGTGCCGTGCACCGCCGCGACGCCTTCGGCTTCGAGCAGTTCCGTCACGAAGTCCTCGTCCGTCTCGATCGTCTTGCCCGACGCGGCCTTCTTGCCGATCAGTTCCGCGCAGGACGGATAGACGTAGAACGCGCCTTCCGGCGTCGGGCATTTGATGCCCTTGGCCTGGTTGAGCATCGAAACCACGAGGTCGCGCCGCTCCTGGAAGACCTTGCGGCTCATCGGGATGAAGTCCTGCGGACCGTTCAGCGCCTCGACGGCCGCCCATTGGGCGATCGAGCAGGCGCCCGAGGTCTGCTGGCCCTGCACCATGTCCATCGCCTTGATGAGAATGTCGGGGCCGCCGGCATAGCCGATGCGCCAGCCCGTCATCGCATAGGCCTTCGACACGCCGTTCATGGTGAGCGTGCGGTCCCAGAGATTCGGCTCGATCTGCACCGGCGTCACGAATTCGAAATCGCCGTAGGTCAGATGCTCGTACATGTCGTCGGTGAGCACCCAGACATGCTTGTGCTTCATGAGGACGTCGGTGATCGCCTTCATCTCCGCGCGGGAATAGGCCGCGCCGGAGGGGTTCGAAGGCGAGTTGAGGACGACCCACTTGGTCTTCGGCGTGATCGCCCGGTCGAGGTCCTCGGCCTGCAGCTTGAAGGCCTTGTCGATCGTGGTGTTCACGAAGACGGGCTCGCCGCCCGACATCAGCACCATGTCCGGATAGGAGACCCAATAGGGCGCCGGGATGATGACCTCGTCGCCGGGGTTCAGCGTCGCCGCGAAGGCGTTGAACAGGATCTGCTTGCCGCCCGTGCCCACGATCGTCTGCGTCGGCTTGTAGTCGAGGCCGTTCTCGCGCTTGAACTTGGCGGCGATCGCCTCGCGGAGCGGGGTGATGCCGGACACGGGGGTATATTTCGTCTCGCCGCGGTTGATCGCGTCGATCGCCGCCTTCTTGATGTTGTCGGGCGTATCGAAATCGGGCTCGCCGACCGAGAGGCTGATGACGTTACGGCCCTGGGCCTTCAGTTCGCGGGCCTTCTGCGTCACCGCGATGGTGGCGGAAGGCTTCACGCGGGCGAGGGAAGAGGCGATGAAGGCCATCGGATCAGCTCCGGAATCGTGACGAACGGGCCCTTCTCGGGCCGCGCGGACCCTAGAGCGGAGCCCTTCCTCGGGCAAGAGAGGAAAACCGCAGACCCGCTCGGGGCGAAGCCGCCCGGCCGAGGCGAAGCGCTCCCGTGCGCCCTTGCCTGCGGCCCCGCCCGTGCCGATATCCTCGCCGTGGAGAAACCGGGAGCAATCCGCCGATGACGATCGTGTTGACCGGACATGCGCCGTCCGCCGCCGCCGCCTTCGCCTTCGTCGCGGCTCTGTCCTTGTCGCCTCCGCAGGCCGCGGCCCAGAGCCGCGCGAGCGTGGTCGAGACGCAGAAATTGCGGATCTCGGTGGAGACGGTCGCCTCCGGCCTCTCCCATCCTTGGGGGCTCGCCTTCATCGACGGCGGCCGCATGCTTGTCACGGAGCGCCCGGGCCGTCTGCGCGTCGTCTCCCCCGACGGCCGCTTGTCCGCTCCCGTCGCGGGCCTGCCGGACATCGACGAAGGCGGGCAGGGCGGTCTTCTCGACGTCGTGACCGGGCCGAATTTCGCCGCCGACCGCATGATCTATTGGAGCTTCTCCGAAGGTCGCTCCGAGGGCGGGAAGGGGACCAGCGTGGCGCGCGGTCGGCTGTCGCCGGACGGCACACGGGTCGAGAACGCCGCCGTGATCTTCCGCCAGCAGCCCGCCGTGCGCGGCTCCATGCATTTCGGCTCCCGGCTCGTCTTCGACCGGACCGGAGCGCTCTTCGTCACCTTGGGCGACCGTTTCACCCAGCGCGCCTCCGCACAGGATCCCGCGACCCATATCGGCAAGGTCGTGCGGATCATGCCCGACGGTTCGGTCCCCCGCGACAACCCCTTCGCGGCGGGCGGCGGCACGAGGCCGGAGATCTGGTCCATCGGGCACCGCAACGTGCAGTCCGCCGCGCTTCATCCCGTCACCGGCAAGCTCTGGACCGTCGAGCACGGCGCGCGGGGAGGGGACGAGGTCAACGTGCCTGCCAAGGGCCTCAATTACGGCTGGCCCGTCATCACCTACGGCGTCGAATACACGGGCGGCCGGATCGGCGAAGGGACCCGCAAGGAGGGCATGGAGCAGCCGATCTTCTATTGGGATCCGTCGATCGCGCCCTCGGGCGCGGCCTTCGTCACGAGCGCGGCCTTCGGCCCTTGGAACGGCAATCTTCTCGTCGGCGCGCTTGCGGGTCAGGCTCTGGTCCGGCTGGAACTCGACGGCGAACGCGTCACGCGCGAGGAGCGTTTGTTGACCGGGCTCGGCGCCCGCATCCGGGACGTCCGGCAAGGGCCGGACGGCTTCGTCTATCTTCTGACCGATGCCGACGACGGACGCCTGCTGCGTCTGCGTCCCGCGCGCTGAGCGGCGCTCAATAGGTCCAGCGCTGGGCCTTGGAGACGAGGAAGTCGCGGAAGACCTGCACGCGGGCCACGTTCTTCATCTCTTCCGGATAGGCGAGATAGCTGTCGAGCGACGGCATCTCCACCCCGGTCAGCACCTGAACGAGGCCGGAATCGGGCTCGACGATGTAGTCGGGCAGAACCCCGATCCCGATGCCGCGCTCCACCGTCCGCTTCAGCGCGCCGATATTGTTCACCGTCAGCGCGGCGGGGCGCGGATTGCGCGGCTCGCGGCCCACATTGGTCAGGTAATGGACGGCCAGCAGATAGGAGGGCGCGATGCCGCCGAAGGTCAGGATGCGGTGCTCGTCCAGATCCGCGGGTTCCTGCGGCGCGCCGTGGCCCTTGATGTATTCGGTCGAGGCATAGGCGTGGAAATGCACGGTGAAGAGCCGGCGCTGGATCAGGTCGCCCTGCGTCGGCTGCCTCAGGCGGATGGCCACGTCGGCCTCGCGCATCGACAGATCGAGCTCCTCGTCCGTGAGAAGCAGCTGCACGCGGATCTCGGGATAGAGGTCGAGGAACTCGCCGAGGCGCGGCGTCAGCCAATGCGTGCCGAGGCCGACCGTCGTGGTGATGCGCAGTTCGCCGTGCGGCTTCTCGCAGCTGTCGGAAAGCCGGGCCCGGGTGGACTCGAGCTTCAGCATCATTTCCTTCGCCGTGCGGAAGAGCTGCTCGCCCTGCTCGGTGAGGATGAGGCCGCGCGCATGGCGGTGGAACAGCGGCACACCGAGATCGCGCTCCAGCGCGCCGACCTGGCGGCTCACGGCCGACTGGCTCAGCCCGAGACTGTCGCCCGCATGCGTGAAGCTGCCCGCTTCCGCCGCCGTGTAGAAGATGCGGACCTTGTCCCAGTCGACGCTGGAACTTCCGCTGAATGAACCGTAGGGCATTTACTCGGCCGCCTGACGATGAACGAGGGTTCCTGCGAGCCAGCGCTCGGCCTCCAGGGCCGCCATGCAGCCCATTCCCGCGGCGGTCACCGCCTGCCGGAACACGTCGTCGGTGACGTCGCCCGCCGCGAACACGCCTTCGACGCTCGTCTGCGAGGAGTCGGGCGCGGTCCAGATATAGCCGCCTTCCTTCATCCTCAGACGGTCCTTGAAGAGCGAGCTGGCGGGGCTGTGCCCGATCGCGACGAACACGCCGTCCAACGGGATGTCCGAGCTCGCGCCCGTGCGCGTGTCCTTCAGGCGGATATGCGTCACGCCCGGCGGCTCGGTCGTCCCGAGGATCTCGTCCACCGCCGCGTTCCAGATCACCTCGATCTTCGGATGCGCGAAGAGCCGGTCCTGCAGGATGCGTTCGGCGCGCAGCGAATCGCGGCGATGCACCAGCGTCACCTTGGAGGCGAGATTGGCGAGATAGAGAGCCTCCTCCACCGCGCTGTTGCCGCCGCCGATCACCGCCACCGCCTTGTTGCGGAAGAAGAAGCCGTCGCAGGTCGCGCAGGCGGACACGCCGAAGCCCTTGAAGGTCTCCTCGGAGGGAATGCCGAGCCAGCGCGCCTGCGCGCCCGTCGCGATCACGAGCGCGTCGCAGGTGTAGACGTCGCCCGCATCGCCCGTGAGGCGGAAGGGCCGCTTGGAAAGATCCGCTTCGACGATGTGGTCGCTCACGAGCCGCGTGCCGACATGCTCGGCCTGCGCGCGCATCTGGTCCATGAGCCAAGGGCCTTGGACGGGATCGGCGAAGCCGGGATAGTTCTCCACGTCGGTCGTGATCGTCAGCTGGCCGCCCGCCTGCAGCCCGGAGATCAGCACGGGTTCCAGCATCGCGCGCGCGGCATAGATCGCGGCCGTATAGCCCGCCGGTCCCGAACCGAGAATGACGACTTTGGCGTGCGTTTCCGACATGGCGGCGGCCTCCTGAAGCGCGAGCAATGTGCGTCGGGCATGGCCGGGATGCAATGCCGTCGTGTCGCTTTTCCAATGAAAACGCGACGGGACATTGCGTCGCGGCGTTCAGATCGCGCCGCCGAAGCCCCGTTCCGCCATCAGCTTCAGCACCGCCGCGCGGGCCGTGGCGGTTGCGTTCGGCGTCGCGGTCCCGCCGCGTTCCGGCATGTCGCCGGTGAAGGGCCGCGCCGCGCCGATCGCCTCGAGCCTTTCGAGGAAGAGTTCGTGCCTCCGGCTCCGGCCTTCGAGCCGCACCACGCCGACCGGTTTGCCCGTCGAGATCGCCTCCGACAGCATCGAAACCGAATCTCCCGTCACGATCAGCGCGTCCGCGAGCCCCAGAATGCCGAAATAGGGGTTCTCGCCCTGCATGTCGTAGAGGCGGATGCGGTCGCGGCCGCGCGCGAACTCCGTGAACAGCGCGCGGATCTCCGGTTCGGTGCGGCGCGAAGGCGTGATCGCGAGGCCGGCCCCGGTCCCCGCATGCAGCGCTTCGAGCTTCTCGATCAGCGCCCGGCCCGTCGCCTCGGTGAAGCGATAGCTGCGGTTCCGGCCCCCGAGAATCACGCCGACGAGCGGTCGCGGCAGAGAGGCGAAGGCTTCGCGCCACGCCTCCGCCCCCGCCGCCAGCCGTTCCGGCGTGACGCGATGAAGCGACGTGTCGAGCGCGATCGCGTTCGGGCCGCTCACCCCGTCATGCGTCATCGGCAGGACGAGATCGAAGGCGTCGAGCCGCGTCTGCGGGTTCTGCACATGGACCGTGACCGTCTTCCCGCCCGACGCCTTGCGGATCGCGATCGAGGGCGCGGTCGAGCGCCGGCCGCAGGTGATCAACAGGTCCGGCCAGGGCGGAGCGAGCGCGTCCTTCGCCGGGTCGAGCCCCGCCAGCGGCGCCGGGCACCACGCGCCGGGCAGCCACGACCACGGCCGCCGCAGCCCGATGATCTTCTCCTCGAAGGGCACGCCGAGCGATTCCGCGAGACCGAGCGCCTGCGCGCGCGTTCCCGCTTCCCCGGTCGTCACGGCCCAACAGCTGAAATGCGGCGTCATGCGGCGGATGTTTCCGGCGTTTCCCGGTGGGCGACGGTCGTCACGGCCTTGTATGCCGATGCGCGCTACGTCTAAACAGGACGAGCCCTCGCCGCAACGGAGACCCTCCTTCAGTGCCGGCCCGCCTCGACGCCGTCGACCTCGCCATCATCCGCGAACTGCAGAACGACGGCCGCATCACCAATGTCGAATTGGCGAAGCGCGTCGGCATGTCCGCGCCGCCCTGTCTGCGTCGCGTGCGCGCGCTGGAGGAGGCGGGCGTCATCCGCGGCTACCGCGCCGTCGCCGACGAGAAGGCGCTGGGTTACGAGATCGTCTTCTTCGCCATGGTGCATCTCGCGAGCCAGGCCGAAGCCGATCTCGCCGCCTTCCAGAACCGCATCCGCGAATGGCCCGCCGTGCGCGAATGCTGGGTCCTGTCGGGCGACATCGACTTCATCCTCAAATGCGTCGCCGCCGACCTGAAGACCTTCCAGGCGCTCGTCGGCGAACTCACCGCGCTGCCCAATGTCCGGACGATCCGCACTGCGATCACGCTCGACAGGGTCAAGGACGAGCCGATCGTGCCTCTATGACGCGCGCAGCGCCTCGGCCTTCGCCCAGCGCACGAAGACCTGCATGATCTCGAAAAGCCGCCGCCGCTCGCCCTCGGGCGTCCAGAAGCGGTCGTCGTTGCGGGGCCTCGAAACGAGCAGCGGGATCCGGCGCACGCCCCGCGCGTCGGCGATCTCCACATGTCCCTGCGCGAAATCGAGCGGTCGGCTCCCGTCGAACTCGTCGCCCGCGGGCTCCCCGCCCCATTGCAACCGTGCGATCGCCAGCGTCACGCGCGGCCCGGGTCCGGGAACGAAGACGTCCGCCGCGGCCCGCGCGAGCTCCGCGCCCGCCATGTCGGCATAGTCGCCGAGCCCGGACGCCCTCAGCCCGGACATGTCGATCGCGAGGCGCGACGTCGGGAAGACGTCCGCCTCCCGCGTCGAGATGCAGCCTGAAAGAAGCACTGCGAGGGCGGCGGCGAGTCCCGCCGTCGCGCCGCGACGGGTCGGATCAGCGGAAGGCCACGTCCACGATCTCATAGCTCTTGCCGCCTCCGGGCGTGTTGACCTCGACGGATTCGCCGGTCTTCTTCCCGATCAACGCGCGAGCGATGGGAGAAGATATGGACACCTTGCCCGATTTTACGTCGGCCTCGGCGTCGCCCACGATCTTGTAGACCTTCTCCTCCTCCGTATCCTCGTCGATGAGGCGCACGGTGGCTCCGAATTTGATCGTCGAGCCGGAGAGTTTGGTGACGTCGATCACCTCGGCGCGCGACAGCTTGTCCTCGAGTTCCGCCACGCGGCCTTCGTTGAGCGACTGCTGTTCCTTCGCGGCGTGATATTCCGCATTTTCCGAAAGATCGCCGTGGGAGCGCGCTTCCGAAATCGCATTGATGATGCGCGGGCGCTCGACCTGCTGGCGGAACTTCAACTCTTCCTCCAGGGCCTTGTAGCCCTCGGGAGTCATCGGAACCTTTTCCATCGTTTCGTCCGCGTTGAAAAAAACCGACGACGACCGGGCGGCCCGTCCTCTCCGGAGAACGTTCCTTCCGGTCGCCTGTTGTGCCGAGCGACGTTCGTCGCGCAGGGCTTCCGATCAGCCCCGATCGCCGAAATAGTCCTGCAGGGCCTTCACTTCGAGATCGCCGCCCAGATAGGCCTTGATCCCCTGCGCCGCTGCTACGGCTCCGGCAAGCGTGGTGTAATACGGCACTTTATGCAAGAGGGCCGCACGGCGGAGGGATCGGGAGTCCGTGAGCGCCTGCTTGCCTTCCGTCGTGTTGAAGACGAGCTGGATGCCGCCGTTCTTGATGGCGTCGACCACATGCGGCCGGCCTTCCAGAACCTTGTTGATCTTCTGCGCCTCGACGCCGTGGTCGAGGAGATAGCGCTGCGTCCCGCTCGTCGCCACGATCTTGAAGCCGAGATCGGCGAGCAGCTTGATCGAAGGCAGGATGCGGTCCTTGTCGGAGTCGCGCATCGAGACGAAGACGCTGCCCGTCTTCGGCACCTTCGTGCCCGAACCCAGCTGGCTCTTGGCGAAGGCGGTGCCGAAGGAGCCGTCGAGGCCGATCACCTCGCCCGTCGAGCGCATTTCCGGCCCGAGCAGCACGTCGACGCCCGGGAACCGCGCGAAGGGGAACACCGCCTCCTTCACGCCGATATGGCCGAGCGCCTTCGGCTTCAGGCCGAAGGAGGCGAGGCTCTCGCCCGCCATGACGCGCGAGGCGATCTTGGCGATCGGTTCGCCGATCACCTTCGCCACGAAGGGCACCGTGCGCGAGGCGCGCGGGTTCACTTCGAGCACGTAGATCTCGCCGTCCTTGAGCGCATATTGCACGTTCATCAGGCCGCCGACCTTCAGCGCCAGCGCCAGCGCCGTGGTCTGGCGCTCGAGTTCCGCGATCGTCTCGGGCTTCAGCGAATGCGGGGGCAGGGCGCAGGCGGAGTCGCCCGAATGGATGCCCGCCTCCTCGATATGCTCCATGATCCCGGCGATGAACACGTCCTTGCCGTCCGAGAGGCAGTCGACGTCCACCTCGATCGCGTCCGAAAGATAGCGGTCGAAGAGCAGCGGGTTCTTGCCGAGGACGGTGTTGATCTGGCCCGTCTTGTCGTTCGGATAGCGCGCCTTGATGTCGTTCGGCACCAGTTCCGGCAGCGTGCCGAGCAGGTAGCGGTCGAAGGCCGCCTCGTCGCGGAGGATGTCCATCGCCCGGCCGCCGAGTACGTAGGACGGGCGGACGACGAGCGGAAGGCCGAGTTCCTGCATCACGAGACGCGACTGTTCGACCGAATAGGCGATGCCGTTCTGCGGCTGCTTGAGGCCCAGCCGGTCGAGGAGGCGCTTGAACCGGTCGCGGTCTTCCGCAAGGTCGATCATGTCGGGCGAGGTGCCGAGGATCGGGATGCCCGCCTCTTCCAGGGCGTTGGCGAGCTTCAGCGGCGTCTGGCCGCCGAACTGCACGATCACGCCGAGCAGGGTGCCGTTCTCCTTCTCCTTGGTCAGGATTTCGAGAACGTCCTCGGCCGTCAGCGGCTCGAAATAGAGCCGGTCGGATGTGTCGTAGTCGGTCGAAACCGTCTCCGGGTTGCAGTTGACCATGATGGTCTCGTACCCGGCATCCGACAGCGCGAAGCAGGCATGGCAGCAGCAATAGTCGAATTCGATGCCCTGGCCGATGCGGTTCGGACCGCCGCCGAGGATCACGACCTTCTTCCGGTCGGACGGAGCCGCCTCGCAGACGGGCGCACCCGCGAAGGGAGCGGCATAGGTCGAATACATATAGGCCGTGGGCGAGGCGAACTCCGCCGCGCAGGTGTCGATGCGCTTGAAGACCGGGCGCACATGGAGGTCGCGGCGGGCCTTGGAGACCTCCGCTTCCGTCTTGCCCGCGAGCACCGCGAGGCGCGCGTCGGAGAAGCCCATGCTCTTGAGCTTGCGGAAGGCGCCCGGCGTGGTCGGCAGACCGAACCGGCGGACCTTCTCCTCGGTGTCGACGATGCCGCGGATCTGTTCGAGGAACCACGGATCGATCGCGCAGCTCTCATGGATCTGCGCGTCGGTGAAGCCGAGGCGCATGGCCTGTCCGACCTGCAGCAGCCGGTTCGGTGTCGGCGTGCCGATCGCGGCCTTGATCGCGTTCTTGCCGTCGCCGAGGCCGAGGCCTTCGATCTCGATCTCGTCGAGTCCCGTCAGGCCCGTCTCCAGCGAGCGCAGCGCCTTCTGCAGCGATTCCTGGAAGGTCCGGCCGATCGCCATCGACTCGCCCACCGACTTCATCGCCGTGGTCAGGGTCGGCTCCGCCCCGGGGAATTTCTCGAAGGCGAAGCGCGGGATCTTGGTGACGACATAGTCGATCGTCGGCTCGAACGAGGCCGGGGTCGCCCCGCCCGTGATGTCGTTCTCGATCTCGTCGAGCGTGTAGCCCACCGCGAGCTTCGCCGCGACCTTGGCGATCGGGAAGCCCGTCGCCTTCGAGGCGAGCGCGGAGGAGCGCGACACGCGC
>JAIXTT010000016.1 GCA_027483795.1 Hyphomicrobiales bacterium
ACGTCATCACCGTCGATCACATGCGGGCCATGAAGGACCGCGCGATCGTCTGCAACATCGGCCATTTCGACAGCGAGATTCAGATCGGCTTGCTGAAGAACTTCAAGTGGCACAACGTGAAGCCGCAGGTCGACGAGGTCGAATTCGCGGACGGCAAGCGCATCATCGTGCTGTCGGAAGGCCGCCTCGTGAACCTCGGCAACGCGACGGGCCACCCCTCCTTCGTGATGTCGGCCTCCTTCACCAACCAGACGCTCGCGCAGATCGAGCTCTGGACGAAGCAGGGCCAGTATGACCGTAAGGTCTATACGCTGCCCAAGCACCTCGACGAGAAGGTCGCCGCGCTGCATCTCGAGAAGATCGGCGTGAAGCTGACCAAGCTGAACGACAAGCAGTCCGACTATCTGAACGTCCCCGCGCAGGGCCCGTTCAAGCCGGAAACCTATCGCTACTGAGCGGAAGGGGGCGCACGCCCCTCGCCGAGCTTCGCTTCCGACGGCCGGGCTCGCCCGGCCGTCTTCTTTTTCGGGCTCGGTCGCGGCTCCTCTTCAACGCGGCCTTAACCCTCTTTCGGGCTGAGTCGTCGGGGCGGTAGAGTGCGACTGATTCGGCGACCGGAGGGATCGGCAGAGCATGGCGGAGGCACCCGACCAAGGTCGTGAGACGCCGGGCCGTGCCGCGGGCCGGCTGCGCCGTTCGGCGCTCTTCGCCTCGGTCGCCCTGCCCCCGCTCTTCGCGACCGCGGGCGCGCACGCCGCCGATCTTCTCTCCCTGCCCGTGCCCGTCGAGATCGCCGCACTTTCGGTCGGCGTCGGGCTGACGCTGGCCGCGGCCACCAGCTCCTTCCTCTATCTCCGCCTGCGCCGTTCGGCGGCGAAGGAGGAGGAGGCGCTTTCGGGACAGGTCGCGGAACTGCGCGAGCGGCTCGACCGGGCCCAATTCCTGCTGCGGTCCGAGCCCTTCGTCGTCATCGCCTGGGGCGGCCCTTCGGGCCATACGGAAGTGACGGGCGAAGGCGAGCTGATCGGCTGCGACATCCCCTCCGCCCTGCGTTTCTCGACATGGCTTCCGCCGGAGGACGCCGATGCGCTCGAACGCGCGACGGCGGCTCTGCGCGCCGACGGAACGGCGTTCCGGCTGACGCTCGGACCGACGAACGGCAAAATTCTGGAAGGCGAAGGCCGTCCGGTGCTCGGACGCGCCGTGCTGCGCATCCGCGAAGTGACGGGCGAGCATCTCGAGGCGTTCCGGCTGCGCGACGAGATCGCGACGGCGACGCATGAACGCGACGCGATGCGCGAAGCGCTCGACGCCCTGCCCCATCCCGTCTGGCAGCGCGACGCCGAGGGCCGATTGGGCTTCGCCAATCTCGCCTATGCGGCCGCCGTGGAGGCCAAGGACGGTGCGGACGCGGTCGCGCGCATGGCCGAATTCCTCGACAGCGGCGTGCGGCAGGAAGCCTTCCGGCGTCGGGCCCTGACGGGCTCGTGGAAGGCGCGGACCCCCGCGATCTTCGCGGGCGAAAGGCGGATGGTGGACGCGGCCGAAAAGGCCGGGGCCCACGGCGCGACGGGCTATGCGGTGGACGTGTCCGAACTCGACGCCGTCCGCAGCGATCTCCAGCGCCAGATGGAAAGCCAGCTCCGCACGCTCGACCAGCTGCCGACCGCGGTCGCCATGTTCGACGACGCGCAGCGCCTCGTCTTCTGCAACGCGGCCTATCGCACGCTCTTCCAGCTCGATCAGGCCTTCATCGATGCGGGCCCGACCGATCCGGAGATCCTCGATCGGCTGCGGGCCGAGCGTCGTCTGCCGGAACAGGCCGATTACCGGGCCTGGAAGACGCATCTCCTCGAAGCCTATCGTGCGATCGACACGCAGGAGACGACCTGGCACCTGCCCGACGGGCGGACGCTGCGCGTGGTCGTCAATCCCGACCCGCGCGGCGGCGTGACCTATCTCTTCGACGACCTGACCGAGAAGCTGCACCTCGAAACGCGATTCAAGTCCGCGATGCGGGTGCAGAGCGAGACGCTCGAAACGCTCAGCGAAGGCGTCGCCGTGTTCGGGACCGACGGGCGGCTGACGCTCCACAATCCGGCCTTCGCGACGATCTGGCGGCTCGACGCCGCGCAGCTCGGCGTGCGGCCGCATATCGACGCCTTCATCCTCCGCGCGAACGCGCTCTTCGCGGAGGAGAGCGCCTGGTCGGCCATCCGCGGCATGGTGACGGGGCTCGGCGAGGCGCGCGAGGTGCTCTCGCTGCGCATGGAACGCTATGACGGCAGCGTGATCGACTGCACCGGCGCGCCGCTGCCGGACGGCTCGACGCTGCTGACCTTCGTCGACGCCACTGCGGGCGTGAACGTCGAACGGGCGCTCAAGGAGCGCAACGACGCGCTGGAACAGGCGGGCGCGCTGCGCGACAATTTCGTGCACCACGTCTCCTACCAGATGCGCTCGCCGCTCACGAACGTGATCGGCTTCACGCAGATGATCGCCGACGAGGTGATCGGCCCGCTCAACGGCAAGCAGGCGGAATATGCGGGCCACATCATGCGCTCGTCCAACGCGCTGCTCGCGATCATCGACGACATTCTCGACCTCGCCTCGATCGACACCGGCGACATCGCGCTCGACCTCGAGGACGTGGAGATCGAACGGGTCATCGGCGCCGCGGCGCAGGGGCTGCAGGACCGTTTCGCCGAGCAGAACCTGAAGCTCGCGATCGAAGCGCCCGCCGATATCGGGACGTTCCGGGCCGATCCGAAGCGGCTGCGCCAGATCCTGTTCAATCTCCTGTCGAATGCGGCGGGCTTTTCGAAACCGGGCCAGACGATCCGCGTTTCGGCGGAGCGGACCGGAGAGGCGATCGTGCTGAGCGTCGCGGACGAGGGGAAGGGCATCGCGCCCGAGCTTCTCGAACGCGTCTTCGAACGTTTCGAGACCCGCTCGTCGGGCACGCGGCATCGCGGGCTCGGGCTCGGGCTTTCCATCGTCCGTTCCTTCGTCGAACTGCACGGCGGCCGCGTGTCCGTGCAGTCGGTCCCGGATGCCGGGACCACGGTCACCTGCGTTTTCCCCGCCGACGGGCTGCGTCCGCGGGTCGCGGCGGAGTAACGCGTTGTCAGAACCCTCCCACGGCGTCCGCATCTACGACGTCGCCGATCTCGCCGAAACCGAGGCCCGCGCCGCGGAACTCGCCGCCGCCCTCGCGCCGGGCGATCTCGTGACGCTGACCGGCGATCTCGGCGCCGGGAAGACGGCCTTCGCCCGCGCGCTCATCCGCACGCTCGCGAAGGATCCCGATCTCGAAGTGCCGAGTCCGACCTTCACCCTGATCCAGACCTACGACACGCCGCGACTGCATGTCGTCCATGCCGATCTCTACCGGATCGGTTCGCCGGACGAGCTTGCGGGCCTCGGCTGGGACGAGGCCGCGGAAGGGGCCGCGGTGCTGCTCGAATGGCCGGAACGCGCAGGGGACGCCCTGCCGGAGGATCGGCTCGACGTGGAGATCCGGCTCGTGCCGGGCTCGCCCGACGCGCGGCGCATCGTGGTGACGCCGACGGGCCGCTGGGTCGAAAGGCTCGACCGCAACGTCGCGCTGCGCAAGCTGCTCGCCGCGAGCGGCTGGGACGCCGCCGACCGGATTCCCATCCAGGGCGACGCCTCGACGCGCGCCTATGAGCGGCTCGTCCGCGGCGAGGAGACGGCGATCCTGATGATCGCACCGCGAAGGCCGGACGGTCCTCCCGTCCGCGACGGCAAGCCCTACAGCGCGATCGCCAAGCTGGCGGAGAGCGTGCACGCCTTCGTCGCGATGGCGGACGGGCTGCGCGGCCTCGGCTACAGCGCGCCCGAAGTGCTCGCGGCCGATCTCGATGCCGGGCTTCTGATCGTCGAGGATCTCGGGGGAGAGGGCGTGCTCGGCCCCGAGGGCCCGATCCCGGAACGCTACGAGCTCGCGACCGCGCTGCTCGCGGATCTGCATCGCCGCGACCTGCCGGAGACGCTGCCCGTGCGGGACGACGGCGAGCATGTCCTGCCCGCCTACGACCTCGATGCGCTCCTCATGGAAGCCGAACTGCTGCTCGACTGGTATGTCCCGCACATCGTCCGGCGTCCCGTGTCGGCGACCGCGCGCGACCGCTTCGTCGCGCTCTGGCGCGCGGCGCTCGAGCCCGTGCAGGCGCAGCGGCGGACATGGACGCTCCGCGACTACCATTCGCCCAATCTCCTCTGGCTGCCCGAGCGGGAAGGGCTGAAGCGGATGGGGATCATCGATTTCCAGGACGCCGTCATGGGCCATCCGGCCTATGACCTCGCATCCCTGCTGCAGGATGCACGGCGCGCGGTGCCCGAGCGGCTCGAACTCGATCTGTTCCAGCGCTACCTGCGGGCGCGCCGCGAGGCCGATCCGGACTTCGACATGGCGGATTTCGCGGCCTCCTATGCGCTCATGGCTGCGCAGCGGGCGACGAAGGTGCTCGGGATCTTCCTCCGGCTCGACCGACGGGACGGCAAGCCGGGCTATCTCCGGCACGTGCCGCATATGGAAGCCTATCTGCGGCGCAATCTCTCCCATCCCGCGCTGGCGGAGCTGCGGGTCTGGTATCGGCAGAACCTGCCGACGCTCTTCGAGACGGGGACGCCGCGATGACGACGTCTCGTCCCCCGCGCCGCGCGATGGTGCTGGCCGCGGGCCTCGGCACGCGGATGCGGCCGATCACCGACACGATCCCCAAGCCGATGGTGCAGGTCGGCGGCAAGGCGCTGATCGACCATGCGCTCGACCCTCTCGCGGAGGCGGGCGTGGAGACGGCGGTGGTCAACGTCCATCACCTCGCCCACCGGCTCGAAGCGCATCTCGCGCCGCGGACCAAGCCCGCGATCGTGATCTCCGACGAACGGGATCGCCTCCTCGACTCGGGCGGCGGCGTGAAGAAGGCGCTGCCGCTGCTCGGGACGGAGCCCTTCTACGTGCTCAATGCCGACACGTTCTGGGTGGACGGGCCGCGCTCCAACCTGCTGCGGCTCGCCGAAGCATGGGATCCGGCGCGGATGGACGTGCTGATGCTCCTCTCCGCCGCATCGACCGCGACGGGCCACGAAGGCAAGGGCGATTACGCCATGGGCCCGCTGGGCGAGCTTCGCCGGCGCAAGGAAAGCGAGGTCGTACCCTTCGTCTATGCGGGGGCGCTGATCATGAAGCCGGAGCTGTTCGACGACGCGCCGGACGGTCCGTTCTCGCTCAACCGCATCTTCGACGCGGCGCAGGAGAAGGGCACGCTGTTCGGCTTGCGACTCGACGGCTGGTGGCTGCATGTTGGCACGCCCTCGAGCATCGCCGAGGCGGAAAAACGATTGGTTCTCATCGCTCTTTGACCCGAGGCGACATGGTTGCGGCCGGACCGGGAATCTTTTCGATCGCCCCCGGGGCGCCCTTCCTCTCGACGCTGGCCGACGCCCTTCTCGACGGCGTGCTGATCCCCGACGCCCGTTTCCGCAGCGATCCGCTCGCGCTCTCTTCCGCCACGATCTATCTGCCGACGCGGCGCGCCGCACGGGCGCTCTCGGCCGTCATCGCCGAAAGGCTCGGCGGCGAGGCGGTTCTGCTCCCGCGGATCGTGCCGCTCGGCGATCTGGAGGAGGCCGAGGCCAATCTGATGTTCGGCGATGCGGGCCTGCCCGAGGACGGCTCGCTGCCGCCCGAGGCGGATCCGATGATGCGTCGGCTGACGCTCGCCAAGCTCGTGATCGAATGGTCGCGGCGGGTGCGCGAGGCGATCGTCGGCGGGGCGGGCTTTCTGCCGAAACGGCTCACCGACGGCATCGCTTCGGACGCGCAGGGGTTCATGGTCGCAGGGTCGGCGCGGGACGCGCTCGGGCTCGCCGACGCGCTCGGCTCGCTGATCGACAGCCTCGTCATCCACGGCAAGACCTGGGAAGACCTGCACGCCTTGGTGCCCGACGAACTCGACGACTATTGGAAGATCTCGCGCGACTTCCTCGAGATCGCGGCCCGTGAATGGCCCGCGATCCGCGGCGACGGCACGCTGGACGCGGGAGAGAGACGCCATCGCCTCCTGCTGCTCGAGGCCGCGCGGCTCGCGGCGGCACGGCCGCAGGAACCCTTCATCGTCGCGGGTTCGACGGGGTCGATGCCCGCGACCGCGAAGCTCATCGCCGCGGTGGCCCGTCTGCCCCGCGGCGCGGTGGTGCTGCCCGGCCTCGACCGACACCTCTCGGACGAGGACCTCGCCGTCGTCGGCGAGACGGACGGCGGCGATCCCGGCCATCCCCAACATCTGCTCACGCGGCTTCTGGGCGTGATCGGCGTCGAACGGAAGGACGTGAGGCCCCTCGGCGAACCGCGGCCGGACCTCGCGGCGCGGGAGGCCTGCATCGCCGAAGCGCTGCGCCCCGCGGAGACGACGGAAGCGTGGCGCAGCCGTGCGGAACGGCTGTCGGACGAAGCGATCGTCGAAGGGCTCTCGGGCGTGACCGTGGTGGAGGCGGACGACGAGCGGGAAGAGGCGGTCGCCGCGGCGCTGTGCCTGCGCGAGGCGCTCGAGGAGCCCGGCAAGACCGCGGCGCTGATCACGCCCGACCGCTCGCTCGCCGAACGGGTCCGCGCCGAATTGGCCCGTTGGGGCATTACGGCCGAGGATTCCGCCGGACGGCCGCTGTCGCGCAGCGCTGCGGGACGCCTCGCGCTCCTCGCCGCCGAAGCCTTTGCGGGCGATTTCGAGGCGATGCGCCTCTTGGCTCTGCTCGACCATCCGCTCGTCCGCCTCGGCCTCGACGACGCGACGATCGCGCGCGGTCGCTCCGCGCTGGAGATCGGCGCTTTGCGCGGTCCGGCTCCGAAGCGCGGTCTCGACGGCTTGGCGGCGGCCCTCGCCGCGGCGCGACGGGCCGATCCGAAGCGCGCGCCGCGCCCGCGCCGGCGCATCGGGACCCCGGACTTCGAAGCGGCGGAGGCCATGCTCGAAGCCTTGCGCGCCGCCTTCGCGCCCCTCGCGGCGACGGGCGCGCGCTTCGACCTGATCGCGGCGGCCCGGGCGCTGGAAGAGACGCTGGGAGCTCTCGCCCGCGACGCTTCCGGCGAAGGCGGGCTCGACACGGCCGAGGGCGGCGAGGTGCTCGCGGCCCTGTTCGACGAACTCGCCGCGGGCTTCGATGCGCAGCTCGAAGGCATGCGGGCGGATTTTCCGGCCGTCTTCGAAGGCTTCATGCACGGCCGGACGGTTTCGGGCGGTGCGCAGACGCATCCGCGCATCCGCATCTGGGGACTGCTCGAAGCGCGTCTGCTGCCCGTGGACCGCATGATCCTCGGCGGGCTCGACGAGACGGTCTGGCCGCCCGCGACGCGGACCGATCCGTTCCTCAGCCGGCCGCTCGCGCGCGAACTCGGCCTGCCCTCGCCCGAGACCCGGATCGGCCGCACCGCGCATGATTTCCAACAGGCGATGGGCGCGCCCGAAGTGATCCTGACGCGGTCCGGCAAGCGCGGCGGCGATCCGACCGTGCCTTCGCGCTTCCTGCAGCGTCTGCGCGCCGTGGCGGGCGCGGCGCTCGACGCGCCGCACGCGCGCGGGGACATCGTTCTCGGACGGGTGCGCGCGCTCGATCGCCGGCCCGTCGAGCGGCCGATCGCCCGGCCCGCGCCCTCCCCGCCCAAGGACCTTCTGCCGACGACGCTCAGCGTCACGGAGATCGACAAGCTCAGACGCGATCCCTACGCCATCTACGCCAAGCACGTGCTCGAACTCGATCGGCTCGACGAACTCGCGCGATTGCCGAACGCATCCGAGATCGGCACGGCCACGCATGATGCGATCGCGGACTTCACCGAAGCCTTCCCCGAGGCCCTGCCGGACGACGCCGCCGACCGGCTTCTCTCCTACGGCCGCAAGCATTTCGCGGCGCTCGCGGACCGGCCCGAATTCGCCGCCTTCTGGTGGCCGCGCTTCAAGCGGCAGGCGGAATGGTATCTCGGCTGGGAGAAGGCGCGGCGGCCGGGGCTCGCCGAAATCCGCCCGGAGACGCGGGGCGAACTGCCCTTCGGCCTTCCCGGCGGAGGGAGCTTCGTGCTGCGCGGGCGCGCGGACCGGATCGAGGTGCATCCGGGCGACGGCTTCACGATCCTCGACTACAAGACCGGATCGCCGCCTTCGAACGCGCAGGTGCATGCGGGGCTCGCGCCGCAATTGACGCTTCAGGCCGCGATGGCGCTGAAGGGCGGCTATGGGACGGGGCTCGGCGGGACGGTTCGGGATCTGCGCTACGTCCATCTGCAGCGCGACGGCGGCGAGGACCGCAGCGTGCTGACGATCCGGACGGAGACCGCCGACCCGAACGACCTCGCCGCCGCGCACTGGAGCCAATTCGTCAAGCTCGTCGACGCGCATGTGAACCGGGGCCGCGGCTTCGCCTCCCAGCTCATCCCGAAGATGCGCAAGAGCTACGACGAATACGACCATCTCGCCCGCTGCAAGGAATGGTCGGCGAGCGGCGAGGGGGAGGACGCGCATGACGGCGCATGACCCTCTCGCGCAGGCGACCGCCAAACAGCGCGAGGCCTCCGACCCGCGCCTTTCGGCCTGGGTCTCGGCCAATGCGGGCTCGGGAAAGACGCATGTTCTGGTTCAGCGCGTCATCCGCCTGCTGCTCGAAGGGGTGCCGCCGTCACGCATCCTCGCGCTGACCTATACGAAGGCGGCCGCCGCCAATATGGCGAACCGGGTGTTCGAGACGCTCGGAAGCTGGGTGTCGCTCGACGACGAAGAACTCGCGGAGAAACTCGCCGCGATCGATTCCGTCCCGCCTTCGGCACCGCGGCTTCGTCTCGCCCGCAGGCTCTTCGCCCGTGCGGTCGAGACGCCGGGCGGGCTGAAGATCCAGACGATCCACGCCTTCTGCGAAAGGCTGCTGCAGCTCTTCCCCTTCGAGGCCAATGTCGCGGCGCGCTTCGAAGTGCTCGACGACGCCTCCAAGGCCGTGCTGGAAGCCGCCGCGCGCGAAGGACTGCTCACCGCCGCCGCGCGCGGCGATGATCCGGAGCTCTGCCTCGCGCTCGAACGCGTGACCGAACTGCGCGGCGATACGAAGCTCGACGAATTGCTGCGCGAGGGCATGAAGCAGCGCGCGCTCTTGCGCCGTGCCGGGGGACTGAAGGAGGACTTCGACGCGCTCGCGCGCGATCTCGCCGAAGCGATGGGCGTCCCGGCCGGGACGACGGCGGCGGGATTGCAGGCGGAATTGGAGGCGGGGGCGCTGTCCGTGGCCGAAATTCAGGCCGCGGTCGCGGCGCTGACGCTTGCGGGCGGTACTCGAAACGAGGGGCTGGCCGCGAGCTTCAAGGCGAGCCTCGCCGCATGGGGCGCTTCGGCTTGGGCGGAGACCTATGTCGGAGCCTTCCTGAACGACAAGGGCAAGCCCTACGGTCCGGGCTGGTTCTTCGCCAAGGGCGCGGAGAAATCGACCGTCTACGGAGCCGCGCTCGCCGAGCAGGCCCGCGTCAAGGACATCGAGGACCGCCGCCGTGCGATGGCGGCCGTCGAGCGGACCCGCGCGCTGCTCGTGGTCGCCGACGCGGCGCTCGCCCGCTACGAGGCCTTGAAGGCGGAGCGGGGCGCGCTCGACTTCGACGATCTCATCGAGCGGACGAACGCGCTGCTGTCCCGCTCGGACGCGGCTTGGGTGCTGTTCAAGCTCGACAAGGGCATCGATCACCTGCTCGTCGACGAGGCGCAGGACACGAGCCCCGACCAATGGGCCATCCTGCGGGCGCTGACCTCGGAATTCTTCGCGGGCGAAAGCGCGAGGGCGGGCAAGCGCACGGTCTTCGCCGTGGGCGATCCGAAACAGTCGATCTACAGTTTTCAGGGCGCGGAACCGGGCGCCTTCGCCGAAAGCCGACGCCATTTCGAGAAGCTCGCCCGCGGAGCCGCCGCGGAGGGGGAACCGGGGTTCGCCGCCGTCTCGCTGCAGATGTCCTTCCGCTCCTCGCCGTCGGTGCTGGGCGCCGTCGACGCCGTCTTCGCCTCGCCCGCCGCCCATCGCGGCCTCGAGGAGGATTGCGTTCCGACGGTGCATATGGCGCGCGATCCGAAACTGCCGGGCCTCGTCGAACTGCGCCCCGTGATCGGGAAGGAGCCCGAAGAGGACGACGAGGATTGGGAATTGCCGCTCGACGCCATAGGCGCGGCCTCGCCCGCCGCGCAGGTCGCGGGGCGGATCGCCGCCATGACCGCGGCATGGCTCTCGCCCGACTCGCCGGAACGCATCCTCGACGTCGATCCGCAGGACGGGTCGCGGAAGATCCTGCGCCCGATCCGCGCGGGCGACGTGATGATCCTCGTGCGCAGCCGCAACGCCTTCTTCGAGGCCGTCATCCGCGCGCTGAAGGAGAAGCGCGTGCCGGTGGCGGGCGCCGACCGGCTGAAGCTGACGGAACACATCGCCGTCATGGACCTGATGGCACTCGGACGCGCGGCGCTGCTGCCCGAAGACGATCTGACGCTGGCCGCACTCCTGAAGTCGCCGCTGTTCGGACTCGACGACGACGATCTGATCGGGCTCGCGCCGAAGCGGCCGGGAAGCCTGCATGCCGCGCTCGGAGCGAGCGCGGCGCATCGGGAGACGTTCGAACGGTTCGAGGCGCTCGGGCAGGCCGCGCGCTCCTCGGGACCCTTCGCCTTCTACGCGTCCTTGCTCGGTGCGGGCGAAGCGCGGGCGAAGATGCTCGCGCGGCTCGGCCTCGAAGCCGGGGACGCCATCGACGAATTCCTGAAGCTCGCGCTCGACCACGAGCATCACGGCGCGCCCTCGCTGCAACGCTTCCTCGCCGAATTGTCCGCGGCGGGCGTGCAGGTGAAGCGCGACATGGAAGCGGGCCGCGACGAAGTGCGCGTGATGACGGTCCATGGCGCGAAGGGGCTCGAAGCGCCGATCGTGATCCTGCCCGACACCTGCACCGCGCCGGACCGCGGACGCTGCGGCCCGATCCGGACCATCGCCGCGGCGGGAGGAAACGAACCGGTTCTTCCGGTCTGGGGCCTGTCCGACAAGGTCGACCCGGCAGCGGTGACCGAGGCGCGCGATCGCGAGCACGACCGGCAGATGGAGGAACATCGGCGCCTGCTCTATGTGGCGCTGACTCGGGCCAAGGAGCGGCTCTACGTCTTCGGTCACGTCAACAAGCAGAAGCCGAAGACGGGCTGCTGGTACGAGCTGATCGAGGCCGGACTGGGCGAGACGCTCGAACCCGTCGAGGAGGACGGCGTGCCTCCGGGCACGAAGCGCCGCATCGCGACGGCGGACGGAACGCCCGCGGCGACGACCGTTCCGACGATCGCGGCCGCGGCCGCGCCGGAACCCGAATGGCTGCGCAGGCCCGCGCCCGCCGAAGCGCCCGCCGCGCCGCCGTTGAGCCCTTCGAACGCGATCGCGGCGGCCGACGCGCCCGCCCGCCCCTTCGACGGGCCCTTCATGCGCAAGGCCCGGCTCGTCGGCACGCTCGTGCACACGCTTCTGGAACTGCTGCCCGGCTGTCCCGCGGCACGGCGGGAGGAAGCCGCGCGCGCCTTAGTCGCCGCCCGAGGTCGCGGGCTCTCGGAGAGCGAGCGCGCGGCGATCGTGGACGACGTGATCGGCATCGTCGAGACGCCCGCGCTCGCCCCGCTGTTCGGCCCGCGCAGCCGGGCCGAGGCGGCGATCACGGGCATGCTGCCGATCGGACCCGGCGGGACGATGCGGGCGGTCTCCGGCCGGATCGACCGGCTCGCGGAGACCGAGGACGCGATCCTCATCGCCGACTACAAGACCTCGACCTCCGGCCCCGATCATGCGGAGGACGTCCCGGACGAGCATGTCGCCCAACTCGCGATCTATCGGGCGCTCGTCGCGAGGCTCGATCCGTCCAAGCCCGTGCGCTGCATCCTCGTGCACACCGCCAAGCGGACGGCGCTCGAACTGCCGGCGGAGCGGCTCGAAGCGGCTTGGGCGAAGCTGTGCAAATCGTGACCGCCGTCGCCGGTTTCCTTGACGCTCGGCAAGGGCGTTCATAGCTTCCGGGCAAGGCGGATTCGCACCGCGCAACCTTTTTCGAGGAACAGCCATGACGGCCAAGACGACCGACGCCAGCTTCGACCAGGACGTGCTTCAGGCGTCCGAACCCGTCGTCGTGGATTTCTGGGCCGAATGGTGCGGCCCCTGCCGCATGATCGCCCCGGCGCTCGACGAGATCTCCAAGGAGATGGAGGGCAAGGTGAAGATCGTGAAGCTGAACGTGGACGAGAATCCGCAGACGGCCGCGAAATTCGGCATCCGCTCGATCCCGACCCTGATGATCTTCAAGGACGGCAAGCTCGCCGCGCAGAAGGTGGGCGCCGCGTCCAAGGGCGACCTGTCCCGCTGGATCGGCGGCGCGGTCTGAACGGACCCGTCCGGTTTTCGAAAAAGGCCCCGCTTCGGCGGGGCCTTTTTCATGTCGGCGGCGTGCCGTTCGCCGACAGGACCTCGCCCGCGAGATAGAGCGACCCCGCGATCAGGACGCGCGGAGGAACGGGCCAATCACGAGCCGCGATCGCGGCGAGCGCCGCCTCGACGCTCGGTTCGACATGAGCGGACAGGCCCGCCGCCGCGGCGATGGCCGCCACTTCCGCCGCGGGACGCGCGGCCTGTTGGCCGGGGATCGTGACCGCGGCGACCTCTCGGGCGAGACCGGAAAAGGCGCCGATGAAGGATTGTGCGTCCTTGGTGCCCAGCATCCCGACGATCATCGCCAGAGGGCGCGGATTGCGCTCCTCGAATTCGGCCATGGCCGCGGCCAGCGCGCGGCCGCCGTCCGGATTATGGCCGCCGTCGAGCCAGAGTTCTGCCCCCTCGGGCAGCATCGGCGGCAGGCGACCCTTGGCGAGCCTCTGCAGACGCGCGGGCCAGTCGACGTTGCGCAGCCCCGCCTCGAAGGCCTCCGTGCGAAGGCCGGCGAAGCCCGCGACGCGCAGCGCCGCGATCGCGGCTCCGGCATTGACGTGCTGATGACGGCCCGAGAGCCGCGGCAACGGAAGATCGAGAAGCCCGTCTTCGTCCTGAAAGACGAAGCGGCCCTGCTCCTCGTGAACGTGGAAATGCTGCCCGCCGACGATGATCGACGACGCGCCGACGCGCGCGGCCGCGCGCTCGAGAACGGTTTCGGCTTCGCCGTGGTTCTGCAGAGCGATCACCGCCGGCACGCCGCGCTTGAAGATGCCCGCCTTCTCCGCGGCGATCTTGGCGATCGTGTCGCCGAGAAACTCCGAGTGATCCATCGAAATCGGGGTGACGACGGTGACGAGCGGCTTTTCGATGACGTTGGTCGCGTCATAGCGCCCGCCGAGACCGACTTCGAGAAGCAGAACGTCGGCGGGATGTTCCGCGAAGAGCAGCAGCGCCGCCGCGGTCGTCATTTCGAAGACCGTGATCGGCGCACCCGCATTGACGGCCTCGCAGCGCCGGAAGGCCTCGACGAGGAGTTCCTCGGAGACGAGCCGACCGCCGCCCGGCGCGCCCAGCCTGATCCGCTCGTGGAAGCGGACCAGATGGGGCGAGGTGTAGACGTGGACCGAAAGGCCCGCGGCCTCGAGGATCGCGCGCATGAAGGCGACGGTGGAGCCCTTGCCGTTGGTGCCCGCGACATGGATCACGGGCGGCAGACGCGACTGCGGGCTTCCCAGCGCATCGAGCAGCCGCTCCATCCGCCCGAGGGACAGATCGATCAGCTTGGGATGCAGCGCGAGGAAGCGCGCGACGATCGCGTCGGAGGACTCCACCGGGAACGCTCCTCAGCGCGCCGCGATGACCGCGATCTCGACCTTGTATTGCGGCGCGGCGAGCTTCGCCTCGACCGTCGCGCGGGCCGGGGTGCAGCCCGGGGCGACCCAGCCGTCCCACACCGCGTTCATCTCGGCGAAGGTGGCCACGTCGGTGAGCCAGATGTTCGCGGACAGGAGCTTCGTCTTGTCCGTGCCCGCTTCGGCGAGAAGCCCGTCGATGATGGCGAGGATCTCCTGGGTCTGCTCCGTCACGCTCTTGCCCGCCGAGTCCTTCGCGACCTGGCCGGCGAGATAGACGGTGTTGCCGTGCACGACCGCGGCGCTCATGCGCGGGCCGGTGCCGATGCGGGTGATGGTCATCCGAATATTCTCCCTGCGACGCTCCGAGGCGGAGCCCGCAGGGGTTAGCCCGCTCCAAAGGCGAGCGCAACTCGTCCTCCGCGGCCGGTTGCCCGCCACGGGATCGGACGTTACGTAGAAGGTCCGCCCCGCCCATCCGGAAACGCGCCATGAGCCAGAGCGACTATTTCGTCGAGCGCCGGAAACTCAAGCGGAGCCGCGCCCTGTGGCGGGCCGGGGTCTTCATCGTTGCGGCGCTCGCCGTCGTCGCGGCGGGCATCGCCTTCGGCGGCCGCGAGGCGATCAAGGGAGCCCGCTCGCACATCGCGCGGATCGAGATCTCGGGCACGATCACGGGCGACAAGAAGACGCTCGATCTGATCAAGCGCGCGGGCGACCGCAGTTCCGCGAAGGCCGTGATCGTGGCGATCGACAGTCCCGGCGGGACCGTGTCGGGGTCCGAGGCGGTCTATGACGCGCTGCGCCGCGTCGCGGAGAAGAAGCCCGTGATCGCGGTGGTCGAAGGAACCGCGGCGTCCGGCGGCTACATCGCGGCGCTCGCCGCCGAACGCATCGTCGCGCGGGAGACCTCGATCGTCGGCTCGATCGGCGTGCTGTTCCAATATCCGAACGTGGTGCGCCTGCTCGACAATCTCGGCATCCGCATGGAAGGCGTGAAGTCGAGCCCGCTCAAGGCCGCGCCGAACCCGTTCGAACCCATGACGCCCGAGTCCAAGGCGGCGCTCGAGGCCGTCATCGGCGACACGTTCGAATGGTTCAAGCGCCTCGTGCAGCAGCGCCGCGGCTTCGACGACGCAGCCCTCGCCCGCGTGGCGGACGGAAGGGTGTTCTCCGGACGCCAGAGCATCGGGCTCAAGCTCGTCGACGCTTTGGGCGACGAGCGCAGCGCCGTGGAATGGCTCAGGACCGAAAAGAACCTCGGAAAGCTGCCCGTGCAGCTCTACAAGCGCGACGACGCCGCGGAGCGGCTCGGCCTTTCGGAGGCGGCGGCCTTCGCCGCCGACCTCGCGGGCTTCGAACGCGCGGCCTCGGCTCTGCGACGCGCCGGTTCGGCGGAGCGCGAACCCGTTCTTGACGGCCTTCTGGCGCTCTGGCACCCTGCAATTCAAAATTGAACGCGAAATCAAAAACATAGTGGTCGGCAATGATAAAGTCCGAGCTCGTCCATAAGATCGCCGAGCACTATCCCGAGCTCTACCAGCGCGACGCCGAAAACGTCGTCAACGCCATTCTCGACGAGATCGCCGACGCCTTGACCCGCGGCGACCGCGTCGAAATCCGCGGCTTCGGCGCTTTTTCCGTCAAGCGCCGGGACGCGCGGACGGGGCGCAATCCGCGCACCGGCGAACATGTCGCCGTCGATGAAAAGGCCGTCCCGGTGTTCAGGGCCGGCAAGGACATGCGCGAGCGCATCAATCGCGGCGCCTGATCCGTCCCCTTCCGGGACGAAGGACACGGAACCGACGGCTGGGAGGTCGGCATGCGGCGTTTTCTGAAGGCTCTCGTCTTCGTTCCGCTCGCGATCGTCGTGATCCTGTTCTCGGTGGCCAATCGCGGACCGGTCGCCGTCTCGCTCGATCCTTTCGGCGCTGCGGATTCCGCGCTGACCATGGAGGCGCCGCTTTTCCTGCTGCTCTTCGCGGCGGCCGTTCTGGGCGCGATCGCGGGCGGCGTCGGCGCCTGGATGAACCAATCGGCGCATCGCCGGGCGGCACGCCTCGCCGAGCGCGAACTCGCCGCCAAACGCGACGAGGTCGAACGCCTTCGCCGGATCGCCGAACCGGCCCAGACGCTTCCCTCCCCGATCCGGTGACGGCATGAAGTTCCATGATGCGCAGACGATCGACCGGACCCTCGATCCGGTCGCCCTCGCCGACGCGCTGGCGGACGCTTTCCGCTCGGACGTCGTCGTTCCCGTGCGCCATCATCACGGCGTGGAGCGGCCGGGCGCGGAAGCCACCCTGCTGCTGATGCCGGCATGGACCGGCCCTGCGACGAAGCCCGCCTTCATGGGCGCCAAGATCGTCAGCGTCTTCCCGACCAATGCCGCGAAGAACCTGCCCAGCGTCTACGGCACCTACATGCTGATGGACGGGGAGACGGGCGCGCCGCTGGCCGCGCTCGACGGCGCCCGCCTCACGGCCTGGCGGACGGCCGCCGCTTCGGCGCTGGCCGCGCGCCATCTGGCGCGCAAGGACGCCAAGGTGATGACCATGGTCGGGGCGGGCGCGCTGGCCCCCTTCCTGATCCGGGCGCACCGGGCGGCGCGGCCGATCGAGCGGATCATGCTCTGGAACCACCGGCCCGAACGGGCGAAGGCGCTCGCCGCCGAACTGTCCGCGGCGGGTCTGCCCGTCGAAGCGGTCGCCGATCTCGATGCCGCGGTCGCGGCGTCCGACCTGATCTCCTGCGCCACGCTGAGCCATGCGCCGCTGATCCGCGGGGAGCTGCTCGCGCCCGGGACGCATCTCGACTGCGTGGGTGCGTTCCGACCCTGGATGCGGGAGACGGACGACGCGACGGTCGAACGCGCATCGATCTTCTGCGACACGCGGGCGGGGGCGCTCTCCGAGGCGGGCGATCTCGCCGCGCCGATCGCCGCGGGCGTGATTTCGGCCGCCGACGTGAAGGCCGATCTCTTCGACCTGACGCGCGGCGTGCATCCGGGCCGGACCTCGGAGACGGAAATCACCCTCTTCAAATCCGTGGGCACCGCCATCGAGGATCTCGCGGCCGCCATGCTGGTGCATGCCCGCGCCGCCTGAGGCGCGGCACCGGGACGCGGCGTTTTTCGTCGACATCGCGCATCCGAGGGTGCAGAGAAACGCGATGTCGCCCTTGGTGAAGATCTGCGGACTTTCGACCCCCGAGACGCTCGACGCGGCGCTCGAGGCGGGGGCGGACATGGTCGGCTTCGTCTTCTTCCCGAAATCCCCGCGCAACGTGTCGCTCGAAGCCGCGAAGGCGCTGGGCGAGCGGACGGGCGGGCGGGCGAAGAAGGTGGCGCTGCTCGTGGATGCGGACGATGCGGAGATCGCTTCGATCATGGAGGCGCTCCGCCCCGACGTCCTGCAGCTTCACGGCAAGGAGAGCCCGGAGCGGACGACCGAGATCCGGACGCGCTTCGGCGTCCCCGTCATGAAGGCGCTCGGCGTCTCGACGCGGGACGATCTCACAGGGGTTCCCGCCTTCGCGGAGGTCGCGGACCTTTTGCTCTTCGACGCCAAGCCCCCGAAGGACGCCGTTCTGCCCGGCGGCAACGGCGTGGCCTTCGACTGGCCGATCCTCGCGGGCCTTGACCTCGCGAAGCCGTTCATGGTGTCAGGAGGGCTCGATGCCGGAAACGTCCGGGACGCGCTCGCGCTGACGAAGGCGCAAGGCGCGGACGTCTCGTCCGGCGTCGAAACCGCGCCGGGGATCAAGGATCCCCGCCGCATCCGAGATTTCGTCGAGGCGGCGCGAACCGCCCGGGAGGAGCAAGCGTGACGGTCCAGCCCCCCAACTCCTTCCGCACCGGTCCCGACGAGACGGGCCATTTCGGCATTTTCGGCGGCCGCTTCGTCGCGGAGACGCTGATGCCGCTGATCCTCGAACTCGAACAGGCCTACAAGGACGCCAAGGCCGACCCCGAGTTCCAGAAGCAGATGAACGGCTATCTGGCCCATTATGTCGGCCGGCCGAGCCCTCTCTATTTCGCCGAACGCCTCACCGAGCATTGCGGCGGCGCGAAGATCTATCTGAAGCGCGACGAGCTGAACCACACGGGCGCGCACAAGGTGAACAACGTGCTCGGGCAGATCCTGCTCGCGATGCGCATGGGCAAGAAGCGCATCATCGCGGAGACGGGCGCGGGCCAGCACGGCGTCGCGACGGCCACGATGTGCGCCCGCTTCGGCCTGCAATGCGTCGTCTATATGGGCGCGGTCGACGTCGAGCGGCAGAAGCCGAACGTGTTCCGCATGAAGATGCTCGGGGCCGAAGTCGTCCCCGTCCAGTCCGGCGCGAAGACGCTGAAGGACGCGATGAACGAGGCGCTGCGCGACTGGGTGTCGAACGTCGAGGACACGTTCTACTGCATCGGCACCGCGGCGGGTCCGCATCCCTATCCCGGCATGGTCCGCGACTTCCAATGCGTGATCGGCCGCGAGACGCGGGAACAGATGATGGAGCGCGAAGGCCGCCTCCCCGACTCGCTCGTGGCCTGCATCGGCGGCGGGTCGAACGCGATCGGCCTGTTCCACCCCTTCCTCGACGACCGCGAGGTCGAGATCTACGGCGTGGAAGCGGCGGGGCACGGCATTTCCACGGGCGAACATGCGGCGTCGCTCACGGGCGGCAAGCCCGGCGTGCTGCACGGCAACCGCACCTATCTGCTGATGAACGACGACGGCCAGATCGTCGAAGGCCATTCGATCTCGGCGGGCCTCGACTATCCGGGCATCGGCCCGGAACATTCCTGGCTGCATGAGACGGGCCGGGTGAAATACATCTCCGCGACCGACAAGGAGGCGCTGGACGCGTTCCAGCTGCTCTCCAAGCTCGAAGGCATCATCCCGGCGCTCGAGCCCTCGCACGCGGTCGCCAAGGTGCTCGAACTCGCCCCGCAGAAGCCGAAGGATCACCTGATGGTGGTCAATCTCTGCGGCCGCGGCGACAAGGACATCTTCACCGTGGCGGAGCATCTCGGCGGCTTCTGAGCCGTCGGGACGCGCTCTCCCCAATCTCCGTCGCGCGTGCTAACAGGCCGACCATGACCACCCGCATCGACCGCCGCTTCGCCGAGACCCGGGCCCAAGGCCGGGCCGCCCTCGTCACCTTCGTCATGGCCGGGGATCCGGACACGGCGACCTCGCTCGCCGTGATCAAGGCGCTGCCGAAGGCGGGCGCAGACCTCATCGAAGTGGGCATGCCCTTCACCGATCCGATGGCCGACGGTCCGGCGATCCAGGCCGCGGGCCTGCGCGCGCTCCATGCGGGCCAGACGCTCGCGAAGACGATCGGCATGGTGCGCGACTTCCGCAAGGACGATGCGGACACGCCGATCATCCTGATGGGCTACTACAACCCGATCTACATTTACGGCGTCGACCGCTTCCTGAAGGATGCCGCGGAAGCGGGCGTGGACGGCCTCATCGTCGTCGACCTGCCGCCGGAAGAGGATGCGGAACTCTGCATCCCCTCGCTGAAGGCGGGCCTGAACTTCATCCGCCTCGCCACGCCGACCACCGACGACGCGCGCCTGCCCAAGGTGCTGCAGAATACGTCGGGCTTCGTCTATTACGTGTCGGTGACGGGCATCACGGGTTCGGCGATCCCGGACTATTCCAAGGTCGCCGGCGCGGTCGCCCGGATCAAGCGACATACCGAACTGCCCATCGCGGTCGGCTTCGGCGTGAAGAACGCGGAGACGGCGGAGATCATCGCGCGCGGCGCCGACGGCGTCGTCGTCGGCTCGGCCTTGGTCGAAGCGGTGCGCATCTCGCTCGACGCGCAGGGCAAGGCGACGGCGAAGACCGTCGCCGCCGTGACCTCGCTCGTTTCGGACATCGCCGCGGGCGTCCGCCGCGCCGCGAAACCGGTCGCCTGAGGAGATCGTCATGAGCTGGATTTCCAACGTCGCCCCGAAGATCCGCTCCTTCCTCAAGAAGGACACGCCCGAAAATCTCTGGGTGAAGTGTCCCGAAAGCGGCCAGCTCGTCTTCCACAAGGACGTCGAAGCCAACCAGTTCGTCATCCCCGGTTCGGACCATCATCTGCGCATGAATGCGACGGCGCGGCTGAAATCGATGTTCGACGAAGCCCGCTACGAGGACATCGCGATCCCGGACGTGCCGGCCGATCCGCTGAAGTTCCGGGACGAGAAGAAATATGTCGACCGCATCCGCGACGCGCGGGCGAAGACGGGACTGCAGGATGCCGTGAAGCTCGGCGTCGGCGCCGTGCACGGGACGCCCGTCACCATCGGCGTGCAGGACTTCGACTTCATGGGCGGCTCGCTCGGCATGGCGGCGGGCGAAGCGGTGATCCGCGGGCTCGAGACCGCGATCGAGCGCAAGACCCCCTTCGTGATGTTCGCGGCCTCGGGCGGAGCACGCATGCAGGAGGGCATGTTCTCCCTGATGCAGATGCCGCGCACGACCATCGCGATCCGCCGCCTGCGCGAGGCGCGCCTGCCCTATATCGTCGTGCTCACCAACCCGACCACGGGCGGCGTGACGGCGTCCTATGCGATGCTCGGCGACGTCCACATCGCCGAACCGGGCGCGCTGATCGGCTTCGCCGGGCCGCGCGTGATCGAACAGACGATCCGCGAAAAGCTGCCCGCGGGCTTCCAGCGTTCGGAATATCTCAAGGACCACGGCATGGTGGACATGGTCGTGCACCGGCATGAGCTGCGCGCCGTGATCGGGCGATTGTGCCGGCTTCTGACCCACGCGCCCGCCAAGGCGGCCTGATGCCCCGTCAAGGGTAACGCCTCCTTAATTCCGCCCCCGTAAGGCTCTACCCGCGCTCGATCGACAGAGGCTGTGTGCATGGCGCAAGGTGGACGCGACCGTCCGCGCGAACGCCGGGGACCGTCTTCCGACGGCGGCGGGGAAGGGCGCGGGAGCGATATTCGTCTCACCCGCGACGATCGCGCGTCCGTGTCGAGCCGCGACGAGGATCCGCGCCGGCGCGACGACGGCGAAGCCGCGGGCGCGAAGGCGCCGCGCAAGCCGAAAGCCGAAGCGGGAAAGAAGAAGCGACGGCGGCGACCCGCGTCGATCATCGGTCGCCTGTTCTACTGGTCCGCCGTGCTGTGCCTCTGGGGCTTGATCGCGGTCGGGGCGCTTTTCGCCTATCACGCGACCAAGCTCCCGCCGATCGACCAACTCGCCGTCCCGAAACGGCCGCCCAATGTCGCGATTCTGGCGTCCGACGGCTCGCTCCTCGCCAATCGGGGCGAAACGGGGGGGCGCGCGATCGAGCTCAAGGAACTGCCGCCCTATCTGCCGCAAGCCTTTCTCGCCATCGAGGATCGGCGTTTCTACAGCCATTTCGGCGTCGACCCGATCGGCATCGCGCGCGCCATGGTCCGCAACCTGACGCGGTCGAGCGGGCCGATGCAGGGCGGCTCGACATTGACCCAGCAGCTCGCGAAGAACCTGTTCCTCACGCAGGAACGGACCGCCTCCCGCAAGATCCAGGAGGCGATCCTCGCCGTCTGGCTGGAGCGCAACTACAGCAAGGATCAGATCCTCGAGCTCTATCTCAACCGCGTCTATTTCGGCGCGGGAGCCTATGGAGTCGACGCGGCGTCGCTGCGCTATTTCGGCAAGCCCGCCCGGCAGGTCACGCTGGCGGAGGCCGCGATCCTCGCGGGGCTGGTGCAGTCGCCCTCCCGGCTGGCGCCGAACCGCAATCCGAACGGCGCGCAGGCACGCGCGGAACTGGTGCTCGCCGCCATGGCGCGGGAGGGGCTCGTATCGGACGAGATGGTCAAGCTCGCCCTCATCAACCCGGCCAAGACGGTGAAGCCCGCGGGTTCGGGTTCGTTCGGCTACGCCGCCGACCACGTGATGGACGTGCTCGACGACTTCATCGGCACGATCGAGACGGACCTCGTGGTGCAGACCACGATCGACGCCGGGATCCAGCTCGCGGCGGAAAAGGCGCTGGTCGAGGAACTGGCGCAGAAGGGCGAGCGCAGCGGCGTGACGCAGGGCGCGCTCGTCGCCATGCGGCCGGACGGCGCGATCACCGCGCTGGTGGGCGGGCGCGACTATGCCGCGAGCCAATACAACCGCGCCGTCGTGGCGAAGCGACAGCCGGGCTCCTCCTTCAAGCCCTTCGTCTATCTCGCCGCCGTCGAACAGGGCATGACCCCCGACACGCTGCGGGAGGACGCCCCGCTCAACATCCGCGGCTGGACGCCGGAAAACTATTCGCGCGACTATAAGGGCCAGGTGACGTTGAAGGCGGCCCTTTCGCAATCGCTCAACACCGTCGCCGTGAGGGTCGGCATGGAAGTCGGGCCGAAGACGGTGGCCGCGACGGCGCAACGCATGGGCATCCGCTCCAAGCTCGAAGCCAATGCCTCGATCGCCCTCGGCACGTCGGAGGTGACGGCGCTCGAACTCGTCTCGGCCTATGCCCCCTTCGCCAACGGCGGCATCGGCGTGCTGCCCTATGTGATCACGAGCGTGAAGAAGCGCGACGGCGAGATCGTCTATCGCCGGACGGGCGGCGGCCTCGGCCGCGTCGTCTCGCCGGAGGCGGTCGGCATGATGAACGTCATGCTGCGCGAGACCGTGACCCATGGAACCGCGCGCCGCGCGGAAGCCGCTCCCGGCTGGCAGACCGCCGGCAAGACCGGAACCAGCCAGGAATTCCGCGACGCATGGTTCGTCGGCTACACGTCCTCGCTGGTCGCGGGCGTCTGGCTCGGCAATGACGACGGCACGCCTACGAAGCGCGTCTCCGGCGGCGGGCTTCCCGTCGACGTCTGGAGCCGCTTCATGAAGACGGCCACGGCGGGGACCGCGCCGCAACCGTTGCCGAACATGCCCTCCGGATGGAGCTTCCCCGCCTTGCTCGGCGCTTCGGGAGACGTGCCGCAGGACGAACCCCTTCCGGTCCCGCCCGCCTCGGTCGGCGGCGCACAGGCCCAGAGATCCGCTCCGGTGCCGCGCGCGGGCGACGTTCCCCGCGCGACCCCGATCCCGCCCGCACCCGTCGGCGCGTCGGTCCCCTCCGGCACGCCGGAGCGCCCCGTTCCCCCGGCCCCGATCGGCCGGGCGGGCGGCGACGACGGGCCGCGCCCGCCCGGCCTCGTCGGCGGCGGCGCTGCGCCGCAACGGACGAATCCGGGCCCGCAGGAGCCGGGGCTGTTCGACAGGCTGTTCGGCCGCTGATCAGGCCGCGGCAGGCGGCTTCGACAGGGCGAAGACCGCGAAGGCCGCGATGCCCAGCGCCGCGATGACGAGCGGCAGCGCCAGCGGCGTGACGTCGAGCGCATGGCCGAGGCCGATCCCGACGACCGCCGCCGCGCTCATCTGGCACAGCCCGATGAAGGAGGAGGCCGCGCCCGCGCGGTCCGGGAAAGGCCCCATCGCGCCGGCCATGGACTGCGGCAGCGTGAAGCCGATCCCGCAGGTGTAGAGCGCCATGGGCAGCATGATCTCGAAGGGCGTTCCGGGGCCGGCCATGGCGCCCGCGAGCATGGCGATCCCGCCGAGCGCGAGACAGGTCACGCCGAGCCGCACCGTCCCCCGGATGCCGCGTTTCCCCACGACCCGCTGCGCGATGATCGTGCCCGTGATGTAGCCCAGCACCACGAAGGAGAAGGCGAAGCCGAACAGGATCTCCGACAGGCCGTAGACCTGCTGGAGCACGAAGGACGAGCCGGAGATGAAGGCGAAGAGACCCGAATAGGCGAGCGCGCAGGTGACGAGATAGAGCCGATAGGTCGAGTTCTCGAGCAGCACGCCGTAGCCGCGCAGGATCGCCGGGACGGAAAGCGGCTCGGTCGAGCGGCGCTTCAGCGTCTCGGGAAGGCCGACCACGACCACGGCGGCGAGCGCGAGCCCGAGGACGGTCGTCACGAAGAAGGTCGAGCGCCAGCCGAAGGCGGCTTCCAGAAGACCGCCGGCGATGGGAGCCGCGGCGGGCACGACGCCCATGACCGTGCCCATGCGCGACAGTTCCTTGCCCGCGCGCGCTCCCTCATAGAGATCGCGCACGACGGCGCGGGCCAGCACGATGGGACCGGAAGCCCCGAGCGCCTGCAGGAAGCGCGCACCCGTCAGCATCTCGATCGAACTCGCGAAGGCGCAGGCGAGGCTCGCGACGATGAAGAGCGCCATGCCCGCGAGCAGCACGGGCTTGCGGCCGTAGCGGTCCGCGACGGGCCCGTAGAAGACCTGGCCCGCGGCGAAGCCGACGAGGAAGGCGGAGAGCGTCAGCTGCGCGCCCGCCGTATCGCTCCCGAAACCGCGCGCGATCATGGGCAGCGACGGCAGATACATGTCCGTCGAAAGCGGGCCGAGCGAGGTCAGAAGCGCAAGAAGCGCCGTGAGCGCGAGCGTATCGGGGCGAAGAGGCATGCGGACTCCGGCGTCGCCTCATGCTTAAGCCCGGCGGCACGCCCTGTCATCGCGGAAGAATGCGGAGCCTCGTCTCACCGATAGCGGTGCAGACCCGGGCCGTTGCGGTCGAGCCAGGCCTCGGCTTCGTCGGTGACGGGGCAGATCTCCTTCAGGAGACGCCAGAAGCGGTTCGAATGGTTCATCTCGCGCCGATGCGTCGCCTCATGCGCGGCGAGATAGTCGAGCACGAAGGGCGGGGCCATGATCAGCCGCCAGGAGAAGTTGAGACGACCGGCGGAGGTGCAGGAGCCCCAGCGGCTTCTGGTGTCGCGCAGCGTGATGCCGGACACGACGACGCCGAGCGCGGCGGCGTGGCGGGACACGGCGGCCGCGAGATCCTTCCCCGCCTCCCGCTTCAGGAAGTCGCTCACGCGGCGGCGGGCATGTTCGGGAAGGCCGGAGACGGCGATGACGGGCGCGCCGTCCGCCCCCGTCTCGACCCGGACAGCGCCCCGCATGCCGGGACGATGCTCGATGCGATGCGGCACGCCGCGGAAGGGAACCGTCGCGCCCGGCTCCATCGCGATCATCTCGGGCAGGCGCGCGAGACGCGCCGCGATCCAGCCGGTGTGACGGGCGGCGAAGTCGGAGGCGGTGCGCAGATCGGCCTTGGCGGGCAAGGTCATCACGATCGCGCCCGACCCCGAGCAGACACGGAGCGTGTAGCGACGCGCCGTGGACGAACGCTTGAGCGCGACGGTGAAACTGCCCGTGCCGTGCGGCACGACGATATGGCCCGGTTCGGGGGGCCGGGCGGCCCGGAGACGCGCGAGAATCATCACGTTCGAACGATGCCGAAGGCGCGCTCTTGCGTCATCAGGGAAGTGTGCGCCTTCGGCCCGAATGAGCGGCGTCAGTCCTTCGCGGGCTTACGGGCGGCCGAACGGCGGCCGGCGGCGGTCATCGGCACGACCGAGGACGAGCCCTTGCGCGAGGCTGCGGCGGGCCGTTCGCGAAGACGGCCCTGCATCGTCGAATTGGCGATGAAGTCGCAGATGCGCGGGGCGATGTCGGCGCGGAAGCGCGAACCGTTGAACACGCCGTAATGGCCGACGCGCGGCTGCACCCAATGCACGCGCATGTCGTTCGGGATGTTCACGCAGAGATCCTGCGCGGCCTCGGTCTGGCCCACGCCGGAAATGTCGTCCCTCTCGCCTTCGACCGTCATCAGGGCGACGCGACGCACGGCCTTGAGGTCGACGGGCTTGTCCCGATGCATCATCTCGCCCTTGGGCATGAGATGCTTCACGAACACGGTCTCGACGGTCTGGAGATAGAACTCGGCCGTGAGATCCATCACCGCCATGTACTCGTCGTAGAATTCGCGGTGCTTTTCGGCCGAGTCGCCGTCGCCGTCGACGAGATGGTTGAACATCTCGCCATGCGCGGAGATATGGCGGTCGATGTTCATGGCCATGAAGCCGGACAGCTGCAGGAAGCCGGGATAGACGCTGCGCATGAAGCCCGGATTCGGGAGCGGCACCTTCACGATGCAGTGCCGGCGGAACCATTCGAGCCCGCGCTTCTCGGCGACCTTGTTGACCTCGGTCGGGCTGCGGCGGGTATCGATCGGGCCGCCCATGAGCGTCATCGAATAGGGCGCGCAGGGATCGCCTTCGTCCTCCATCCGCGCCACCGCGGCGAGAACGGGCACGGAAGGCTGGCAGACGGCGAGGACATGCACGTCGGGACCCAGCAGGCGGCACATCTCGATCACGTAATCGATGTAGTCGTCGAGATCGAAACCGCCGTCCGAGAGCGGCACGAGGCGCGCATCGATCCAATCGGTGATGAAGACCTCATGCGTCGGCAGGAAGTTTTCCACCGTGCCGCGCAGCAGCGTGGCGTAATGCCCGGACATGGGGGCGACGATCAGCAGCTTGGGCTGCTGCACGCGCGTCCGGTCGATCGCGCGATCGAAATGGACGAGACGGCAGAAGTTCTTCTCCCAGACCACGCGCTCCGTGACCGCGACCCGCACGCCGTTCACCGAGGTCGTGGGCAGATCGAAGGCGGGTTTGCCGTAGCGGCGCGTGGAGCGCTCGAACAGCTCGCAGGCGGCAGCGACCGCGCGACCGAACGTCGTCTTGCCGAGAGGGTTGACCGGGTTCTGGTAGATCCACTTCGTGGTGTCCGCCATGGCCCGAGCCGGCCCGAGAAGAGCATGGGCGGTCTCGTACCACATGTAGTAAGGCAGCTGCATGGCTGACACCCTGATGAGGGGAGCGGGCGGCCCCTCGCTGCACCGCAAAACCCGCGGAGAGATTAGCGGTTCCAGCCTGTAATTCAATCATCCGAAGGTAAAAGCTGCGTGAACGGGCTCGTTTCGGGAACTCGCGCTCAGGTTTCATCGCGCCTTGCGCGAGAATCGGTCCGAAAAACGTCCTACGGGCGAGCCCGGCCTCGTTTCCTCGGGACGCAAGTGCCCTAGATTAGACTTATGGCCGATTTCGATGTTCTCGCGCTCAGCCGCAACGAAAGCCGTCTGCGTCTCGAAACGCTGATTCGGCTGCGCTGGCTTGCCGTCGCGGGTCAGACCCTCGCGGTGCTGCTGGTCCATTTGGGCCTCGACTTCACGCTGCCGATCATTCCGGCGGCCGTCACGATCGCGGCTTCGGCGGCGCTCAATCTCTATCTGCGATGGTCCTTCCCGCAGGGGCATCGGCTTCGCGACGGCTCGGCCTCGGCGGTCCTCGCCTTCGACGTCGTCCAACTCTCGGTCCTGCTGTTCCTGACGGGAGGCCTGCAGAACCCCTTCGCGATGCTGATTCTCGCGCCGGTGATGATCTCGGCGACCGCGCTGGCTCCGTCCTACACGGTGACGATCGGGGCCGCCGCCATCGCCGCGGCCAGCGTACTGGCCTTCATCTATCTTCCGCTCCCTTGGACTCCTGAGGGGCTCGAACTGCCCTGGCTGTACCGGACCGGCATCTGGACGGCGATCGTGCTCGGGACGGTCTTCACCGGCGCCTATGCGTGGCGGGTGGCGGAAGAGTCCCGCCAGTTGGCGGGTGCGCTGGCCGCGACCGAACTCGTCCTCGCCCGGGAGCAGCATCTCTCCCAGCTCGACGGGCTCGCCGCGGCGGCGGCGCATGAACTCGGCACGCCCCTCGCCACGATCGCGCTGATCGCCAAGGAACTCGAGATCATGACGCCGAAGGACGGCGAAATGGCCGAGGACGTGGCCTTGCTCAGGGAGCAGGTGCAGCGCTGCCGCGAAATCCTCGGCAAGCTCAATTCGCTCGAATCGGGGGGCGAGGGCCCGCTCGAGACCATGCGGCTTCTGCATCTCCTCGAAGAGGTGGCGAACCCGCAGCGCCCGTTCGGCGTCGACATCCGCGTCGAAAGCCGCGGAATCACGAGCGAACCCGTCTGCCGCCGCAACGCGGCGATTCTCTACGGTCTCGGCAATCTCGTGGAGAACGCCGTCGACTTCGCGCAAAGGACGGTCGAGATCACGGCCAGCTGGGATCAGCAGGGCGTCGCCGTGAACATCGTCGACGACGGGCCGGGCTTTCCGGCGGAGATGCTGTCCCGGCTGGGCGAGCCTTACGTGACGGCGCGCGGAAAGCGGCGCGCGAAGGACGGAGGGGGCCTCGGCCTCGGGCTGTTCATCGCCAAGACGCTGCTCGAACGTTCCGGCGCGAGGGTCGCGATGCGCAACGCTTCGGGCGGCGCGCGCGGCGCGGAAATCACCGTCGTCTGGCCGCGCGGCGCCTTCGAGCGCGGCGTGGCCGATCCCGGCGGATCTTTTTATGGCTCACGCGCGGGCGCGGACTGAACCGACCCGCATCTTCGTCCGTACACCGATCACAATCTGGGAGCTCGACGCCCATGCTCGACGTCACGACCTCCGTGGACAACAGCCTTCTGATCGTCGACGACGACAAGGCGTTCCTCACCCGTCTCGCCCGCGCGATGGAACAACGCGGCTATGCCGTGCGGACGGCCGACACCGTGGCCGACGGTTTCCGCGCGATCCGCGACAAGGCGCCGGCCTTCGCCGTGATCGACATGCGCCTCGGCGACGGCAACGGGATCGATCTTCTCGCGGAATTGAACCGCGCCCGCCCCGACGTCCGCGGCATCGTTCTGACGGGCTACGGCAACATCGCCACGGCCGTCACGGCGGTGAAGATGGGCGCCTTCGACTATCTCGCGAAACCCGCCGACGCCGACGACATCGACGCGGCGCTGCGGTCCGAAGGCGAGGCGCGGCCCGAACTGCCGGAAAATCCGATGTCGGCCGACCGGGTCCGTTGGGAACATATCCAGCGGGTCTATGAACTCTGCGGCCGCAACGTTTCGGAGACGGCGCGCCGCCTGTCGATGCATCGCCGCACGCTGCAGCGCATTCTGGCGAAGCGCGCGCCGCGCTGAGCCGGACCGTCCCGTCCGTCGTCATGGCCGGCACGCGGCCGGGCATGACGATCGACGTCCGTCCCTGCTTCCCCGCCCGGCCTCATCTCGGCTAAGACGTGACCGGGGACCGAGGACGCGCGCATGAACCCGATCTTTTCCGACCTGCAGACCTCCGTCTTCGAGGTCATGTCGATGCTGGCCCGCGAGACGGGCGCCATCAATCTCGGGCAGGGCTTCCCCGACGATCCCGGCCCCGAGGACGTGCGGCGGAAGGCGGCCGAGGCGGTGATCCACGGCTGGAACCAATACCCGCCGATGATGGGCATCCCGGAACTCCGGCAAGCCGTTGCGACCCATTATGCGCATTGGCAAGGACTCGAACTCGATCCGCAGAGCGAGGTCATGGTCACCTCCGGCGCGACCGAGGCGCTGGCGGGCGCGTTGATGGCGCTGATCCGGCCGGGCGACGAGGTCGTGCTGTTCCAGCCGATGTACGACGCCTATCTGCCGCTCGTCCGGCGCGCGGGCGGCGTACCGAAATTCGTGAAGCTTTCGCCGCCCGACTGGCGCTTCACCGAGGAGATGCTCGCCGAGGCCTTCAGCGACAAGACCCGCGTCGTGCTCCTCAACAATCCGCTCAACCCGGCGGCGGCGGTCTACGGCAAGGAGCAGCTCGAACTCCTCGCGAAGTTCTGCATCGCGCATGACGCCGTCGCGCTGTGCGACGAGGTCTGGGAGCATGTGATCTTCGACGGCCGCCGCCACGTCTCGATGCTCGCGATCCCCGGCATGCGCGAGCGGACGGTGAAGATCGGCTCGGCGGGCAAGATCTTCTCGCTGACGGGCTGGAAGGTCGGCCTCGTCTGCGCCGCGCCGAACCTGATGCGCGTGCTGTCCAAGGCGCATCAATTCATCACCTTCACCACGCCGCCGAACCTTCAGGCGGCGGTGGCCTACGGGCTGGGCAAGGACGAGGCTTACTTCGAGGGCATGCGCGCCGCGATGAGCCGGAGCCGCGACCGTTTCGCGGCGGGGCTCGCGGAGCGCGGCTTCAGCGTGCTGCCGAGCGACGGCACCTATTTCCTGACCGTCGACATCGCCCCGCTCGGCCTCGACGACGACACGGCCTTCTGCAAAAGGCTCGTGACCGAATTCGGCGTCGCGGCGATCCCGGTCTCGGCCTTCTATGCGGAGGACCCGGTCACCACCACGGTGCGCTTCTGCTTCGCCAAGAAGGACGAGACGCTCGACGGCGCGCTGGAGAGGCTGGAGAAGGCGGCGCGGTAGGTCTCGATGCGGCGCGCCCCCTTGCCCGCCCGCACGCCCGACCCTAGCGTCTCACCGAAATCGCTTTCCGGGAATTCCTGCATGAATCGCGTCCTCGCCTCCTTGGCCCTCGCCGCCGCCCTCGTCGTCCCCGCCGCCGCGCAGGACAAGGTCGTCAACGTCTACAATTGGACGGACTATATCGACCCGACGGTGCTCGAGGACTTCACCAAGGAGACGGGCATCAAGGTCGTCTACGACACCTACGACAACAACGAGATCGTCGAGACGAAGATGCTGGCCGGGAAATCCGGCTATGACGTCGTCGTGCCCTCGGGGCCCTTCCTGCAACGCATGGCGACGGCGGGCGTCTTCACACCGCTCGACCGGTCGAAACTGAAGAATGCCGGCAATGTCTGGCCGGACGTCGCGCGTCGCCTCGCCGCCTTCGACCCGAGCAACACATTCGCGATCAACTACATGTGGGGCACGACGGGTCTCGGCTACAACGTGGCCAAGGCGAAGGAGCGGCTCGGCGAGCGGCCGGTCGATTCCTGGGAGATCCTGCTGAAGCCGGAGATCGTCGCGAAGTTCAAGGATTGCGGCGTGATGGTGCTCGACAGCCCGGAGGACGTGTTCCCCGGCATCCTGCGCGCGACCGGGCTGAACCCGGACTCCAAGACCGAAGCGGATTACCGCAAGGCCGCCGACGCGCTCGGCAAGATCCGCGGCAGCGTCCGCAAGTTCCACTCCTCGGAATACATCAACGCATTGGCGAACGGCGAGGTCTGCCTCGTGCTCGGCTATTCGGGCGACGTGCTGCAGGCGAGGAAGCGCGCGGCGGAGGCGAAGAACGGCGTCGAAATCGCCTATGCCATCCCGAAGGAGGGCGCGCTGATGTGGTTCGACTCCATGGTCATCCCGAAGGACGCGCCGAACCCGGACAACGCCTACGCCTTCCTCGACTTCATGCTGCGCCCCGACATCGCGGCGCGGAACTCGAACTTCGTGTCCTATGCCAACGGCAACGCCGCGGCCAAGCCGTTGGTGAAGCCGGAGATCCTCAACGATCCGGGCGTCTATCCGAACGACGCGGTCTTCGCACGGCTGTTCACCAACACCTCGCCGGACGAGAAGCTGCAGAAGGCGATCACGCGGCTCTGGACGCGGGTGAAGACGGGCAAGTGATCGACGCCCCGCGCTCGGCGCGGGTCGGTCACAGCCCCTTGCAGGAGCGGCCGATCTCCGTCTCGAATTCCCGAACGGACTCGCGCGCCTCGGCCACCGCGCGGCCGCGATCGGGCTCGGTCAGGCAACGCGCATAGACGTCGCCCGCGCGCTTCATCACCTCGACGTGGCGCCGCTGGATGCGGCAGCGGTCCGGCCGTTCCGCCCCGACGGCGGCGACGATCCGGTCGCGCGAGGTCGTGATCGCTCCGCGGGTCTGGAAGAGGTCGCGCCGGCAGTCGGGCGTGTCGAGCGTGCCGGCCGAGGCGGGGACGGCGGCCGCGAGAACGGCGAGGGCGAAAACGGATCGGCGCATGGGTTCACCCCTCAACGTGTCATCCCGGCGGTGCGGCACGCCATGGATCGCAGCCTCGCCCTTCACCACCGTCATGCCCGCGCCTGCGGGCATCCACGTCTTCGAGCCAGGACGAAAGACGTGGATCCCGGCCCTTCGCTGCGCTTCGGCCGGGATGACGCACGGCGGGACCACGCCCCGCCATGGATCGCCGCGTCGCCGCGCTCCCCGCGATGACGGGATGGCCCCTCAGCCGAGATTCAGTTCCTTGAAGAAGTCGTTGCCCTTGTCGTCGATGACGATGAAGGCCGGGAAGTCCTCGACCTCGACCTTCCAGATCGCCTCCATGCCGAGCTCCGGATATTCGAGCACCTCGACCTTCTTGATGCAGTCCTGGGCGAGGCGCGCCGCCGGGCCGCCGATGGAGCCGAGATAGAAGCCGCCGTGCTTGGCGCAGGCCTCGCGGACCGGCGCGGAGCGGTTGCCCTTGGCGAGCATGACCATCGAGCCGCCCGCCGCCTGGAATTGATCCACATAGCTGTCCATGCGGCCCGCCGTGGTGGGGCCGAAGGAGCCCGAGGCCATGCCGTCCGGCGTCTTCGCCGGGCCGGCGTAATAGACCGGGTGGTTCTTGAAATAGTCGGGCATCGCCTCGCCGCGATCGAGGCGCTCGCGGATCTTGGCATGGGCGAGGTCGCGGGCGACGATGATGGTGCCCGTCAGCGACAGGCGGGTCTTCACCGGGTGCTGCGACAGCGTGGCGAGGATCTCGCTCATCGGCTTCGCGAGGTCGATCTTCACCACGTCGCCGCCGAGCGCCCCTTCCTCCACATGCGGCATGAAGCGGGCGGGATCGGTCTCGAGCTGCTCGAGGAACACGCCCTTGCGGGTGATCTTCGCCTTGGCCTGACGGTCGGCGGAGCAGGAGACGCCGAGGCCGATCGGCATGGACGCGCCGTGACGCGGCAGGCGGATGACGCGGACGTCGTGGCAGAAATATTTGCCGCCGAACTGCGCGCCGACCCCGAGCGACTGGGTGAGCTTGTGGACCTCCTCCTCCATCGCGAGATCGCGGAAGGCGTGGCCGCTCTCCGAGCCCTGCGTCGGCAGGTCGTCGAGATAGCGGGCGGAGGCGAGCTTGACGGTCTTCATGACCATCTCGGCCGAGGTGCCGCCGATGACGATGGCGAGGTGGTAGGGCGGGCAGGCCGCGGTGCCGAGCGTGAGGATCTTCTCCTTCAGGAAGGCGATCATCCGGTCATGCGTGAGCAGCGACGGCGTCGCCTGATAGAGGAAGGTCTTGTTGGCCGAGCCGCCGCCCTTGGCCATGAACAGGAATTTGTACTCGTCGTCGCCCTCGGCATAGAGGTTG
>JAIXTT010000047.1 GCA_027483795.1 Hyphomicrobiales bacterium
AACCGTACCGAATGACCTCAAAACGCATTCCGGCGTGTCTCTCAGGATATCTTCCGACATCCCCGCAAGAACACCGCCGCCTGCGTTTCTCTTTCTTCTTCTTCAATTGTCAAACAGCGCGAAACCCGAACCAACATGTGGTCGATCTCGTTTTACGGCGCCCGACCGATCCGAACGCTTCCGCACCCCAACCCTTTCGGGCCGGACGAATCTCTCGCCCTGAGTGCCTAGAAGACATCAAAACCGGGCCGACCGCATTCCACCGAAGTGGCCGCGGCGTCGCCGTCAGTGGGTGTCTTATAGGCCCTCCCTCGTCCGAGAGTCAACGCCGATTCAGCGATTTTTTCCGAAACGGCCGCGATCGAGGCGCGGGCCTCATGAAAACGGACGAAAAACGTCCGGCCGGGAGCAATTCGAGATCTTTTTTCTCATGGAAATGCGGTTTTTCAACAGCACCTGCTCCAAAGGCGTCCTCGCCGCCCGAACTTCGCCGTTCTTTCGGGAGAACGGCGATGCTCGCTCCGCCCGCGTTGACGAGGCGCGAGCGGAGCGTCACTGTCCGCGCAAATCGGCCGGGGAGCGCTCGGCCCGCCGAAACCGAAGGGAACGACGCCGCAAGATGAGGACCGCGACGGCAAGCATGGCGCGCGTGCGGACCCACGCGGCGAGCGCGAGACTGGGCACGACGCCGCCCCTCTCCGCGCGGGCCGACGGGCTTCCTTTCGACCGACGCGGCGTCAGCCTGCGGTGGCTGTTCGCCACGATCCTCGCGGGCGTCGGCGGGCTCGCGCTGATCGGCTCGGCGATCTATGCCGCGATCGACAAGCGGAGCACCTTCGCCTTCGCCCCTGAAAGCGCGCCGATCTCGTCGCCCCGCACGGCCGTGTCCGCGGGCGGCGTCCCTCCGCGCGCCGACCGTCTGATCACCGCGCCCGACATCGCCGCCGCGCGTCAGAGCTTCCGGGCGCCGACCCCCATCCGGATCGGCGACCGAGAAGTCATTCGGCTCAAGCCCTATGTCCGCCTCGCCACCACGCTTTCGCTCACGACGGGCAATTTCGCGACGGACGTCCCCCGCTTCGACCCGCAGAAGATCTTCACGGGCGGTCCCGTCACGGAGCGCGTCGCGGAAACGCCTCCGCCGACGGAAAACGACGGCGAACTGACCGTCGAGCGACGCCCCCTGCTGCCCGAGCTCGCCCGAGCGGAAGCTTCCGCGGTCCTGACCGAAGCGCAGATCGAAGCGCAGGTCGAGGAAGCGCGCCGCATGGCGCTCCTGACGCTCCGATCGCCGAATCTGGGACTCGCGCCTCAGCAGATGCTGGCTCGGGCGATCCCGCTTCCGAACCAGGCCGCCCCCTCGCCCGCATCGCCGGTCGACACCGGATTTTCCGGGATTCAGGTGACGGTCGTGCCGGAAAACGTCACGACGATCCTGAAATCGCCGACCCGCGCGGGCGCGGGCGGCGCCACGACGGAAGAACGCCTCCTCGTTCTCAGGCGCGGCGAGACCATGGAGCAGTCGCTCGTACGCAACGGCGTCGGCACGGTCGAGGCGCGGAACGCCTTCGCCGCCGTGGCGGCGCGGCTCAAGGACGGCGCCGTCCGGGAAGGCCAGCGGCTCAAGCTTCTGGTGAACGTCGGCGGCGCGAACCGGACCGAAGTGACCTTGTTGCGCGCGATGGTCCTCGACGAGGACCGGATCGTGGCGATCGCGGCGCTCAACGACCGCAACCAATATGTTTCGGTGGCGCCGCCGGTTCAGGACGGCGCTCCGGCCGCGGCCGAGGCCCTGTCGGAAGACGACGAGGACGAGGGCGGCGTCCGCCTCTATGACAGCCTTTACGAGACGGCCGCCAAATACGAAATTCCGCGCTCGGTGGTCGACCAGCTGATCCGCGTCTTCTTCTTCGACACCGATCTCCAGCGCAGGGTGTCGGGCGGGGATTCGCTCGAGGTCTTCTATGCGGAGGACGAAGAGCAGGCGGGCCGTGTCGAACTGCTCTACGCGTCCTTGTCCGTCGCCGGCGCGAACCGGCGCTATTTCCGTTTCGCCTCGCTCGGCGACGGGCAGATCGACTTCTTCGACGAGAGCGGCCGTTCGAACCGGCGCTTCCTGATCCGCAAGCCGATCACGGAAGGCATTCTTCGGTCGGGCTTCGGCATGCGCTATCACCCGATCCTGCGCTATTCCAAGATGCATACGGGCGTCGACTGGTCGAACAAGGTCGGCACGCCGATCATCGCGGCCGGCGACGGCGTCGTCATCAAGGCGGAATGGGATTCCGGCTACGGCCGGCGCATCGAGGTCCAGCACGCCTATAATTTCGTGACGACCTACAACCACCTCTCAGCATTCGGGCGCGGCATCGCCGAAGGCGTCTCGGTCCGGCAGGGACAGGTGATCGGCTATCTCGGCAGTTCGGGGCTTTCGACGGGCCCGCATCTGCATTACGAGGTGCTGGTCAACGACGTCTTCGTCGATCCGATGACGATCAAGCTGCCGCAGGGACGCGAACTGGATCAGCGCCAGATCGCCGAGTTCAGGCAGGAGAAGGATCGGATCGACGATCTCATGAAGAAGGCCCCTTCCGATTCGCGGCTCGCGGAGCGCGGGATCCGCTGACGGGGCCGGAGCGAACGCGCCGCGATGCTGCAGATCCTCTCGATCGTCCTGCCCGTCTTCGGGCTCATCGCGGCGGGCTTCGTCGCGCGGCTCACCAATCATGTCGGCGACCGCACGGCCGACGGGCTTTCCGATTTCGTCTATGCGGTCGGCGTGCCCTGCCTGCTCTTCAAGACCCTGATGAGCGTCGACATCCCGTCCGTGCAGCCCTGGGGCTATTGGCTCTCCTATTTCGGCGGCACTCTCGCCGTATGGCTCGCGGCGGCGGCGATCATGCGCCCGGCCTTCGGGATCGAGGGCACGACGCGGGTCGTGGCGGGCTTCTCGTCCGCGCAATCGAACACCGCTCTGGTCGGCATTCCGCTGATCCTGCATGCCTACGGATCCGCCGGCGCGGTTCCCCTGTTCCTTCTGATCGCGGTCCATCTTCCGATCATGATGTCGGCGGCGACGATCCTGGCGGAGGGCCGCGGCACGCATTGGACCCGCATCCTGCGGCAGCTTGCGGTGCATCCGATCCTGATCGGCATCGTTTCGGGCGCGCTGCTGCGTCTCGCGGGCGTCGAACTGCCGAGCCTGCTGAAATCGGTCACGGAGGCGATCGGCAACGCCTCGATCCCCGTCGCGCTCTTCGCGATGGGCATGGCGCTCCGGCGCTACGGCTTCAAGGAAGGCACGGCCGTCGCCGTCACCGTCACCGCCTTCAAGCTCGTCGTTCACCCCGCGCTGGTCTGGGTGCTCGCGACCCGCGTCTTCGACATGCCTCCCGTCTGGGCGGGCGTCGCCGTGCTGTTCGCTTCCTCGCCCGTCGGCATCAACTGCTATCTTCTCGCCGCCCAATACGGGAAGGGCGAGGGGATCGCGGCGAGTTCGATCACCTTGTCGACCGCGCTGTCGGTCTTCAGCACCGCCTTCTGGCTTTATGTCCTCGGCATAGGCTTCTGACCGAAGCCGAGCATCCGCCGGATGTCTTCGGGCGCCGCTCCCTCGCGACGCCACTCGCGGAGAGGCTTCGAGAAGCGGCTCTTGGCGAGCTTCTCGCCCGTGTCGTCGGTCACGAGATCGTGATGCAGGCAACGCGGCGCGGGGAGCCCCAGAAGCGTCTGCAGGAGCCGGTGGAGATCGGTCGCGGCCTCGAGATCCTTGCCGCGGACCACATGCGTGACGCCCTGGACGGCGTCGTCCAGCACGACGGAGAGATGATAGCTCGTCGGCACGTCCTTGCGGACGAGGACGGCGTCGCCCCACCGCGCCGGATCGCAGGCGACGTGCGTTTCGCGCCCCTGCGCGTCGAACAGCGTCCGGACGACGGGTCCGCCGGCGGCCGCGAGCGCGCGATCCATGGCGAGGCGCTCCGCATGGGGTCGCTCGGGGGCGGGCACGCAACGACGGCAGGTTCCGGGATAGAGCGGGGTTCCGTCGGGATCGCGCGGCGCGAGCGGACCGACGGCGGCGGCCAACTCTCCGCGGGTGCAGGCGCAGCGGAAGAGAAGGCCCCGCTCGCGGAGCCGCGACGCCGCGGCCCGGTAATCGTCGAAATGCTCCGACTGCCGCCGCGGCTCACCATGGAAGCGGATCCCCAGCCAGTCGAGATCCTCCCGGATCGCGGCCACGAATTCGGTCCGCGTCCGACCCACGTCGATGTCCTCGATGCGCAGCAGCAGGCGGCCGTCGAAACGTGCCGCAAGCTCCTCGTTCAGCAGCGCCGAAAAGGCGTGGCCGAGATGGAGCAGGCCGTTGGGGCTCGGCGCGAAGCGGAAGACGGGTTGCAAGACGGTCTCGCGAGGGTCCAAGCTTTCGGAAGGCTCCGGTCTTCCGGGCGGCGACGCCGCGCGCCGAAGGCCGCCTCATCAGTCTAGGACGAACCGCCCGGCCGCCGCCATGCTTCATTCGCTCGACACCGAGGCCGCCCTGCGACGGGGCCTCGACGCTCTCGCCGAGGCCGATCCCGTCGTGGCGCGGATGCGTGCGGAAGCGGGAACGCCGCCGTTGCGGAAACGCGATCCGGGCTTCCGCGGCCTCGCGGCGATCGTCGTCTCGCAACAGCTTTCGACCGCAAGCGCGGCGGCGATCCGGAAGCGCATCGAAGACCGTTTCCCCGATTTCGCGCCCGAGCGGTTGCTCGCCGCGAGCGACGAGGATCTGCGCGCCTGCGGTCTCTCCGCGCCGAAGATCCGGACGCTGCGCGCCGTCGCCGAAGCCGCCGCGGGCCTCCCGCTCGAAGCGACGGCGGGCCTGCCGGCCGAGGAGATCCATGCCCGGCTCGTCGCGATCAAGGGCGTCGGCCCGTGGACGGCGGACATCTATCTGCTGTTCTGCCTCGGCCATGCCGACGCCTTTCCCGCGGGCGATCTCGCGCTGCAGGAAGCCGCCCGCATCGCCTATGGGCTCGATACACGCCCCGGGCCGAAGGAACTCCTCGCGATCGCCGAGCGCTGGAGACCTTGGCGCGGCGTCGCGGCCAAACTGCTCTGGGCCTATTACGGCGTCGTGAAGGGACGGAACGGCGTGCCGACGACGGGCGCGTCGGGTTGATCGCTCCGCCGCGGTCGGGCACAAGCACGGTCCCGACCGCTGTTCCGGAGAACGCCATGGCCCGCCCGATCGACGGCCCCCGCATCGCGCCGAAATCCGGCGTCGCGAAACGGCTCGTGGTGTTTCTCCACGGCTACGGTGCGGACGGCGCCGATCTGATCGAGATCGGTCGCCAATGGCAGGAATGGCTGCCCGACGCGGCCTTCGTCGCGCCGCATGCACCCGAGCCCTGCGGCATGTCTCCCGCGGGGCGTCAATGGTTCGCCCTGACCTTCCGCGACCCGGACGAACGCCGGCGCGGCGTGATCGCCGCCCGCCCCGATCTCGACGCCTTTCTCGATACGGAACTCGCGCGACACGGGCTCGACGATTCGCAACTCGCGCTGGTCGGCTTCTCCCAGGGCACGATGATGGCGCTCCATACGGGGCTGCGCCGCCGCCGTCCGCCCGCCGCGATCCTCGGCTATTCCGGAGCGCTCGAAGCCGCGGATCTGCTCGGCGAGGCGACGGGCAAGCCGCCCGTCCTCCTCGTCCACGGCGATCGCGACGAGGTGATCCCTCTCGACGCGCTGTTCCTCGCGGCGGATGCGCTCGCCAAGGCGGAGATCCCCTGCCAATGGCATCTGTCCTTCGGCATCGGTCACGGCATCGACGGCGAGGGGCTCCGCCACGGCGGCCTGTTCCTCGCCCATGCCCTGACGGGCCGGACGCCGGAAGGAATGTCGCCGCGATGACCCGCCCCGTCCGTGCCTCGCGGGCCGATTTCCGCCGCTTCCTGACGATCCCGACCCGCTGGGCGGACAACGACGTCTACGGCCACGTCAACAACGTGGTCTATCTGAACTGGTTCGACACGGCGGTGAACCGCTTCCTGCTCGACGAGGGACTGCTGGACATCGCGAACAGCCCCGTGATCTCGATCGTCGTCGAGACGGGCTGCACCTATTTCGAGAGCGTCGCCTATCCCGAGGCGGTGGACGTCGGCATCGTCTGCGAGAAGACGGGGACGTCCTCGATCGTCTATCGCGTCGGCGTGTTCCGGCAGGGCGCCGATCTCGCCGCCGCGCAGGGCCGCTTCGTCCACGTCACGGTCGAACGCGCCGCGCAGACGCCGGTGCCGATGCCGGCGATCTACCGCGAAAAGCTGGCGCTGATCGAGGGCGGAACGGGAGCCTAGCGCTTCGTCGCCGACACGAGCCAGACGCCCGCGAGGATCACGCATCCTCCGGCGAACTCGCGCAGGCCGACATGTTCGCCGAGAAACATCACGGCGAAGCTCGTCGCGAAGATCGGCATCAGATAGCCGACCATCACCGCGCGGGTCGGGCCGGCGCGGGCGATCATCCACATGAACATGCTGATCGGGATCGCCGTCGACAGCGTGCCCAGCGCGATCAGAAGGCCCGCATTCGCGGCAAAGGCGTCGAGCGCGGCCGTTCCTTCCAACAGAAAGACCAAGGGCAGCGCGACCACCGCCGAGAAGCACTGCTGCCCCAGAGCGAGGCGCGCGGGCCGAAACCCTTCGAGACGGCGCGCATAGATGCTGCCGAAGGCGTAGCAGACGGCCACGGCCGTCATCGCCGCCGCTCCGATCGCCGTGCCGCCGCCTTCGACGAAAGCCGCCGGGCCGATCAGGATCGCCATGCCGACGAAGCCGAGGACCACGCCGAAGATGCGGCCCGGCGTCAGCCTTTCCTCGGCGAAGGCGAAATGCGCCATCACGGCCACCATCAGCGGGCCGGACGCCTGGATCATCGCGCTCGAAGCGGCGGTGATCTGCGTCAGCGCATAGGCGGTGAGGATGTTCGGGATCCAGCCGTTGAGCGTGCCCAGCACGGCCCAAGGCACGATTTCACGCCGTTCCGGAAAGGGCAGTTCGCCCCGCATCAGCCAGAAGGCCGCCAGCGCGGAGGCGGCGACCGTCGCCCGCGCCGCGGAGAGACCGACGGGAGACACGGCCCCCGTCATCATCTTCATGAAGATGAATCCCGACGCCCAGAACATCGCGTTGACCGCGAGGCGCAGGATCATTTCGGGCCGTCCGAGCGCGGGCGGCTTGACGAGCGCGGCGTCGCTCATCGATCAGGCCCCGGCCGCTTGGAAGCCGACGAGGTCGATCAGCGCGGGGATCAGGGGTTCGTCGGCGGGCGGCATCGGATGGTCGCGCAACTGCTGCGGCCGGACCCATTTCAACGCGGCGTGCTCCTTGGCGACCACCGGACCGTCCCACCGCCGACAGACATAGAGCGGCATCAGCAGGTGGAAGTCGGGATAGGGGAAGCTCGCGAAGGTCAGCGGCGCGAGGCAGGGCTCCTTCACCTCGATCCCGAGTTCCTCGCGCAGCTCCCGGATCAGCGTCTCCTCGGGCCGCTCGCCCGCCTCGACCTTGCCGCCGGGAAACTCCCAAAGCCCCGCCATGGCCTTGCCCTCGGGCCGCCGCGCGATCAGCACGCGGCCGTCCTTGTCGACGAGGGCGCAGGCGACGACGAGGAGCAGCTTCAAGAGCGATAATCCCCGTTGATCTCGACATATTCCTTGGTGAGATCGCAGGTCCAGACGGTGAAGCGTCCCCGTCCGAGGCCGAGCTCCACGCGGATCGCGATGTCCTGACCCTTCATATAGGCCGAGGTCGCCGCCTCGCTGTAGGCGGGGTCGCGGGCGCCGTTCACCGCCACGCGGATGTCGCCGAAGAAGATCGCGAGCCGGTCGCGGTCGGCGGGCTCGCCCGCCTTGCCGACGGCCGCGACGATGCGGCCCCAATTGGCGTCCTCGCCGGCGATCGCCGTCTTCACCAGCGGCGAGTCGGCGATCGACTTCGCGATGCGCTTGGCCGACGCATTGCTCGTCGCGCCTTCGACGGTGATCGACACGAAATGCCGGGCCCCCTCCCCGTCCTTCACGATCTGATGCGCGAGGTCGAGCAGCAGCGCGCGCAGCGCGCGCTTGAAGCCCGTGAGGCGGCGGTCCGACGCCGAATCGATGCGCGGGCAACCGCGCTTCGCCGCGGCGCCGGTCGCGAACAGGATCAGCGTGTCGGAGGTCGACGTGTCGCTGTCGACCGTGATCGCGTTGAACGAGGTCTGCGTGAACTTGGACAGCACCGCATGCAGCGCCTCCGCGCCGATCGGCGCATCGGTGAAGACGAAGGAGAGCATCGTCGCCATGTCCGGCGCGATCATGCCCGCGCCCTTGGCGATGCCGTTGATCGTGACGGGAACGCCCCCGATCGTGACCGTGGCGGTCGCGACCTTCGGATAGGTATCCGTGGTCATGATCGCTTCGGCGGGCTTGATCCAGGGCTGCGCGGCCGCGCGCTTCGCGCAGTCGGCCAGAACTCCGTCGAACTTCCGGGCGTCGAGCGGTTCGCCGATCACGCCCGTGGAGGCCAGCATGACCTCGTCGGGCCGGCAGCCCAGCGCCTTGGCCGCGATGTCGGCGGTGAGCGCCACGGCTTCCGCGCCCGTCCTGCCCGTGAAGGCGTTGGCGTTGCCGGAATTCACCACGAGCCCGCGGACCTTGCCGCGCGTCGCGGCAAGCGCCTTGCGGCACCAGTCGACCGGGGCGGAGGGGCATTTCGACCGCGTGAAGACGCCCGCCGCTTCCGTGCCCTCGTCCACCGCGACCAGAAGAACGTCGGTCCGGTTCTTGTAGCGGATTCCGGCTTCCGCCGTCGCGAAGCGGACGCCTTCGACGGGCGGAAGCTCGGGGCGGGTCTTCGGAGCGAGCGGGGAAACGGCGGTCGCCATGGTCGTCTTCCTCGAAAAGCGAAAAAAGGGCCGCCGAAGCGGCCCTTTTCAGGATTTCGTCACTGCTTCTTCGGTTCCGCCTGATCCAGCCGCTCGATCTTCGCCTTGGCGCGGAGAGCGAGCACGACGTCCTGCTGGGCCTTGCGCTCCAGATATTGCGCGATCTGGTCCTTCACCTCGTCGAGCGGCGGGAAGGGCTTCTGCCGCTTCTCGTCGACCTTGATCACGTGCCAGCCGAACTGGCTCTTCACGGGCGCGGAAAGCGCGCCGACGTCGAGCTTGAAGGCGGCTTCGGAAAACTCCGTCACCATCCGCTCCTTGGTGAAGAAGCCGAGATCGCCGCCCGTCTGGCCCGAGCCGGGATCCTTCGAGAGTTCGGCGGCGAGCTTGGCGAAGTCCTCGCCCTTCCGGATGCGTTCGACGACGGCCTTGGCCTCGTCCTCGGAGGCCAGAAGAATGTGGCGCGCCCGGACTTCCTGCTCCGGCGGGAGGCCCTTGACCGTGTCGTCATAGAGCTTCTTGATCGCTTCGGGGGTGGCGGCCTTCTTCGCCTCGGCCGTCAGATATTCCTCGAGCAGAAGCTTGCGGCGATTGAGCTCGAGCTTGCGCTTGAAATCGGCGGACTCGCCGATGCCCGCATCGAGCGCCGCCTTGGCGCCCATCGCGATGTCGCCGAGATAGCCGACGAGCTGGTCGCGATTGGCGGCTTCGGCCGGGCCGCCGCCGAGATCCTCCGCGGCGAGCGCGAGGTCGCCTTCGGTGATGACGAGGCCCGCGACCCGCGCCACGGGCTTGTCGGCCTGAGCGAAAGCGGGCGAGGCGACCAGAAGCGCGCAGACCGAGGCGGTCGCCGCGAGCCGAAGAAGCGTCTTGGGGCTGAAAACGGTCATGCGAAGGAAACTCCGAAGGAAGGCCGCGGCGGGCGACGAGAGCCCGAGCGGCACAAGTGCCGCAACGCGCCCGCGCCGGCAAGGGGCGTTTCTCTCGCGGCGGGGGCGAAGGCGGCGCGGATTTGCAATTTCCGCGACCGTGCATACCTGACCGGAATCCTTCGAAAGGCTGCGTGCGTCTTCGCGCGCGAAAGGCTATAAGCCGCACCGATACACCGCTTCGCGGGCCGGAAACGGTCCGCCGTCCGACTGCAAAAGGCTTTCCGATGTTCGGCGCAATCGCCAAGAAAATCTTCGGTTCCTCGAATGATCGCCGTCTGAAGACCTACGGACCCAAGGTCGCCGCGATCAATGCGATGGAGCCCGAACTCGCGGCCTTGTCGGACGACGACCTGCGCGCCCGCACCGCGATGTTCAAGGAGCAGCTGGCGAGCGGCAAGACGCTCGACGACATCCTGATCCCCGCCTTCGCGACCGTGCGCGAGGCGGCCAAGCGCGTGCTCGGACAGCGCCATTTCGACGTGCAGCTCATCGGCGGCATGGTGCTCCACGAAGGCTCCATCGCCGAAATGAAGACGGGCGAGGGCAAGACGCTCGTCGCCACGCTGCCGACCTATCTCAACGCGCTCGCCGGCAAGGGCGTGCACGTCGTGACCGTCAACGACTATCTCGCCCGCCGCGACTCGGAGTGGATGGGCCGCGTCTATCGCTTCCTCGGCCTCGAGACGGGCGTGATCGTCCACGGCCTCGACGATCAGGAACGCGCCGCCGCCTATGCCGCGGACATCACCTACGGCACGAACAACGAATTCGGCTTCGACTATCTGCGCGACAACATGAAGTACGAGCTGGGCCAGATGGTTCAGCGCGGCCATCGCTTCGCGATCGTCGACGAAGTCGATTCGATCCTCGTCGACGAGGCGCGTACGCCGCTCATCATCTCCGGTCCGCTCGACGACCGGTCGGAACTCTACAATTCGATCGACGCGGTGATCCCGAAGCTCGCCCGCGAGCATTACGATCTCGACGAGAAGCAGCGCGCGGTCTCGCTCACCGAGGCCGGCAACGAGCGCATCGAGGAACTGCTCGCCGAAGCGGGCCTCCTCAAGGAAGGTTCGCTCTACGACGCCGCCAATGCGACGCTCGTCCATCACGTCAATCAGGCGCTGCGCGCCCATACGCTGTTCCAGCGCGACAAGGACTACATCGTCCGCAACGACGAAGTGGTCATCATCGACGAATTCACGGGCCGCATGATGCCCGGCCGCCGCTATTCGGAAGGCCTGCATCAGGCGCTCGAGGCCAAGGAACACGTCCAGGTCCAGCCCGAGAACCAGACGCTCGCCTCCATCACCTTCCAGAACTATTTCCGCCTCTACGAAAAGCTCGGCGGCATGACGGGCACCGCGGCGACCGAGGCGGACGAGTTCCTCGACATCTACAAGCTCGAAGTGGTCGAGATCCCGACCAACCTCCCCGTCTCCCGTCTCGACGAGGACGACGAGGTCTATCGCACCGTCGAGGAGAAGTTCCGCGCGATCATCCGCGAGGTGGACGACGCCTCGACGCGCGGCCAGCCGATCCTCGTCGGCACGACCTCGATCGAAAAGTCCGAAATGCTCGGCGAGGCGCTGACCAAGCACGGCTACAAGGCGATCGACTTCTCCGACGCCGCCGCGCTCGAAAAGCTCTACGTCGCCGCGCGCGACGGCAAGAACGCGAAGCTCTTCGCCATCCTCAATGCGCGCTTCCACGAGCAGGAAGCCTTCATCGTGGCGCAGGCGGGCGTGCCCGGCGCGATCACCATCGCGACCAACATGGCGGGCCGCGGCACCGACATCCAGCTCGGCGGCAATGCCGACATGCGCATCCGCCACGAATTGGGCGAGCTGCCCGAAGGCGATGAGCGGGCCGCGAAGGAGCAGGCGATCCGCGAGGAGATCGCCGCTTTCAAAAAGAAGGCCTTGGCCGCGGGCGGCCTCTACGTGCTCGGCACCGAGCGCCATGAGAGCCGCCGCATCGACAACCAGCTGCGCGGCCGTTCGGGCCGTCAGGGCGACCCCGGCCGCTCGAAATTCTATCTCTCGCTTCAGGACGACCTGATGCGCATCTTCGGCTCCGACCGCATGGACGGAATGCTGCAGAAGCTCGGCCTGAAGGAAGACGAGGCCATCATCCATCCC
>JAIXTT010000044.1 GCA_027483795.1 Hyphomicrobiales bacterium
CCGAGGACGAACGCGTCTTCGCGCTGAAGCCGATGAACTGCCCCGGCCATGTGCAGATCTTCAAGCACGGGCTGAAGAGCTATCGCGACCTGCCGACCAAGGTCGCGGAATTCGGCATCGTCCATCGCTACGAGCCGTCGGGCGCGCTGCACGGGCTGATGCGGGTGCGCGCCTTCACGCAGGACGACGCGCATATCTTCTGTACCGAAGACCAGATCATGGACGAGGCGATGGCGGTCAACGACCTCATCATGTCCATCTACAAGGACTTCGGCTTCGAGGACGTCGTCGTGAAGCTCTCGACCCGCCCCGAGAAGCGCGTGGGCGCCGACGAGGCCTGGGACAAGGCGGAAGCGGCGCTCGGCCGCGTGCTCGACGAACTCGCCGCGCGCGGCATGAAGACCGGCGTCAATCCGGGCGAGGGCGCGTTCTACGGGCCCAAGCTCGAATATACGCTGCGCGACACGATCGGCCGCGAATGGCAGTGCGGCACCACGCAGGTCGACTTCAACCTGCCGTCCCGCTTCGGGGCGACCTATATCGGCGCGGACGGCGAGAAGAAGACGCCGGTCATGGTGCACCGCGCGATGTTCGGTTCGTTGGAGCGCTTCACGGGCATCCTGATCGCACATTTCGCCGGCCATTTCCCGCTTTGGCTGTCGCCTTTGCAGGCCGTCGTATGCACGATCACCTCGGATGCGGACGATTACGCCGCGGACGTGCTCGCGCAGCTGCGCGCCGCGGGACTGCGCGCCGACGCCGATCTCCGCAACGAGAAGATCACCTACAAGGTGCGCGAACACTCCCTCGCGAAGGTTCCGGTTCTGATCGTGGTCGGTCGCAAGGAGGCCGCGGAGCGGACCGTTTCGATCCGCCGGCTCGGTTCTCCGGATCAGACGGGGATGACGCTGGACGAGGCCGTCGCCGCGCTCCGCGACGAGGCCGTCGCGCCGGACCGTCGCCGCGCGGAAGCGTGAGGAGACGGACGCCGGAGCCGATCCGGCGTCACTTCTTCAGAGACCGGATATAGGCGGTGAGATTCGCCGCATCGTCGCGTCCGAGCTGCATCGCCGGCATCGCGGGGTGTGGTCCCGCAAGAATTTCCCCGAGCGGTCGCGACCGGAAGTCGAAACGGTAGGCCAGTTCCGAGAAGGGCGGCGCTTCGGTCCCCGTCGTCTGTTGGGGCGAGACCACATGGCATCCGGCGCACCAGCGCTCGGCGATGCGTCGCCCCTCCTGCACGTCGGCGCGCGCCGCAACGACGCCCGCGAACATGGCGGAAAGCGTGATCAGAATACGGGTTCCCGGCTTCGGCATCGGCGATCCCTCGCGGACGCGCCCGCGGCAAGGGCGCTCGCGGAAGGCTAACGCGCGATCACCTCGATGTCGCGATCGAATCCGGAGCGGACGTTCACCTCGTTCGTGAAGACCCTCCCTCCATGGCGGGCGATGACGACGTATTCGCCTTCCGCGAGGATCATCGTCGGAAAGGCTCCCGCCGCCTCCCTCACCGTGTCGCCGCCCGGCGTGAGGACGCTGAACGTCGTGCCTGCCAGCGCCTCCGCGCCCGCTTGAAGAACCAGCTTCAGGGTCACGGTCGCGGCGCGGTGACGGAGGATCGCTTCGGTGGTCTTGCCCGAGTCGACCCGAAGGTCGGCGGTGGAGATCGCATTCGAGTTCCCGTAGCTCGAAACGACCCGATACTGACCCTCGGGAAGCCGCAGCAAGGCGCCCGCCGTCACGTTCGAAGCCACGAGCCGACCCTCCGGATCGGCGCCGACGGGCACGAAGACGTTGAAGCGCAATCGGTCGGGAGGGATCGGCGCATCGCCGATCTGTGCGCGAAGGACGAGCCCGCCCGCCGGTACGCCGATCCGTTCCGTTTGGGGCTGCTGGGCCAGCACGACGCGACGCGTCATTCCGGCGAGCCCGAAGGTGAGATGCACGACATAGGCGCCCGGCTCGAGCGCGAAGACGGGCGAGGGGAGGTCGGACCGGGCGACGAGTTGCGCGGCCGTTCCGTCGGAAGGATCCGAATAGATCCGCCAGCTCAGCCCGGATTCGATGCGTCGCCCGTCGCCTTCGAGCACGGCGGAGAGCGAGAGGCTCGTGCCCGCTCGGCCGGGCCCCGCGGACGAACCGGGGTCGTAGGGGCCGAGCGGCGCATTGCGCATCGACTGCGCATGCAGCGGCGTCGCCGCCGCGACCGCGGCCGAGAAGCAGAGGATCCGGACGATGCTCAGACGGCTCATGGGGCAGGGATGCCGTCCGCGGCGGTCCGCGTCAATGACTTCCGTCGTCGGATGGCGCCCATCGAAGGCGATCGCGCGCGTCGTGCGGCTTGACCGTCGGAGCGGACCTCTCTAGCTCACCCACGACGCCGCGCGGCGGCCGCTCCCATCCGGATGCGGAGCGGCGGGCTTCCGAACCGTCTTCGAGGATGCGCGAATTGTCCGAAATGCTCGATCTGCTCAAGACCCGTCGTTCCGTTCCCGCCCGCCTGATGGAAGGGCCGGGGCCGACCGCGACGGAATTGGAGGAAATTCTCGCGATCGCGACGCGGGTGCCCGATCACGGCAAGCTCGCTCCCTGGCGTTTCGTGGTCTTCGAAGGCGAAGCGCGCGAGCGCGCGGGGGCTCTCGTGGAGCGGATCTTCGTTGACGCGAATCCCGAAGCCGATGCCGAGCGCCGGGTTCAGGAGCGCGGTCGGCTTTCCCGCGCCCCGCTCGTCGTCGCCGTGGTGAGCACGGCCGCCGCGCATCCGAAGATCCCGGAATGGGAGCAGATCCTGTCCGCGGGCGCGGTGTGCACGCTTTTCATGCTTGCGGCGAACGCCAAGGGGTTCGCGACGAACTGGCTCACCGAATGGTATGCCTATGACGCGAAGTTCCGGGCGGGCATCGGGCTCGTCGAGCATGAGCGGATCGCGGGCTTCATCCATATCGGCCGTTCCGCGGAAAAGCCCGCCGATCGTCCGCGGCCCGTCGTCGCCGATCTCGTGACGCGCTTCTGACGACCGGGAGGATCCGCCTTGTTCTACGATACCGAAACCAACGGTCACGGCCTGCCGCATGATCCGATCAAGGCGATCGTCGCCCCGCGACCGATCGGCTGGGTGAGTTCGCTCGGGCCCGACGGCGCGGTGAACCTCGCGCCCTATTCCTATTTCAACATCTTCGCGTCGAACCCGCCGATCGTCGGCTTTTCGAGCGAGGGCCTGAAGGACAGCGTCAGCTTCATCGCGCAGACCAAGGAGTTCGTCTGCAATCTCGTGTCTTGGGATCTCCGCGACGCGATGAACGCGACGTCCGCCCCCTTGCCGCGCGGGGAGAGCGAATTCGTCCATGCGGGACTCGAGACGGCGCCGTCGCGCCTCGTCGCGCCGCCGCGCGTCAAGGCCTCCCCTGCGTCGCTCGAATGCCGTCTGGTGAGCATTCAGGAGTTGACGACGGCGGACGGGCGCAAGCTCGACCGTTGGCTCGTCCTCGGCCATGTGGTCGGCGTGCATATCGATGAATCCTGCATCGTGAACGGCCGTTTCGACATCACGACGGCGAAGACGATCGCGCGCTGCGGCTACGCCGACTACGTCGTCGCCGACAAGGTGTTCTCGATCACGCGTCCGAGAGGCGCCTGATCAGCGTTCGACGCCCGCCCGGGCGAGGATGCGCTCCGCAAGGCGAAGATGCGGACGGTCGATCATCCGGCCGTCGAGCCCGGCCACGCCCGCGTCCGGCGCGGCGGCGAAGGCCGCGACGATGCGACGGGCATGGTCCACCGCCTCCGGCGACGGCGTGAAGACCTCGTTGATGATCGGCACCTGTGCCGGATGGATCGCCATCTTCGCTCCGAAGCCGTCCCGACGCGCCGCTTCGCATTCGCGCCGGAGGCCGTCGGCGTCGCGATAGGCGGTGAAGACGGTGTCGATGGCGAGCGCTTCGGCCGCGGCCGCTCCGGCAAGGGTCAGCGCCCGGGCGAGCCTGTAGGGATCGGTGTAGTCTCCCGTTTCCGTCCGGTTCGTCTCCGCCCCGAGATCGGCCGAAAGATCCTCGGCGCCCCAGGTCAGCCCTTCCAGCCTCCGACTCGCTCCGCGATAGGTGCCGAGATTGAAGAGCGCCGCCGCCGTCTCGGTCGCGATGGCGATGATGCGGGTGCCTCCGTCGGGCAGGCCGCATTCGGCTTCCCGCACCGCGATCTTCGCGGCGACGTGCTGCACGTCCACGCCCGAAACGCTCTTGGGAAGCATGATTCCGTCCGGAGCCGCGGGCATCACGGCGTCGAGATCGGCATCGATCAGTCCCGTATCGAGCGCGTTGACGCGGACGAAGAGGCGGCAGCCCGTGCGCTCCGCCCGAAGATCCGCGATCGCCGCGCGCAGCGTTTCGCGTGCCGCCGCCTTGGCGGAAGGCGCGACGGAATCCTCGAGGTCGAGCAGCAGGACGTCCGCGCCCGATCCCGCCGCCTTGGCGATCTTGGTCGGTGAATCGCCCGGAACGAAGAGCAGCGATCTCATGCCGTCACCGGCCGTTTGCGCATGAAGGCCTGACGGCGGCATTCCGCCACGAGCACGCCGTCCTGCCGATAGGCGCGATGCAGGAACTCGACGATCCCCGCATCGGGCCGCGACTTCGACTCCCGCTTGGAGACGATCTCGCTCGTGCAGCGGATGGTGTCGCCCTCGAACAGAGGGTTGGGAAAACGCACGTCGGTCATTCCGAGATTGCCGATGGTCGTGCCGACCGTCGTGTCGTTGACGGAGATGCCGATCATCAGCCCCAGCGTGAAGAGGCTGTTCATCAGGGGCCTGCCCCATTCCGTTTCGGTCGCGCAGAAATGCGCGTCGATATGGAGCGGCTGGGGGTTCAGCGTCATGTTCGAGAAGAACATGTTGTCGGCCTGCGTGACCGTGCGCGTCAGACGATGTTCGATCACCGCGCCTTCGATGAAGTCTTCGAACCACAGGCCGCCGCGCGGATGCCTGCCGGTCTCGTTTTTCGTCGTGTCGGCCGCCATGCGTCGAGCCCCCGAATCCGGCAATTCACGATCCGTTTACCTTAATCCTTCAGCATTCTCTTCAACAACGGCAACCCGACTCGGCATCACCATGATCGCGCACCGCTTTTTGGCCTATGTCGAAACCGCCCCCTGGCAGGCCCGAGCCGGGGCGACCGGGCTGCTCGCCCAAGCCTATCTCCGATCGTCGCTTCCGGACGACGAACGGTCCCGCGTGGAAGCGGCCATGACGGCGATGCTCGACGACGAGTCGTCGGACGTGCGTCGCGCTCTGGCGGAAGCTCTCGCCGATTCCGGCGATGCGCCGCGGCACATCCTGGCGGCGCTCGCGGCGGACGAGCCGGAGATCGCATGCATCGTCCTCGAACGTTCGCCGCTCCTCACCTCGGCGGAACTCGTCGATGCGGCCGGATTCGGTCGGGCCGACATCCATCTGGCGATCGCCGGGCGCGCGAAGCTGCCCGCGCCCGTCTCCGCAGCTCTCGCGCAGGTCGGATCTGCCGAGGTCGCGCTGCGCCTTCTCGGCAATGCCGAGGCCGTCCTGCCCGCCTTCTCGCTCGAATCGATCCTGCGTCGGCACGGAAGCGTCGCCGGGGTGGCGCGTGCGGTTATCGAGCGTGAGGGCGTGCCGCGCGAGATCCTGCTCCTCGCCGAATTGGCCGAGGCTGAGCGCGCCGGCGGCAACGCGGCGGGGGCGGTCGGGGCCGTTCGACGCAACGATGCCGAATTCCGCGACGCGGCCGACTCGGCGGTGATCAGAAGGGCCGTCGAATGCACGGAAGTCGAAATGCCGGCCTTCGTCGCCTTCATCCGGCGCTCGGAACTCGTCACCGCAGGTCTGATCCTCCGCCTCGTGCTGGAGGGGCATGTCACCGTTCTGGCGGCGGTCCTCGGCGACCTCGCTTCGATCCCGCTCGCCAAGGCGAAGGGACTCGTCGAAGGGCCGGGGTTCTGGATCCTCTACCGCAAGGCGGATCTTCCCGAAGGCCTGAAGAGCGTCTTCGAAGCCGCGCTCGCGGCGCGTCCGCCGAGGCGTGCGCATGAGGAGAAGCTCTGCAGGGGCGCGCTGGCCGAGGTTCTTTCCGCCTGCGCGGAGGCGGGCGTGACCGACGCCCATCCCGTGGTCTGCATGCTGCGTCGGATGGATCTCGCCATGGCGCGCGAGGCGGCGCGCGAAACCCGGCGCCGCGTGGTGGCGGAGATCTTCATGGAGGCCCCGGTCCTGCTGCGGCCGTCGCTCTCCGAGAACGAACGCATCGAGGCTTTGGCATCGGAAACCGGGGGTGCTGCGGGCGGTTTCCCGCCGGGCCGTAGCGCGGAGATCCGGGAACTTCGTCCGGGGCTGGCCAGCGCCGCCTGACCTTCTCAGCCGAATTGTTCGCGCAGGATGCGTTCGTCGAGGCTGTGATCGGGATCGTGGAGCATCACGAGATCGACGGAGTGATCCATCGATACGTCGATGCGCCGCACCGAGCGGAATTCGAAATGGTCGGCCACGGCGCTGACCGGGCGCTTGTCGGCTTCCAGAACGTCGATCGAGATCTTCGCCCTGTCGGGGAGCAGCGCGCCGCGCCAGCGGCGGGGGCGGAAGGCGGAGATCGGCGTCAAGGCCAGCATCGGCGCATTGAGCGGCAGGATCGGACCGTTGGCGGAGAGATTGTAGGCGGTGGAGCCCGCGGGCGTCGCGACCAGCACGCCGTCGGCGACGAGTTCCGGCATCCGCGTCTTGCCGTCGACCGAGAGCTTCAGCTTCGCCGCCTGGTAGGATTGCCGATAAACCGAGACTTCGTTGATCGCGCGAGCGGTATGCGTCACGCGCGACGCGTCGAGAACCTGCATCAGGAGAGGATGCACGACGCTGCGCTCGGCGGCTTCGAGTCGTTCGACGAGCGCGTCGGCCCGGTATTCGTTCATCAGGAAGCCGACGGAGCCGCGATTCATGCCGTAGATCGGCGTGCCGGAACCCATGAAGCGATGCAGCGTCTGCAGCATGAGGCCGTCGCCGCCCAGGGCGACGATGACGTCCGCGGATTTGGGCGGAACGTCGCCGTAGACCGCCGCGAGCGCTTCGCCCGCCGCCTTGGCTTCGGGAGTGTCGCTGGTGACGAAGGCGATGGAGGAGAAACGGGACAAGGACGAGGACCACGCTGCTGAAGTCGGGAGCCGTCATACACGATCACGCGGCGCCGTGCCGGTGCGGCTTCCGTCCGATGCCGAAAGTCGATCCTTCAGGATGCGGCGGTCGCGTCGAGTTCGCGCGCCCGTTCGCGGAGCACGTATTTCCGGATCTTGCCCGTCGAGGTCTTCGGCAGGTCCCCGAAGACGACGCTTCGCGGGATCTTGAAGCCCGCGAGGTGCCCGCGGCAGAAGGCGATCACCTCCGCCGCGTCGACGTTTTCGATGCCGGGCTTCAACGTGACGAAGGCGCAGGGCGTTTCGCCCCATTTCGGATCCGGTCGAGCCACGACCGCGGCCTCCATCACGGCGGGATGTCGATAGAGGATTTCCTCGACTTCGAGGCTCGAGACGTTCTCGCCGCCGGTGATGATGACGTCCTTGGCGCGATCCTTGATCTCGACATATCCGTCCGGATGAAGGACCGCGAGATCTCCGGTCCGGAGCTTGCCGCCGCGCAGCGTCTCCGCGGTCGCCTTCGGATTGCGGAAATAGCCCTTCATCACCGTATTGCCGCGCAGGCAGAGTTCGCCGAGGGTCCGCCCGTCCGCGGGAACGGGGCGGTCCTCCGCGTCGAGGACGGTCTGTTCGGCGAGGGTCACGAGGTTGACGCCCTGCCGCGCCATCAGGGCGGCGCGTTCGGAGAGAGGCAGGTCCGCCCAATCCTCCTGCGGGACGCAGACGGTCGAGGGACCGAAGCACTCCGTCATCCCGTAGAGATGCGTGACGGAGAAGCCGAGCCGCTCCATGCCGTCGATGACGGCGCTCGGAGGCGCGGCGCCGCCCGTCGCGATCCGGACCGGGCCGTGGACGAAGCTCCTCCTGTCCGATGCCGGTGCATGCTGCAGCATGGTGAGCACCACCGGAGCCGCGCAGAGATGCGTCACGCGTTCTTCCGCGATCAGGTCGAACACCTTTCGCGGCTCGATGCGACGCAGGCAGACATGCGTGCCCCCGGCCGCCGTGACGGCCCAAGGGTAGCTCCAGCCGTTGCAGTGGAACATCGGCAACGTCCAGAGATAGGACGTCTCCGTCGACAGCCCGAAGGTCATGGCGTTGCCGAAGGCGTTCAGGCATGCGCCGCGATGATGGTAGAGCACGCCTTTCGGGTCGCCCGTCGTCCCCGACGTGTAGTTGAGCGCGATCGAGTCCCATTCGTCGAGCGGATCGAGAAAGTCCTCGCCGGGATCTCCCGTCTCCAGAAAGCGCTCATAATCCGAGCCGGAAGCGCCGCCTGCGTCGTCTTCGACCATGATGACGATCAGGTCCGGCCGAGCCTCCGAGGCGGCCCGCATGGCGGCCTCGTATTCCCGATCGACGATCAGGATGCGGCTCTCGGCATGGGAGACGATGAAGGCGACGGCGGCCGGATCGAGCCGCGTATTGACGGCGTTCAGGACGGCCCCCGCGCCGGGGACGCCGAAATGCGCTTCCAGCATTTCGGGGATGTTCGGCAACATGACGGAGACGCGGTCGCCGCGCCTGATCCCCGCCTTCCGGAGCGCCGAGGCGAGAGCGCGCGCGCGGGCGCCGAACTCCGCATAGCTGCGCCGCAATTCGCCGTGCACGATCGCCGTCTTCCGCCCGTGCACGGCGGCGGCCCTGCGCAGGAACTGCACCGGCGTCAGCGGGGCGTAATTCGCTTCCGTCTTCGGAAAATCGTCCATGCCGAGGCTCCGCCGTACCGAGGCGCGACGCCGCGCCTTCCGGGAAGTTTAGAGCGGGTTCGGCTTCAGTAAATCGGGGAGCTTGCGGCGGCGCACGAAAGGCCCGCCCCTCGCGGACGGAATGGTGCCGGATGAGGGGATCGAACCCCCGACCTTCGGTTTACAAAACCGCTGCACTACCGCTGTGCTAATCCGGCGACGCGGCCCATGGGCTAACAAGACGGCTTGTCCGGCGCAAGCCCCGCCCGCCGTCGCCGGGTGGTTCGCCGCTTGGTCCAACATCCCTTCGGCGGCGGCCTAAAGCGGGAGAGGCTGCGGATCCGTCCTTATCGAACGCTTCGTCCGACGAAAAAAGGCCCCGCCGGTTCGGCGGGGCCTCTTCGTGTTCGGGAGGGGGCGGCGCTCGGCCGCCCCGCCGTCGTCACTTCACGTCGTAGACGTCGCGCTTGTTCGTCTCCGGCACGAAGATCAGGCCGATGACGAAGGTGCCGAGCGCGATGACCACCGGGTACCAGAGGCCGTAATAGATGTCGCCCGTGGCGGCCACCATCGCGAAGGCCGTCGGAGGCAGGAAGCCGCCGAACCAGCCGTTGCCGATATGGTAGGGCAGCGACATCGCGGTGTAGCGGATGCGGGTCGGGAAGAACTCGACCAGAGCCGCCGCGATCGGGCCGTAGACGGCCGTCACGTAGAGCACCAGGATCGTGAGGATCAGGATGCAGCTCCAGGCCTGAGCCGTGTTCGGAACGACCGAGTTGAGCTTCACGATCGACGCGTCGCCCGCCTTCGGATAGCCCGCCTCGACCGCCGCCGCGCTGAGAGCGGTGATGTTGGCCGGGATGGCCGCAGCGATCGCCACGTCCTTGCCGTTCACGACGACCTTCGGGGTCGAACCCGCGGCGGCCGGCGTGAAGTCGTATTTGATCGCCGAACGGGCGAGCGCCACGCGGGCCACGTCGCAGGGTTCGGTGAAGGTCCGGATGCCCACCGGGTCGAACACCGAGCCGCATTTCGCGGGATCGGCGACGACCTGAACGGTCACCGTCGCCAGAGCCTTGTCGAGCGTCGGGTTGGCGTTCTTCGTCAGCATCTGGAACAGCGGGAAGAAGGTCAGCGCCGCCACCAGGCAACCGGCGAGGATCACGGGCTTCCGGCCGATACGGTCGGACAGCGAGCCGAAGAAGATGAAGCCGCCGGTGCCGAGGATCAGCGACCAAGCGATCAACACGTTCGCCGTGAAAAGATCGACCTTCAGGATGCTCTGCAGGAAGAACAGGGCGTAGAACTGGCCCGTGTACCAGACCACCGCCTGTCCGGCGACCATGCCGAGCAGCGCGATGATGACGAGGCGCATGTTCTTCCATTGGCCGAACGCTTCCGACAGCGGAGCCTTCGACTGCGTTCCCTCTTCCTTCATTTTCTGGAAGGCAGGGGATTCATGCATCTGCAGACGGATCCAGACGGAGATCACGAGCAGCACGGCCGAACCGAGGAACGGAATGCGCCAGCCGTAATCCGCGAAGTCCTTCTCACCGAGATAAAGGCGGAGGCTGAGGATGACGATGAGCGACAGCAGCAGGCCGAGCGTCGCCGTCGTCTGGATCCACGCGGTGTAGAAGCCGCGACGACCGACCGGAGCGTGTTCGGCCACATAGACCGCCGCACCGCCGTATTCGCCGCCGAGCGCGAGGCCCTGCAGCATGCGCAGAACGATCAGGATCACGGGCGCGGGCCAGCCGATCGCTGCATAGCTCGGAAGCAGGCCCACCGCGAAGGTGGACAGGCCCATGATCAGAATGGTGATCAGGAAGGTGTATTTGCGGCCGACGAGGTCGCCGAGGCGACCGAACACCAGCGCGCCGAAGGGGCGCACGAGGAAGCCCGCCGCGAAGGCGAGCAGGGCGAAGACGTTGCGGGTCGCGACGTCGAAGGCGGAGAAGAATTGCGCGCCGATCATCACGGCGAGCGCGCCGTAAAGATAGAAGTCGTACGATTCGAAGACGGTGCCGAGGGACGAAGCGAGGATGACCCGCTTCTCCTCTTTCGTCATCGGACGCACTTTCTTGGCGTCCGTGGTGGCTGCCATGGTCATGTCTCGTTTCCCCCAGTTCGTGGTGCGAGGCCGAACTCCGGCCGGCGCTCGAGGCCGGCGTCTCCGGGTCCGGTAAAACCCATATTCAATACGTAGAATATAGACGCGAGGGGCGGGATCGTCGTGCCGGCACTTCGTCTATGTGTGCGGTGCAGCGTAGAAAAAACGCCGAAGGGGCTCGATCCGCGCTCGGCCGCGCTTCAGCGCGCCTTGCAGACCGAGAAAAGTGCCAGAGCGGCGGCGTTGGAGACGTTCAGGCTCCGGATCGCTCCCGGCATGTCGAGGCGCGCCAATGCATCGCAACGCTCGCGCGTCAAGCGGCGCAGTCCTTTGCCTTCGGCTCCGAGAACGAGCGCCACCGGCGGTTCCGGAGCGAGATCGCGAAGGTCCGCGGGGCCTTCGGAGTCGAGCCCGATCCTCAGGAAACCGAGATCTCCGAGCTTGACGAGCGCCTGAGCAAGATTGCCGACATGGATGATCGGGCAGTGTTCCAGCCCGCCCGAGGCCGCCTTCGCCAGCACGCCCGTGGCGCCGGGGCTGTGGCGTTCCGTGAGGACCAGCGCCTTGGCGGCGAAGGCCGCCGCCGTCCGGAGGATGGCGCCGACATTGTGCGGATCGGTGACCTGATCGAGGACGATCACGACGCCTTCGGGCGCGAGATCCTCGAGAGCGGGGGAGGGGAGCGGCTCGGCTTCGATCGCGATGCCTTGATGCACCGCGTCCGGCCCGAGCGCCCGATCGAGTTCCTCGGGCCTGACGTGCAGGATTTCGGCCTTGCCCGGAGCGATCCCGGCGTCTTGAAGTCTCTGCAGCGCATTCTCGCCGGCAAGGATCCGATGGATCCGCCGTTTCGGGTTGCGGAGAGCCTCATGCACGGCATGGACGCCGTAGAGCATCACGCGACCGTGGCGGGGCGGTTCGATGCCCGGACGGTCCTGCTGACGATGGGGTTTTCCGGAATCCCGGCGCCCGTTTTCCGGGCCGCGGTCGCGTCGTCCGTCCGCCCCGTCGCGAGGCGGTCGTCCGCCTTTGGAAAGAGGATCATAGGGTCGGGAACGCTTCACGGCGGGGTCTCCTGCGGCGTCTTCAATCGCACGGTCCCGGGCCTTCCTGCAAACGTCCCGATCGAAACCTTTTCGTGTTGACAGAGATCGGGCGGACCACCATAAACCGCGCGCACCGTCGCCCTCGGGCACGGCGCAATCGTCCGGCCTTCGGGCATGGACCGTGGGGGAATGTCCCGAGCGGCAAAGGGGGCGGACTGTAAATCCGCTGGCTAAGCCTTCGCAGGTTCGAGTCCTGCTTCCCCCACCACTTTCCTTTCTTCGGCCTTCGTCCTCCATCGTGAGCCTCGCGTGCGGCCTGGCTTCCGCGCGCTTCCACTCTCCGGAATTCGCGACCCATGATCCGCCTCGACGACGTCGGCAAACAGAACGGCTCCCGCATCCTCTTCATCGAGGCCTCCGCCGCGATCCAGCGCGGCGAAAAGGTCGGCCTCGTCGGCCCGAACGGGGCGGGAAAGACGACGCTCTTCCGGATGATCACCGGGGAGGACCAGCCGGACGAAGGCAGCGTCGTCGTCGAGCGCGGCATCACCATCGGCTATTTCAGCCAGGACGTGGGCGAGATGGCGGGCCGCAGCGCCGTGGCCGAAGTCATGGACGGTGCGGGACCCGTCAGCGAAGTCGCGGCCGAGCTTCGTGATCTGGAAGCGGCGATGGTCGACCCCGACCGCCTCGACGAGATGGACGCGATCCTCGCCCGCTACGGCGAAGTCCAGGCCCGCTACGAGGAGTTGGACGGCTATGCCCTCGACGGCCGCGCCCGCGAAGTGCTGGCGGGACTGAGCTTCACGCCCGAGATGATGGACGGCGACGTCGGCAATCTTTCGGGGGGCTGGAAGATGCGCGTGGCGCTCGCCCGGATCCTGCTGATGCGGCCGGACGCGATGCTGCTCGACGAACCGTCGAACCATCTGGATCTCGAAAGCCTGATCTGGCTCGAGAATTTTCTGAAGGCTTATGACGGCGCGCTCCTCATGACCTCGCATGACCGCGAATTCATGAACCGCATCGTCAACAAGATCGTCGAGATCGACGGCGGCTCGCTCACCTCCTATTCCGGCGATTACGACTTCTACGACCGCCAGCGCGCGCTGGCCGAGAAGCAGCAGCAGGCCCAGTTCGAGCGTCAGCAGGCGATGCTCGCCAAAGAGATCAAGTTCATCGAGCGCTTCAAGGCGCGCGCTTCCCACGCCGCTCAGGTGCAGAGTCGCGTGAAGAAACTCGACAAGATCGAGCGCGTCGAAGCGCCGAAACGTCGCCAGACCGTGACGTTCGACTTTCCGCCCGCACCGCGTTCGGGCGAGGACGTCGTGACGCTCAAGGGCGTCCACAAGCGCTACGGCGACCGCAGCATTCATGCGGGGCTCGACTTCGCGATCCGCCGCAAGGAGCGCTGGTGCGTTCTCGGGGTCAACGGGGCGGGCAAATCGACCCTCCTCAAGCTCGTGATCGGGGCGACGACGCCGGACGAGGGCCGGGTGCAGATCGGCGGAAGCATCAAGCTGGGCTATTTCGCGCAGCATGCGATGGAAGTTCTCGACGGCGAGCGGACGGTCTTCCAATCGCTCGAGGACGCCTTCCCGCAGGCGGGGCAGGGGGCTCTGCGCACTCTCGCGGGCTGTTTCGGCTTCTCCGGCGACGACGCGGAGAAGAAGTGCCGCGTGCTGTCGGGCGGCGAGAAGGCGCGGCTCGTGATGGCCAAAATGCTCTTCGATCCGCCCAATTTCCTCGTGCTGGACGAGCCGACGAACCATCTCGACATGACGACGAAGGACATGCTGGTCGAAGCGCTGGCGAATTACGAAGGGGCGATGCTCTTCGTCTCCCATGACCGGCATTTCCTTGCGGCCTTGTCGGACCGGGTTCTCGAACTCACGCCCGAAGGCGCGCAGGTCTATGGCGGCGGCTACACCGAATATGTCGCGCGGACCGGGCGCGAAGCTCCGGGGCTGAGGAGCTGAGGCCGCGCCCCCCGGCTTGCGCTTGATCCGAGGCCGCGTTTCGGGTTCCGATCGCGCATGACCGATGATGTGCCGCGCGACCCCGCTCCGCTTCCGATCGCCGAAATCCGGCCGGACCCGTCTTCGGGCCGCATCGGCATCGCCTTCGCGCCCGGCCGCAGGGACGGGGACGTTCCGGGCGGCGTGCCGCGTGATCTGGAAAGCGATCTGGACGCCGTCGCCTGGTGGGGTGCCGTCGCCGTGCTCACGCTCGTCGAGGAGAGCGAACTCCGCGAACTCGGGATCTCCGACATCGGCGAGGAGGCCGCGGCCCGCAGGATGGCGTGGCTGCATCGTCCCATCCGTGACTTCTCGACGCCCGATGCGCGGTTCGAAGCCGAATGGGCGGAGACGAGCCGGACGCTTCGCGAGTTCATCCGCCGCGGCGGCGACGTGCTGATCCATTGCCGTGGCGGGCTCGGGCGCTCGGGCATGGTCGCGACGAGGCTCCTCGTCGAATGCGGCGTTGCGCCCGACGAGGCTCTGGCCCGCATCCGCGCCGCACGCCCGGGCGCGGTCGAGACCGTGGAGCAGGAGCTGTGGGCGAAGGGCGGCAAGGCCGCCTCCGTCTGATCGCGCCCGGGCGGGTGGCGTTTTTCGAGCGATCCTTTATCAAGCCGGGCGAAGCGGCCGTCGATCGGCGGACGCCATGCAATCGAGCCCCGAAATGCCTCTCGATCCGCGATCAGGCCCGCTTCTGATGGGCATCGTGAACGTGACGCCCGATTCCTTTTCGGACGGTGGGCTTTTCCATGCGCGCGACGCAGCGGCCGCGCATGCGGAGCGACTCGTGGCGGAAGGCGCGGACATCCTCGACATCGGCGGTGAATCCACGCGGCCGGGACATGTTCCGGTTTCGACGGAAGAGGAACTCGGCCGGATCGTCCCGGTCCTCGAGGCGCTTCGCGGCAGAGTTTCCGTGCCGATCTCGATCGATACGACGAAGGCGCCGGTCGCCGCGGCGGCCGTGCGGGCGGGTGCTTCGATCGTGAACGACGTTTGGGGTTTCCGACATGATCCCGACATGGCCAAGGTCTGCGCCGACGCGGACGTCACCTGCGTCCTGATGCACAACCGCCATGTCGAGGACGCTTCGATCGACGTCTTCGAGGACGTCTGCTCCTTTATCGAAGGCTCGATCGACATCGCCTTGAAGGCGGGGGTCCGGCGGGACCGGATCGTCATCGATCCGGGCATCGGCTTCGCCAAGTCCAATGCTCAGAGTCTGGAACTCTGCGCCCGGCTTCCGGAACTCAAGGCGCATTTCGGGCTGCCGGTCCTGCTCGGGGTTTCGCGCAAGCGGATGATCGGGATCGCGACCGGACGCAGCGTCGCGGCGGATCGGGTGATCGGCTCGGTCGCCGGGGCGGTCTACGGCTTGCTCAACGGGGCCGACATCATCCGGGCGCATGACGTCGGAGCGCATCGGGAGGCCTTCGCGGTCGTCGCCGCGATCCGCGGAGCCGGGGAGGCACGGTCGTGAAGGCACGCGTCGTCGTCGAGGATCTGGTCGTTCACGCGCATCACGGATGGTTCGCTCACGAGCGGGAATCCGGTCGGAAATTCGCGCTGAGCTTGGCTTTTTCGATCGATATTCGGAGCGGCGGAACCGAAGATTTGGCATCGACCGTCGACTACGGAGCGGTCGTGGACATGGTCGATGCGATTTTCGTCAAAAAGACGCATAAACTTCTCGAAACCGCAGCCGTCGCCCTCGTCGGCGCGAGCTTCGAGCGCTTCCCCGCGGTGCAGGCCGTGTCGTTGTCGATCCGCAAACTCGATCCGCCTCTCCCCCAGAGGATCGGAGGCGTCGGCGTCGACGTCGAGATCACGCGGGCGGAATTCGAGTCGCGCTGAATGAACCCGACGGACACCTTCGTCCTGTCGCTCGGCGGCAATATCGGCGACGTCGCCGGCGCCTTCGGCCGCGCCTTCGGCGCATTGGCCCGAGGGGGCGCGCGGCTCGAGGCGATCTCCTCGGTCCGGCGGACGCCGCCTTGGGGGAAGACGGACCAGCCCGACTTCCTCAACATGGCGGCGGCGGGACGGACGGAACTCTCCCCGCGGGCGCTGCTCGATCTCGTGCTGGCCGTCGAGCGGAGCGAAGGCCGAGAGCGGATCGAACGGTGGGGACCGCGGACGCTCGACATCGACATCATCCTGTTCGGAGATCGGATCGTCGACGAACCCGACCTCCATGTGCCGCATCCCCGCGTGACGGAGCGGGCCTTCGTGCTCGCGCCTCTGGCGGAAATCCTGCCCGAAGCTCTGATCGCGGGACGTCGGGTCGATGCGCTGATGCGGGCCGTCGACGCCGGCGGCATGGTCCGGGACGACGTCGCGACGGCTCGGGTCGTCGACGCTTTCCAAGCGCTTCGCTCCGCCGACGGCAAGGATCGGTTCACCTCTTCCGAGTAAGGAACGAGCGCCGGACGAGGTTCGATCCTCCAAAAATCCTCTCGTCTCCCGGACCGCGATCGTGTAGATCACCGTCGCGGCCGGGAACGGCCCGGGCGGGTATAGCTCAATGGTAGAGCAGCAGCCTTCCAAGCTGAATACGAGGGTTCGATTCCCTCTACCCGCTCCAACTTCCTCTTCCCTCGCGACCGTCCTGCATGCCCCGTCCGCGGTCGCGGCGGACGGCCGGCCGCGTGCGTCGCGTCGCCCGCTTGCGCTCGAGCCGAAAACGCTCTAAGCGCTCGCCGTTCTTTCAATCCGCCGGCCGTGCCGGCCATGAGGATCGAGACCAGCGCAATGGCCAAAGAAAAGTTCTCGCGGACCAAGCCGCACTGCAACATCGGCACGATCGGTCACGTCGACCACGGCAAGACGTCTTTGACGGCTGCGATCACGAAGGTTCTGGCGGAAGCGG
>JAIXTT010000053.1 GCA_027483795.1 Hyphomicrobiales bacterium
AGGGCACCGAGATGGTGATGCCGGGCGACAACATCGCGATGGAAGTGGAACTGATCGTTCCGATCGCGATGGAAGAGAAGCTGCGCTTCGCGATCCGCGAAGGCGGCCGCACCGTCGGTGCGGGCGTCGTCGCTTCGATCATCGAGTAATCATCGTCGCGCAAGCGACGGAAGGAAAAAGGGGAGCCTCGCGGCTCCCCTTTTTTGCGTTCATCGGGCTGAGGTCGCCCCGTCCCGCATGTCGTAGACTTGGAAGCCCGGGGACACGAAATAGGGCTGCACCCGATGCGGCCATCCGTTGGGGTCTTTCCAGACGGGATCGACGTTCTCCACTGCGATGAAGTCGATCCGGAGGCGTCTTGCGGCCCGGCGGACCTCCTCGACCGAGGTTTCACCGTCCCAGAAGACCTTCAGGAGCACTCTCCATCTTGCGTTGACCTCCTCTTCGGATAGGCCGTAGACCACGGCGTGGTGTGCGTCTTCCATCGCCGCCCAACGTGTTCTGTAAAGGGTGGCGGCGATGAAAGCCTTGTCGTAGGGATGCAGCTGAACGATCGCGTCGGGCGGGAGTCGTCGATCGATTTCGTCCCAGAGCGTCCGGACCGCGAAGTTTCGGGATGGAATGTTGTCCTCGTTCGGAAGCAGATGGGCCACCACCGTCTGGCCCGTTTCCACAAGTCCGAGGATGAATGCGGCGGCGAAGGCGTTGCGAAGCCGTCCGGGGACCTTGGCCAAGTGCTCGATCGCGATGACGGTCAGCACGGCGAAGACGACCTGCGCGGGTATGATCGCGCGCCAGCCGAAGTCGTTGTTCATGATGTTCGATCGGACGAAGGTCGCCAACAGGATCGAAACGACGGCCGTCACCGCGAGCATTTCGGTTTCCGGTGAGCGTACCAATTTCGAACGGAAGAGCTTCAGGCAGACGATCGTCCCGAGAAGAAAAATGCCGAGATGGACCGCATAGAAGATCGGCGTATTGATCAGGGCGAAGATCGGGTGGCTCATCGCCTCGAAGACGTAGGGGTTCCGAACTTCAAAGACGATCCCTTTGCCGTCATGGACCTGACCGTGCGTGGCGAGCATGGTGATGACGACGGGCAGCGCCATGATCGTGGCGGTGGTCCCGACGATCAGAGAGAAAAGTGCGGACGACGTGTCGCGCCGCCGCAGAGCGTCGAGCAGCCAGATCGTACCTACCGTCGCTGCGACGACGCCGACGGGAACCGAAGAGGCGAGTGCGTTCGACAAGGACATGGCGGCCGCGGCGCCGAGCCTCGCACGATCGCTCCATGAGGCCGCATGGGCGGGCGTACCTGCGCGGGCGAGCAGCATGAGCCCGAACACCGCCGCGAGGCCGCCCGTGTAGTGTTGCGGAACCCAACTCACGCCCCACAGGAAATTGACGAAGTGCTCCTTTGCAGCGAGGAAGGCAGCGTCGAATTTCATGCTCGACAGCAGCGATCCCATGAAGAGAAGGCCGCCGGCGGCGAGGTGACGAATTTTCGGATCCGGTGAACGACCCGTGGTGAACCGAATGATTTCGAGGATCAGGACGTGGAATGCCAAAAGCAGCCATGCCTGGCAGGCGAAGAAGGCATGGCGGACTTCCGTCAAGTCGAAGCTCGCCGTCTGAACGAGGGCCGGCAGCGTGTAGAATTGATAGTAGTAGCCGAGGAGCGCTCTCCCCGAGTCCGCGCCTTCGAGCGTCCAGAGCAGATTTTTCGGCGGGATGCCCGTCTGCAGCATCATCTTCGTGACCGCGACGTGCTTCTGCGCGTCCCAGAGGCTCATGTGATGAAGCGGGCCGTCCTGCGTGGACAAAGGCAGCGAGCGCATCAATGTGAAGAGCGCCGAGAGCACCAGGACGATCGCCGCCGCCTTGACGGCGAAGGAAAGCCGGGGAAGCGGCCTCTCCCTCAGAAGGAGTGCGGCTCCGCAGATCGCCGCAGGCAGGGCGGCGGCGAGCATGACCCACATCCCCGCGCGACCGACCGTGACGAGCACGAGCGGCCATACGGCGAAGCCGAAGATCAAGCCGAAGCCGATGCGGCGTTCGGGCGTCGCCGACCGCCACTCCGTCGGAAGAACCCCCCGGAAGAGGGCGACGCCGGGAAGCAGTACGACCAGCGGAAAAAGCGCGAACGCCAACCAAAAACCTGCGATGTCGCGAATGTACCAATCAAGCATGTCAAAACCGATCAGAGCTTAAATCGACCGAACTCATAGCGTCGGCACAATGACGGAGCAATCTGAACAAACGCACAACGTCGGCTTGCCTTGCGCTTGCGTCGGGGCGGCTCATTCGCGCAGATCGTAGACACGGAAATTCGGAGTTTCGAAGAAGAGCCTCGCCGCTCCCGGCCAGGCCTCGGGGGCGTTCCGGACGGGGTCCACGTTCTCGACCGCGACGAAGTCGATCCGGAACCGCCGCGCCAGCCGCCGCGCGTCGTCGAACGACAGCGTCGTGTCGGTGAAGAGAGGATCGATGGACCTTTTGCGCGTCAGGCTTTCTCGGACCGATCGCCCATAGACGACGGCGTGATGCGCGTCGCCCAATGCGGTGGGGCGGGTTCTGAGGAATTGATCGGCCATGAAGGGTTCGTATTGCGGACGAACCTGAACGACGGCGCCCGCCGGCGTTCGGCGGTCGATCTCTTCCCAGAGGGTACGGAAGCCGGGATTGCGCTCGGGAATATTGTCTTCGAACGTCCGCAGTTGCAGTGCCATGTTCAGGCACGTCTCGGCGAGGCCGATTATGAAGGCCAAGACGAAGGCCTGCCTGAGACGGGGCGACATCGTCGGCGCGTCCTCGACCGCGACGATCGTGAGTACGACGAGGACGATGACGGCGGGGATCACGGCCCGCCATCCGAAATCGTTGTTGAGGACGTTCGACTCGACGAAAGTTGCGAGCAGGAAGGACGCGACCGTGGTCATGCCGAGAATCGCGAGTTCCGGCGAGGAGCGGAGGCGGGATCGACAACGCGTCATGCAGACGAACGCCCCGAGCGCGAGGATGCCGAGGAAGACCAGGTAGAAGAAGGCGGCGTTGATCGGCGCGAATGCGCGGCTCTCCATCGCCGAGATGATCGGCGGGTTTCTTATCGCGAAGGCGAGACCCTTGCCTTCATGCACGGCCCCATGCGTCGCGAGAAGGGTCACGACGACGGGAAGGGCGAGAACCACGGCGCCCGCTCCGACCGCGCCTGCGAGGCGGACCGTCCGGGCATCGCGCCGCAGCACGGCGTGCAGCATGAAAATGCAGCCGGCAGCCCCCGCGACGGCGCCGACGGGCGCCGACGAGGCGAGCGCGTTCGAGAGGGCCATGGCGGCGACGAGGCCGAGCCTCGGGTCCGCTTTTCCGTCCGGCGAACAGGCGCGTGCCAGCAGGAGGAGGCCGAAGATCGCGGAGAGCCCGGCCGCATAGTGCTGCGGAACCCAACTGACGCCCCGGAACAGAAGAACGAGATGATCGTTCGAATTCGGCCAGATTCCTTCCGTCCGAAGCAATTCGGGCCAAAATCCGCCGACGAACGGAAGGGCCGCCGCCGCCGCCGAGCGGAGCCGCGGGTGAGGCGAGGCCGGTGCGATCGCGCGCAGGATCTCTAGCATCAATGCATAGAGGGCGACGAGCAGCCACGGCTGGACGGCGAACACGGCGACGCGCGCTTCGACGGCACCTGCGCTCAGCAAGGAAACGACGGCGAGCAGGTTGTAGAACTGCCAGTAATAGCCCAGCCGCGGAAATGCCGTTTCCGGCGCTTCGAGCGTCCAGTAAATGTTCAGGGGAGGCGCGCCCGTCTCGATGATCATCCGCGTGACGGCGGCGTGCTTCTGAGCGTCCCAAATCACGTAGTGGTAAAGGAAGCCTTCGGAAGTCGCCCAAGGCAGCGAAAGCAAGAGCGCGCAAAGGCTCGCGACGGCGAAGACCGCCGCGGCGGCGCGGACGCGGAAGGACGTCGTCAGGCGCGGCGTTGCACGAAGCAGGAACCATCCGCCGGCAAGGGCGACGGGAACGGTGACGAAGACCATCGCGGCGGGGCCCGCATGGCCGATCAGCCCGAGAACCACCGGCCATGCCGAGAAGCCGAAGAGAAGCGACAGGCCGAGGCGGCGCTCCGGCGAAGCCGTGCGCCATTCCGACGAAAGCGCAAGCCGGAACGACAGCGCACCCGGCAGGAGCACGACCGCCGGAACGAGGGCCAGAGCGACGGCGAACGCCGTCACGTCGTGCAGGATCCAATCGATCATGAAGCTGATGGTCCGAAAAAATGAACGAGCAGGGCCGACGGGGCGGGGGCTCCGACGGGGCGGTTCGTGGCGTCGCGTCCCTCATTCCCTGACGTCGTAGACGCGGAATTGCTGCGTCTCGAAGACCGGGCGGAGCGTTTGCGGCCAAGCCTCGGGGGCGTTCCGGACGGGGTCCACGTTCTCGACGGCGACGAAGTCGATCCGGAACCTCCGCGCGAGCCGCCGCGCCTCGTCGAACGACAGCCTCGTGTCGGAGAAGAGGGGATCGAGTTCATCCCGCCGGCGGAATGCTTCCTTCGTCGACCGTCCGTAGACGACGGCATGATGGACGTCCCCCATGGCCGACCCGCGTATCCGGTAGAAGTGATCCGCCACGAAGGGATTCAGGGTCGGGCGCAATTGGACGACGGCGTCGGCCGGCAGTCGCCGATCGATCTCCTCCCAGAGCCCGCGGAAGCCGGGACTGCGATGCGACGGATTATCCTCTTCGGGCCGTAGTTCGACGACGACGTGCACGCCGGTTTCGAACAATCCCAAACAGAAGGCGGCCAACAACAAGGCCCGGAGCGCACGGTTCATCGCGGCCGCGTTCTCGACGGCGATCACCGTCAGCACGGCAAGGACGATGACCGCCGGGATCGGAGCCCGCCAGCCGAAATCATTGTTGATGACGTTCGACTTCACGAAGGTGGCGAGGATGATCGCGGCGCATGCCGCCATGGCGAGGATCATCGCCTCCGGCGAATGGCGCAGGCGCGAGCGGAACGCCGTCAGGCAGACGATCGCTCCGAGCAACAAGATGCCGAAGTGAACGGCATAGAAAAGCGATGTATTGATCGGCGCGAAGATCGGAGCGCTCATCTCCGGGAAGAGGGGGGGATTGCGCAGCGCGAAGACGAGCCCCCTTTCCCCGTGGGCCGTTCCATGGGTGGCGGCCAGGGTGACCAGCACCGGCAATGCGGTCAGCGCCGCGCCCGTTCCGACGGCCGCGGCCCATCGGACGGCGGCGATGTCGCGGCGAAGGGCGACGGTCGCAAGCCACAGCACGCCGGTCGCGGCGGCGACCACCCCGACGGGAACCGACGAGGCGAGCGCGTTGCCGAGAGCCGTCGCGGCGAGAATGCCGATCCGCGCGCGGTCCGGCAGACCGACGGCACCGGCCCCTCGAGCGAGCAGCATCAGGCCGAAAACGGCGGACAGACCGCCCGCATGATGCTGAGGAACCCACCGCGTTCCACCGAAGAACAGCAGGACCTGATCGTTGGTCGTCAGCCAGAAGCCCTGCGTGAGCGCCGATTGGATGCCGTAGCCGCCGACGAACAGAAGGGCTCCCGCCGCCGCCGCCCGCAGCTTCGGCGCCGGCGATCCGCCCGTGACCGCGCGGAGGATTTCGAGGATCAGGACGTAATGGGCCAGGAGGAGCCACGGCATCGAAGCGTGGAGCGCATGGCGCGCTTCGACGAGGTCGCCGCTCAGGAGCAACACGGCGGCGAGGAGGGTGTGGAATTGAAAATAATAGCCGAGGGCCGAAAGGTCTTCGGCCGGCGCCTCCATGGTCCAGAGCAGGTTCTTCGGCGGGATGCCCGTCTCTACGATCATCCGCGTCACGGCGACATGCTTCTGGCCGTCGAACGTGACCGCGCTCAGGCGGAAGCCGTCCTCCGTCAGCCAAGGCAGCAGATTGAAGAGCGCCGCCGCACCCGCCACGGCGAGGACGACCGCCGCGACCGTGAGCCTGAAGGACCCCTTCATGCGCGGCATGGCTCGGACGAGTTCCCGAAGGCCTGCGGCACAACCGATGACGGCGGCGCCGAGGATCGCTCGCGGCCCCGCATGGCCCACGAGCGAAAGAACCACGGGCCAAGCCGCGAAGCCGCAGAGGAGCGACAGGCCGAGGCGGCGTTCGGCCGAGGTCTCGCGCCATTCGGAAGGCAGGAACGCCCTGAACAGGAGCGCCCCCGGGAAGACGACCGCCAAGGGAAAAAGCGCGAAAGCCGTCAAGAAGCCGGCAATGTCGCGGGCGAACCAATCGAACATCGAAAATCGATCCGGAGAGCAAAAAAACCGTTCTCAGGATAGAGGGATGATCGTTACCGAACAATGGCGCGGGTATCGCCCGCCGAGGGCCCGGAGCGCTTGCAAAACGCCCCGCAGCATGCCAATAACCGCGCCGGACGGCGGACCTCCGAGGGCCGCCGCCTTCGTTTGGAACTAGGAGTGTAGCTCAACTGGTTAGAGCACCGGTCTCCAAAACCGGGGGTTGGGGGTTCGAGTCCCTCCACTCCTGCCAGCGGATTGGCAGGACGGCGGAAAACGGACGGAACGGCTCTCCCGTTTCGACGGAATCGCGATAGAAAGGCCGAGCGCGCCTCGGGCGCGGACGACACAATGGCGAACCTTTTCGGATTTCTGAAGGAAGCACGGGCCGAGGCGTCCAAGGTGACTTGGCCGACCCGGAAGGAGACGCTCGTCACGACGGGTCTCGTCTTCCTCATGGTCGTCGTCGCGGGCATCTTCTTCCTGTTGGCGGACATGGTCATCAAGTGGGGCATCGGGCTCGTGCTCGGCGTCGGCCGCTGAGGGGAGACGGACAGGTCATGGCCAAGCGCTGGTACATCGTTCACGCCTATTCGAACTTCGAGAACAAGGTCGCGCAGTCGATCCGCGATCAGGCCCCGCAGCGCGGCCTCGAGGAGGAGTTCGACGAGGTTCTCGTTCCGACCGAGAAGGTCGTCGAAGTGCGTCGCGGCCGGAAGGTCGACGCGGAACGGAAGTTCTTCCCGGGCTACGTGCTCGTGAAGTGCGATCTGACCGACGACGTCTTCCATCTCATCAAGAACACCCCGAAGGTCACGGGCTTTCTCGGCGCGGACAACAAGCCGATGCCGATCCCCGAGCGCGAGGCCGAGCGGATCAAGGGGCAGGTGGCCGAGGGCGTCGAACGCCCGAAGACCACGATCTCCTTCGAGATCGGCGAGCAGGTTCGGGTGGCCGACGGCCCCTTCGCCTCGTTCAACGGCGTCGTGGAAGAAGTCGACGAGGCGCGTTCGCGCCTGAAGGTCGCGGTGTCCATCTTCGGCCGCGCCACGCCGGTCGAACTGGAATACGGACAGGTCGAGAAGGTCTGATTTCGAGGGCGCGTCGGCTCGACCGACGACCGACGTTCCATCGCCCTCCGCCTTCTCCCTCCCTTGCATCGGTCGTTCCCTTCGGGTAGACGACCGCATCCCCCGGCGCCCGCGCCGGGGTTTTCACTGTGGGAGGCATGCCCGGTTTCGCCGCCGGGAGTTCGTGCCGCACCACGAACTGCAACCGCTCCGCACGGGCCGCGAGGTCCGCACGGAGTTCATCGGAGCAAGCAGCCCCATGGCGAAGAAGATCACGGGCTACATCAAGCTTCAGGTGCCGGCCGGCGCGGCGAACCCGTCGCCCCCGATCGGTCCCGCGCTCGGTCAGCGCGGCCTGAACATCATGGAATTCTGCAAGGCCTTCAACGCGAA
>JAIXTT010000058.1 GCA_027483795.1 Hyphomicrobiales bacterium
CGGCAAGCCGCGGCTCCTCGAATTCGGCGTCGCCGACGAGACCGCTTGGCGCGTCGGCCTGTCCTGCGGCGGCAAGATCGCCGTCTATGTCGAGAAGGTGGACGGATGAAGCTCTCCCTTCTCTCCGAACTGAATGCCGAGCGCGCGGCGCGCCGCGCGACGGTGGTGGTGACCGACACGGCCTCGGGCGAGCAAAGGCTCGTGCGGGAGGCCGACATCGCGTCGGACCCGCTCGCCGACATCCTCGCCGCCGCGATCCGCTCGGGAAAGAGCGGGACCGTCGAGACGCCCGAGGGGCCGCGTTTTCTTGCGGTCCAGACGCCGCCGCTGCGCATTCTCTGCCTCGGCGCGGTTCATATCTCGCAGGCGCTCGCGCCGATCGCCAAGGTGCTGGGGCACGACGTGGTCGTCGTCGATCCGCGCACGGCTTTCGCGACCCCGGAGCGTTTCCCCGACGTTCCCGTGATCGCGGCTTGGCCGGACGAGGCGTTGCCGAAGCTCGGCGTCGACCGCTACACGGCCTTCGTCGCGCTGACGCATGACCCGAAGATCGACGATCCGGGCCTGCGCATCGCGCTGCATTCGAACTGCTTCTATGTGGGCGCGCTCGGCTCGCGGAAGACGCATGGCCGTCGCGTGGAAAGGCTCAAGGAGGCGGGCTTCTCCGAGGCGGAGATCGGGCGCATCCGCGCGCCGATCGGCCTCGCCATCGGGGCGGTGAGCCCGGCGGAGATCGCGCTGTCGATCATGGGCGAGATCACCGCCGCGCTGCGGCTCGACCCGGACGCGAAGCGCGCCGACGCGAAGGCTCCGGCGGCGGCATGAAATTCGGACCCGTTCCGGTCGCCGAAGCCGAAGGCGCGATCGCGGCGCATTCGGTGCGTTCCGGCGATCTCGTCATCAAGAAGGGCGCGCGGCTGTCCCGCGACGATCTCGCCCGTCTCGCCGAGGCGGGCGTCGCCGAGATCGTCGTCGCGCGGCTCGCGCCGGACGATCTCCATGAGGACGCGGCGGCGCTCCGGCTCGCCTGCGCCGCGTCGGGGGAGGGCGTGCGGGTCGACAAGCCCTTCACCGGGCGCGCCAACGTCTTCGCCGAACATGCGGGCCTTCTGATCGTGGACGCCGCGGCGATCGACCAATTCAATATGGTCGACGAAGCCGTGACCGTCGCGACGCTTCCCGCTTGGAAGCCCGTCGTCGCGGGGGAAATGATCGGGACCGTGAAGATCATCCCCTTCGCGGTTCCGCTGCTCGTGGCGGAGGCCGCCGAAAAGGCCTTGGGCTCCGGGCCCGCGATCCGCGTCGCCGCCTTTTCCCCGATGCGCGTGGGCGTGATCTCGACGCTGCTGCCCGGATTGAAGCCGAGCGTGGTGAAGAAGACGGTGGCGGTGCTGGGCGAGCGCCTTGCGCCGGCGGGTGCGACGGTGGTCGCGGAGCGCGCGGTCCCGCATGAGCCCGAGGCGCTTCGCGCCGCGATCACGGAGATCGCCCGGGACGTCGATCTCGTCGTCGTTTTCGGGGCATCGGCCATCACCGACCGGCGCGACGTGATCCCCGCCGCGCTCGAGGCCGCGGGAGGCCGGATCGAGCATTTCGGCATGCCCGTCGATCCCGGCAATCTGCTGCTGGTCGGCGCCGTCGGCGGCAAGCCCGTGCTCGGTGCGCCGGGCTGCGCGCGAAGCCCGAAGGAGAACGGCTTCGACTGGGTTCTGCAGCGACTTCTCGCGGGCGTGCCCGTCACCAAGGCCGACATCACGCGGATGGGCGTGGGCGGGTTGTTGATGGAGATCGTCCAGCGCGGCCGGCCGCGCGAACGGGGCGAGGAGCATTGATGCGCTGCGCGGCCGTGATCCTCGCGGCGGGGCGTTCCAGCCGGATGGGTTCGAATAAACTGCTTGAAGTGTTGCGCGGCAAGCCCATGGTGCATCACGTTCTTTCGGCTGCAAAAGCTTCGGTCGCACGGCCGACGGTTCTGGTTTCCGGACATCAGGCCGAAGCGGTCACCGCCGTCGCGGCGGGCTTCCCGGTCGAGGTCGTGCTCAACCCGCGTTTCGCCGAAGGTCTCTCCACATCGCTCCGGGCGGGGATCGCGGCCTTGCCCGGGGACGTCGAAGCGGCGGTCGTCCTCTTGGGCGACATGCCCGACATCACGCCCGGATTGATCGACCGGCTGGTCGCCGCGCTCGCGGAACGACCCGACGCGATCGCCGCCGTGCCGAGTCTCGACGGTGCATGGGGTAATCCCGTCGTTCTGTCCCGGTCGCTGTTCGAAGAGGTCACGCGTCTTTCCGGAGATGCGGGCGCGCGGAAGCTGTTGGAAGGGCGGGCGGAACGGGTCGTCGTCGTTCCCGTGGACGATGCGGCCGTCGCGCTCGACCTCGATACGCCCGAAGCGCTCGCCGCGGCGCGGGAGAAGCTTTGAACGCGACCGTTCGCCCCCCTCCCCATCGCGGTCCTGCGCCGCTATAACCCGCGCTCGATCCCCATCCCCATCCGCAGGGTTTCCGAATGTCCGGCAGCACGCGTTCCAGCGCAGACCTCGATCCCCGTCGCCGAAAGATCCTCTTCCGCTCCTGGCATCGCGGCATGCGGGAGATGGACCTGATCATGGGGAAGTTCGCCGACAAGGAGATCGGCGCGCTGTCGACCGAGGAGCTCGACGATTTCGAACTTCTGATCGAAGTTCCGGATCGCGACCTGTTCAGCTGGATCGTCAACGGAAACGAGGTGCCGTCGAATTACGACACGCCCGTCTTCCGCAAGCTGCGCGAATTCCACACCCATATCGAGCCGCTCCACGCCTGAGCGCGCGGAATCCATACCCGGCCTTCGCGTCCTCGACCGACGCTCCCGACCGGCCCTGCGGGGCCGCATGAGGTTTCCCTTTTCGCATGAAAGCCGCCCTCGACCGCATTCTCGCCCTCATCGCCAAGCGGGAGCGGGCGACGCTCGGATCCGTGCCCGAGGGCCTCGACGTTCTGATCCTCGCGGATCTGGCGCGGGCGCTCTCGCGGAAAGGGCCGGAACGTCCCGCGGCGCTCGTGATGGCGGCGCGCGACGGCGGCCGACAGGCGGCGCTCGAGGCGGGGCTCGGCTTCGTCGCTCCCGACATCGAAGTGCTGAGCTTCCCCAATTGGGATTGCCAGCCCTATGACCGGTCTTCGCCGAACGCCGCGATCTCGGCGCGGCGCGTTACCGTGTTGTCTCGGCTGGCGCGGTCGCGCTCGGGCGAGGATCGTCCCCGGATCCTGATCGTCACCGCGAACACGCTCGTCCAGCGCGTGCCGAAGCGGGATCTGATGGCGGCCGAGAGCTTCTCCGCGGCGCCGGGGAACATGGTCGACACGACGCAACTCGCCGCTTGGCTTGAAGGAAACGGCTTCCAGCGCACGGCGACCGTCCGCGAAACGGGCGAATTCGCCGTCCGGGGCGGCATCGTCGATCTTCACGCGCCGGGCATGCCCGATCCCGTCCGCCTCGACTTCTTCGGCGATACGCTGGAGTCGATCCGGAGCTTCGATCCCGAGACACAGCGCTCGGTCGGGCAGTTGCGCTCGCTCGATCTCGTGCCGATGAGCGAGGTGCGCCTCACGACGGAAACGATCCGTCGTTTCCGGCAGAATTATCTCTCGCTCTTCGGAGCCGCGACCCGCGACGACACGCTTTATGAGGCGGTGAGCGAAGGGCGTCGTCATCCCGGTATGGAGCATTGGCTCCCGCTCTTCCATGACGGGCTCGACACGCTGTTCGACTACACGGAGGACGCGCCCTTCGTCTTCGATCCGAATGTGCAGGAGGCGGCGGCGGAACGCCTCGCCACGGTGAAGGATCATTACGACGCGCGCGCCGCGGCGCTCGCCAAGCCGACGCCGGGGGCGACGCCCTACAAGCCGCTGCCGCCGGACGCGTTGTATCTGTCGGCCGAGGAATTCGCGGAGCGGACGAGCCGGACGGCAGGCGTGACGCTTTCGCCCTTCGCCCTGCCGGAGGACCACGGCCGCGGCGTGGTCGATGCGGGCGGCCGGCCCGGCCGCAGCTTCGCGCCGGAGCGACAGCGCGCGGAGGCCGGGGAAAGCGTCAACGTCTTCGATGCGGTCACGGCGCATGCGCGGGACTTGCAGAAGGACGGCAAGCGCGTGCTGGTCGCCGCATGGTCGGACGGCGCGCGCGAACGGCTCTCGCATGTCCTCGCGGATCACGGATTGAAGCCGCTCGAGCCCGTCGCGACGCTCGGCGACGCGCTGAAGCTGTCGCCCGGAAAGACCGGGCTCGCCGTGTGGGGTCTCGAGACGGGCTTCGAGACCGACGATCTCGCGGTGATCGGCGAGCAGGACATTCTGGGCGACCGTCTCGTGCGTCGTGCGCGTCGGTCCAAGCGCGCACAGGACTTCATCTCCGAGGTCGGCTCGCTGACGCCGGGCGATCTCGTGGTGCATGTCGATCACGGCATCGGCCGCTTCGTCGGACTTCAGACCATCGACGCCGCGGGCGCGCCGCACGACTGCGTCGAGGTGCATTATGCGGGCGGGGACAAGCTGTTCCTGCCGGTCGAAAATCTCGAATTGCTGTCGCGCTACGGCTCCGAGGAGACCGAGGTTCCGCTCGACCGGTTGGGCGGCGGGGCTTGGCAGGCGCGCAAGGCCAAGATGAAGCAGCGCATCCGCGAGATGGCGCATGCGCTCATCAAGATCGCGGCAGCGCGGCTGCTCAAGGAAGCGCCGAAGCTGGAGCCCCCCTCCGGAGCCTATGACGAATTCGCCGCCCGCTTCCCCTATGAGGAAACGGAGGACCAGAGCAACGCCATCGACGCCGTGTTGGGGGATCTCGCCTCCGGCCATCCGATGGACCGGCTGATCTGCGGCGACGTCGGCTTCGGCAAGACGGAGGTCGCCCTGCGGGCGGCCTTCGCGACCGCGATTTCCGGCAAGCAGGTCGCGGTCGTGGTGCCGACGACGCTGCTCGCGCGCCAGCATTTCAAGACGTTCTCGACGCGGTTCCAAGGGCTGCCGATCGTGGTGCGGCAGGCGTCCCGCTTCGTCTCCGCCAAGGACATGAGCGAGACGAAGAAGGGCATCACGGACGGCACGGTCGACATCGTCGTCGGCACGCATGCGCTGCTGGGCAAAGTGATCCAATTCAAGGATCTGGGCCTTCTCGTCGTCGACGAAGAGCAGCATTTCGGGGTGAGCCACAAGGAGCGACTCAAGGAGCTTCGCGCCGAAGTCCATGTGCTGACGCTGTCGGCCACGCCGATCCCGCGCACGCTGCAATTGGCGCTGACGGGCGTCCGCGAGCTTTCCATCATCGCGACGCCGCCCGTCGATCGACTGGCGGTCCGGACCTTCGTCGCGCCCTTCGATCCGCTGATCGTCCGCGAGGCGATCCTGCGCGAGCGTTATCGCGGCGGCCAGACCTTCTATGTCTGTCCGCGGATCGAGGACATCGACGAGGCCAAGGCTTTCTTGGCCTCGGAGATCCCCGAGGCGAAGGTCGCGGTGGCGCACGGGCAGATGGCGGCGACGGAACTGGAAGGCGTGATGACCGCCTTCTACGAAGGGCAGTACGACGTGCTGCTCTCCACCGCGATCGTCGAGTCCGGGCTCGACATCCCGACCGCCAACACCCTGATCGTGCATCGCGCCGACATGTTCGGCCTCGCGGCGCTCTACCAGCTGCGCGGGCGCGTCGGCCGTTCGAAGATCCGCGCCTATGCGCTCTTCACCTTCCCGCCGAACCGGCAGATCACGGCGCAGGCGGAAAAGCGGCTGAAGGTGCTGCAATCGCTCGAAGGGCTCGGCGCGGGCTTCATGCTGGCCTCGCACGACCTCGACATCCGCGGCGCGGGCAATCTGCTCGGCGACGAACAGTCGGGCCATATCAAGGAAGTGGGCTACGAGCTCTACCAGAAGATGCTCGAAGAGGCCGTCGCCGCGCTGAAGGCGGGCATCACGGACGAGGACGAGATCGCCGACACGCAATGGTCCCCGACCATCACGATCGGCACGCCCGTCATGATCCCGGAGCATTACGTCTCCGACCTCACGCTGCGGCTCGGGCTCTACAAGCGCTTGTCCTCGATCGCGACCGACGAGGAGATCGAGGGTTTCGGCGCGGAGATGGCCGACCGGTTCGGGCCGCTGCCGGGCGAGGTCGAGCAGCTCCTCGGGCTCGTGCGCATCAAGGCGCTCTGCCGGCGGGCGAATGTGGAGAAGGTCGAGGCGGGTCCGCGCGGGGTGATCGTGTCCTTCCGCGACAACGCCTTCGCCGATCCGGAAGGCCTCGTGACCTATGTCGCGCGCCAGGGATCGCTCGCGAAGGTTCGGCCGGACATGCGCGTCGTCTTCATCGGCGAATACGACACGCCGGAAGACCGGCTGAAGAGCACCGCCAAGCTGCTGCGGGAACTCGTCCGCATCGCGGAGACGAAGAAGGCGGCGTGACGGCCCTCGCCGCCGTATCGCCTCGGGGCGACCAAAGACGTGGATGCCCGCATGCGCGGGCATGACGATGCAAGGCTCGAAGGGTTCAGCCCTCGGTGCCGTGCATTTCCGCCACGGCGGCGTCGATCGCCTTGACCATGACCTCGGGCGCTTCGGCCCCCGAGACGCCGATCCTTCCGGCGAGGATGAAGAAGGGCACGCCCTGAATGCCGATACGGTCGGCCTGCGCGATCTCCTCCGCCACGGTGTCGAGATCCATGTCGCTTTCGAGCCGCGCTTCGACGCCCGAGCGTGCGAGCCCGGTCGCCTCGGCGATGTCGGCGAGAACCTCGCGGTCGCCGACGTCGCGGCCTTCCTCGAAATAGGCGCGGAACAGCGCCTCCGCCGTCTCGTTCTGAAGATCCGCTTCATGGGCCCAGCGGATGAGGCGATGGGCGTCCGTGGTGTCCGGCGAGCGCTCGATGGCGTCGAAGGCGAAGGCGATGCCCTCGTCCTCGCCCGTCACGGCGATGCGGCGGGTCAATTCCTTCACATCCTCGATCGAACCGAATTTGCGCAACATGTATTCGGATCGCGGAATGCCGCCCGGCGGGATCGTGGAATCGAGCCGGAACGGCCGCCAACGGATTTCGACCTGAACGTCCGGTCTCAGCTCCAAGGCCTTTTCCAAGCGTCTTTTTCCGATGAAGCACCACGGGCAGACGACGTCGGAAACGACGTCGATGACGAGAGGGTCTCGGGACACGGCCATCGTGGCCTCCTGTGCGGCGGGAAGGGGCGAAGATCAGCGCCCTTCGATCCAGAAGCTTTCCGGAGCATAGCCGAAGAGCGGGGCGCGGGCAGGGCGCTTCACCTCGCTCTTCCGGACGAGCCAGATCTCCGGCGAATGAAAGAGCGGCACGACGTAGAAGCCGGACAGCAGCACCCGGTCGAGCGCGCGTACGGCATCGACGAAATCTTCGCGTCCGCGCGCGGCCAGCATGGCGTCGACCGCCGCCTCGACGGCCGGAGCCCGCGCGCCCGCGTAATTCAGCGAGCCCTGCCGGTCCGCGGCCCTCGCGCTCCAGCGGTTGTATTGCTCGTTGCCGGGGGAGGGCGACGCCGACCACGAGAATTGGATCATGTCGAAGTCGAAGGCCGCGAGCCGCCTCCAATACTGCACGTCGTCGATCAGACGGATTGATGCACGGACGCCGATGCGTTCCAGCGAACGGGCGAAATTGAGCGCGAGGCGCTCCTGAAGACGGTTCGCGGCGAGGAATTCGAAGACGAAGGGTTCGCCCGCGGCGTTCTTCAGGACGCCGTCCGACAGCGTCCAGCCCGCCGCCTTGAGCAAGGCGAGCGCACGCCGTGCGGCCTCGCGGTCGCGGCCGGATCCGTCCGCGGGCACGGCGCTCCGACGGCCCTCCAGCACGTCCTCGCGCACGGCGTCGGGGAAGCGGGCAAGGATCTCGCGTTCCCGCGCGGAGGCCGGGCGGCCGGAAGAGGCGAGATCGGAGCCTTCGAAGAAGCTCGTCGTGCGGCCGTAAAGGCCGTGGAAGAGGGTGCGGTTCACCCATTCGAAATCGAAGAGGAGGCCGAACGCCTCGCGGACCCGGATATCGGCGAAGATCGGCCGGCGCGTGTTGAAGACGAAGCCCGTCATGCCCTTCGGCGTCCCGATCGGGATGGGATCCTTCACGACGCGCCCGTCCTTGGCCGCGGGAAAGTCGTAGCCCGTCGCCCAGCGCGTCGGATCGGACTCGATGCGGACGTCGTAGAGGCCGCCCTTGAAGGCCTCGAAGAGGGAATTGGCGTCCCGGAAATAGTCGAAACGCATCTCGTCGGGATTGTAGAGGCCGCGGAAGACGGGGAGATCCTTGCCCCAGAAATCCGGATTGCGACGGAAGACGACGCTTTCGCCCGGCTTCACCTCGGCGACGACATAGGGGCCGCTGCCGACGGGCGGCGCGAGCGACGTTTCCTCGAAGCGGGTTTCGTCCGTCGCGTGGCGCGGCAGGACCGGCATGAGGGCGAGGATCAACGGCAGTTCACGGTCCTCGGCGCCGCCGAGTTCGAAGCGCACGGTCAAAGGATCGGGCGCCTCGGCCGACTTCACCTTGGCGTAAAAGCTCCGCCAGTTCGGGCGGCCCTTCTCCTTCAACAGACGCCAGGAGAACAGCACGTCCTCGGCGGTGACGGGCCGTCCGTCCGAAAAGCGCGCCCTCGGATCGAGGCGGAAGGTCACGCGGGAACGGTCTTCGGGCATGTCGATCGAGGCGGCGATCGCGGCGTAGAGGGAAAAGGGTTCGTCCGGCGAGCGCATCATCAGGCTCTGCACGACGAGGCCGTTCGGCGGCGCGATCGCCTGCGCGGCGACGCCGCGGACCACGAAGGGGTTGAGCGTGTCGAAGGTCCCCTGCACGCCGAAGACGATGCGCCCGCCCTTGGGTGCGTCCGGCCGGACATGGGGAAAATGCGCGAAATCGGGAGGAAGCGCGGGCAGGCCGTGCATCGCCGCACCGTGTCGCGGCTCCGCCGAAGCCGCGACGACGGAGGCCGCAAGCACGAGACCCGCCAAAAGGGGTCGGATGGACGCGAATCGGGAGATCATCGCGAGGCAATCTAGCATCGGCTCGCCCGGCGAGGCACGGCATCGCACCTTTTGCGACTGGAAAGATGGGGAGCGAGCGGCTATGACCGGGCGCGCGGATGCCGCTCCGACGAGCGATTCTCCGCTTTGCGGAGGCGTGTCGGTTCCGGCCCGTCGAGTTCCGCGCGTTCATCTCGAGAGGATTCCAGCCGATGACGTCCGTCCGGTCCACCGCCTCCAAGCGCATCGCCGCGCTCATCGCTTCGACGCTCGTCGTCGCGGGGCCGGCCATGGCCCAGCAGCCGGCGCCCGCGCGGCCGGCCGCTCCGGCCGCTCCGGCCGCTCCCGCCGCTCCGGCCCGTCCCGCTCAGCCCGCGCAACCGGCGCAGCCCGCCGCGCCGCCGGCGACGGTCGTGCAGCTGAAGCCCGAGCCTTCGCAGGCCGACTGGCTGAAGATCTGCGGCGAAGACAACCAGACCAAGAAGAAGGTCTGCTACGTCACGCGCGACTTCGTGTCCGATCAGGGTCAGCCCGTCCTCGCCGTCGCCGTCTATGACGTGCAGGGCGACCCGCAGAAGGTCGTGCGCTTCCTGATGCCGCTGGCGCTTCTGCTCAGCCCCGGCATCCGTTTCGGCGTGGATCAGGGTGCGACCACTGCCGGGAAATACGCGATCTGTTTCCCCAACGGCTGCTTCGCCGAAGGCTCGGTGCGCGACGACGTCGTGAACGCGATGAAGCGCGGTCAGACGCTCAATGTCAGCGTGCAGAACCAGTTCAGCCGCGAAGTGAGCTTCCAGGTTCCTTTGGCGGGCTTCGGCAAGGCCTTCGACGGCCCGCCGATCGACCCCGCGGTGCTCGAGCAGCAGCAGCGCCAGATGGAAGAGGAAATGCGCAAGCAGGCCGACGAGATGCGCAAGCGCATGGAACAGCAGGGCGGCCAGCCCGCCGCTCCGGCCGCGCCCGCGGCTCCCGCCCAGCCGGCTCGGTAAGCGGGGCGCGGATCACCGCTTGAAACACGAAAGGCGCGGACATGGTCCGCGCCTTTTTTCGTTCGGTTCCGACCAAGCCGTCGGCGTTCAGTTCATGAGGTCGATCCGGGCGTGGTAACGGCCTTCGTCGTCGATCTCGAGGACTTCGTCGACCTGCGGATGGCGAAGGGGTTCGTCCGACGTGTCCGGAACGAGGTTCTGTTCGGAGACATAGGCGACGTATTCCGTCTCCGCGTTCTCGGCGAACAGGTGGTAGAAGGGCTGATCCTTCGACGGGCGCACTTCTTCCGGAATGGAATTGTACCATTCGTCGGTATTGGAAAAGGTCGGGTCGACGTCGAAGATGACGCCGCGGAACGGATAGACGCGGTGGCGGACCACGTCCCCGATCGCATATTTCGCGCGGCGTTCCTTCATCATGGCCTTCGATTGCCCCGAAGACTTCGTGATGTCAACGCGGAGCGCGGTCGTCGTCTTCCGCTTGGCCTTCGAAGCCGTAAACGGCGCCGAATTCGGGATCCTTCTCGGCGACGCGACGCGCGAGATCGACGATGACCTTGGCCTGCTTCCAGGTCGCGTCGTCCTGCATCTTGCCGTCGATCATCACCGCACCCGACCCGTCGGGCATGGCTTCGAGGATACGGCGCGCGAAAAGCACTTCCTCCGCGTCGGGACTGAACACGCGCTTGGCGATGCCGATCTGCGACGGATGCAGGCTCCACGCCCCGGCGCAGCCGAGGAGGAAGGCGTTGCGGAACTGGCTTTCGCAGGCCGCCGCATCCGAGAAGTCGCCGAAGGGGCCGTAGAAGGCCTTGATGCCGGAAGCCGCGCAGGCGTCGACCATCTTCGCGATCGTATAGTGCCAGAGATCCTGCTGCGCGACGGCGCGCGGCGCGTCGCCCACGGGGTCGGCCAGCACCTTGTATTCGGGATGACCGCCGCCGACGCGGGTCGTCTTCATCGCGCGCGAGGCGGCGAGATCGGCCGGGCCGAGGCTCATGCCGTGCATGCGCGGCGAGGCCGCCGCGATCTCCTCGACGTTCTTGACGCCTTCGGCCGTCTCGAGAATGGCATGGATGAGGATCGGCTTCTTCACGCCGTGCCGGGCTTCGAGTTGGGCGAGAAGCTGATCGCAATAATGGATGTCCCAAGGGCCTTCGACCTTCGGGACCATGACGACGTCGAGCCTGTCGCCGACTTCGGCGACGATCTCCGTCACGTCGTCGAGCATCCAGGGGCTGTTCAACGCGTTGATCCGAGTCCACAGACCCGTGGAGCCGAAATCGGTCTCCTTGGCCATGGCGATGAAGCCGCGTCGCGCGTCGATCTTGGCCTCGACGGGAATCGCGTCTTCGAGATTGCCGAGCACCACGTCGACCTGCCGGGCCAGTTCGGACGCCTTCGCCCGCATCTTCTCGATATGCGGGGGCACGAAATGGATCATGCGTTCGAGGGTGACGGGGAGCTCGCGGAGGGGCTCCGGCGCGCCGATGGCGAGCGGGCGGAAGAAATTGCGGGCGAGCTTCATCGGACATTCCTCGTCGGTCGTGTTGCGCCGCAATAAAGCGTGCCGCTCGCCGCGACGCAATCGATCTTCGGGAGGGGGGTGCGGCGCGCGTCCGTCTCCGCCGGGCTCAGCCCCAGCGGCGGTGCGACCACATCCATTGGCCGGGATATTCGCGGATCCAGCGCTCGAACAGGGATTGGATCGCCTGCGTCGCGGCGCGGACGTCCGCGTCCTTGTCGTCGGTGATCCGGATGGGAACCAGATCGATCTCCGCTCGGAAGCGGACGGGCCCGGTCCGGATGATCCGCCCCGCCACGATGGGGAGACCGCGCGAGCGGGCGATGGCGGCGGCGAAGGGCCCCGTGGGCGCTTCGCGGCCGAAGAAATCGACCGAGATGCCTTTGCCGTCGCGCGTATCCGCGAGAATCGCGATCGAACGGCCTTCGGTCAGGCGACGCAGCAGCACGCGCGCGGCGTCCGGCCCCTTCGGGAAGAGGCCGCCGGGATAGAGGAAGCTGCGCATCCGCACCACGTCGCGTTCGACGAGGGGGTTCTTGATCGACTGATAGACGCCCGCGAGATCGAGGCCGATGCGTGCCGCCGACACCGCGGCGATCTCCCAATTGCCCATGTGGAGCGAGACGGTGACCGCTCTGCCGTGCTCAGCGACGGCCATCTTCACGGCATCGGTCGCCACGACTTCGAGGCGGGTCGGGTCCGCGGCGATCTCTTCGAGGTGGAAGGCCTCGGCGAAGGTGCGCCCGAGGAATTCCCACATGTCCCGCGCGATCTCTTCACGCTCCGCCGGGCTTTTTTCGGGAAACGCCTGCGCGAGATGCTCCAAGGTCCGCGGATGCCGACGCAGCCGCGGCGCCACGAGCCGCCAGAGCCGCCCGGAAAGGCCGGACGCGACCTCGAGCGGCAACGCGCGCAGAAGCGCGGCCATGAGCCGGAAAAGCCCATGTTCCGCCCGGGTCATGAGCCCGTAGGACGGCGGCGCATCCGCCGCGGAGGATCGATCGTCGGGGTCGAAGAAGTTCACGCGAGCGTCCGGATGAAGCGGCGGTTTCGCTATCACGCCGCCGCGTTTCCGAAAAGCCGCGAGAGAAACGGGCCGAGCCGGAAGAAACCCGCGGAGCGTGCCGAAGGCGAGGAATTCGCGCGCGGCGAGTTGCGCTCCCGGCGCGTCGGAGTTCTGCGCTGCTGCGGCGTTGACGCTCCGTGCCCCGGGCCGTAATCGGTTCGCGACGCATCGCGCCCCTTGGAGAACCCGGACTTGGGCAACGTCCTGTCCCTCGCCATGCCCTTCTTCGGGTTGATCTTCCTCGGCTATTTCTGCGGGAAACTGCTGAAATATCCCGAGGACGGCCTGCGTTGGATGAATTTCTTCATCGTCTACGTCGCCCTCCCGGCCCTGTTCTTCAAACTCATTTCGGCGGCGCCGCTGGAGCAGCTCGCGAACTGGCCCTTCGTGGTGGCGACCATGCTCGCCTCGTTCATCATCTTCTCGCTGTCCTTCGGTACGGGGCTTCTGACGACGCGGGGCGACATACGCTCCTCGACGGTCCAGTCGGTCGTCGGGGCCTACGGCAATATCGGCTATATGGGTCCGGGCCTTGCGATCGCCGCGCTCGGGCAGGACGCGATCGTCCCGACGGCGCTGATCTTCGTCTTCGACAACGCCTTGTTCTTCACGCTCGTGCCCTTCCTCATGGCGCTCGGTACGGGCGAGAAGATGAAGTTCGGCGAGACGGCATGGTACGTCGTCAAGCGGGTCGTGACGCATCCCTTCAACATCGCCACGGCGGTCGCGGTCCTGGCCGCTTATGTGCGCTTCGTCCCGCCCGCGCCGATCGACGCGATGCTCACCTTCCTCAAGAACGCCGCCGCGCCCTGCGCGCTGTTCACCATGGGCGTGACGGTCGCGTTGCGTCCCCTCAAGAGCGTGCCGACCGAGATGCCGGCGCTGTTGGCGCTGAAGCTCGTGGTTCATCCGCTCCTGATCTGGCTTCTCCTGTCGTGGATGGGCGATTTCGGGCGGGAATGGACGTTCACGGCGGTTCTGATGGCGGCGCTGCCGCCGGCGCTGAACGTCTTCGTCATCGCCAACCAGTACAAGGTCTATGTCGAGCGGGCGTCGAGCTCGATCCTCGTCGGGACGATGGTGTCCGTCGGCACGGTGACGACGCTGCTCTGGCTCATCGCCGAGAACCGCATCCCCTACGATCTGATTCCCTGAAGCGGCTGGTCTAAGGGCTTGCGGGCCTTTTAGGATGGACCCGCGTTCAACGGGTTTCGTCGCATGCTTGCGCTGTCGGGTCTCAAGGTTCTGGATTTTTCGACGCTGCTGCCCGGCCCCTTCGCGACGCTGATGCTCGCGGAGGCGGGCGCCGAGGTCACGCGGATCGAGAGACCGGGCGGCGAGGACATGCGCCGTTTCCCGCCCTTCAAGGGCGGAACGTCCGCGCCCTATGCCGTGCTCAATGCGGGCAAGACGGTCGTCGAAATCGATCTGAAGGATCCCGACGCGCGCGCCCGGCTCGAGCCGATGATCCGCGAGGCGGACGTCCTCGTCGAACAATTCCGCCCCGGCGTCATGGATCGGCTGGGCTTGGGTTGGGACGACTGCCGGGCGATCAATCCGCGGCTCGTCTATTGCTCGATCTCGGGCTACGGCGCCTCCGGGCCGCGCGCGCAGGAGGCGGGACACGACCTCAACTATGTCGCCCGGGCGGGACTTCTGGCGCTGTCGCCCGGGACGCCGGACGCCCCGACGGTGCCGCCCGCGCTCGTGGCCGACATCGCGGGCGGCACCATGCCCGCCGTGATCAACATCCTGCTCGCGCTTCGGCGACGCGACCTGACGGGCGAAGGCTGCCGGATCGACGTGTCCATGGCCGACGGGGTCTTCGCCTTCGGTTGGTATGCGCTGGCCGAGGGCCATGCGACGGGTCGCTTTCCCGGCGCGGGGGAGAACGAGCTCGCGGGCGGGCTGCCCCGCTACGCCGTCTATGCGACGGCCGACGACCGTTTCCTCGCCGTGGGGGCTTTGGAGGAAAAATTCTGGCGGATCTTCTGCGACGCGATCGCGCTCGATGCGCGCTTCCGTGACGACCGCGCAACGCCGCGGGAGACCCGAGCGGAAGTCTCGCGCATCGTCCGCGGCCGAACGGCGGCCGATTGGGAGGGTCTGTTCGCCCCGCTCGATTGCTGCGTGACCGTCGTGGCCACCTTCGAGGAGGCCTTGGCCGATCCGCATTTCAAGGCGCGGGGCGTACAGGATGCGCTCGTGATGCTGCCGGACGGCTCGACCCTGCCCGCCGCCGCCGTGCCGATCGTTCCCGCATTGCGCCTGCCGCGGAACCGGGCCCGCAAGGCGCCCTAGGCCGACGCCTCAGCCGGCAAGCCCGCGCCGCATGGCGAGGCGGCGCAGCGGAGGGACCGCGCCGAGCGCGAGCAATCCTGCGCCGCGCGCGAAATCGACGGGAAGCATCGCGGTCAGCAACGAGCGGTTCAAGGCGTCAACCGCCGTCGTCCGGGTTCCGACGTCCTTCCGACGGCCTTGGTCATAGGCCTCGAGCACGGCGCGCGCGCCGGGATCCTCGCTGCGGTCGGCTGCGGCGACCAGCGCTTCGATGTCGGCCAGTCCGAGATTGAGCCCCTGCGCGCCGATCGGCGGGAAGGCATGGGCGGCTTCGCCCGTCAGAGCGGTCCGCCCCGCGGCGAAACGGGACACCGTGATCGTCTTCATCGGCGTCGTCCCGCGCGGGCCGTCGAGGCGCATCGCGCCCAGCATCGAGCGGGCCTGACGCTCGACGGTTCGGCCGAATTGCGCGGCGTCCATGGCGACGAGGGTTTCCGCATGTTCGGGCTTGGTGAGCCAGACGAGGCTCGACCGCCGCCCTTCGAGGGGAACGAGGGTGAAGGGGCCCGTCCGCGTGTGGAATTCCGTCGACGTCTCCCGATGGGGACGATCATGGGCGAGGATCGCCGTGACGGCGGACTGAGGATAGCTCGTTTCGCGGGTTTCGATGCCGAGCGCGTCGCGCAGCACCGATCGGCGTCCGTCGGCGGCCACGACCAGCCTTGCGCGCAATGCGACGCCGTTTTCCGTTTCGACGGAGGCGTGGTCGCCGTGATCGGCGAGGCCCGTCGCGCGGCCTTCGAGAAGCGCGATCCCGCCGTCGGCGGCGACCAAGTCCGCGAGGCGTTCCGCCAATGCGTTCGCGACGACGTTGCCGCCGAAACGGTCGAGCCCGATCTCGGAGGCCGCGAAGGTCACGGGAGGCGGACGGAACAGGCTGCCCGTGTCGTCGATGATCGCGAGGCGTTCGAGGGGCGTCGCGTCCTGCGTCGCCGCGCCCGCCCCGATCGCTTCGAGGAAGCGCAGAGCCGGCTGCATCAGCGCGACGGTGCGGCCGTCCGCGGAAGGGCGCGCGGCGGCGAGCACGGCCGTGCGCCGGCCCGTTCCCGCGAAGGCGAGGGCGGCCGCGTGGCCCACCGGGCCGCCGCCCACCACGAGGACGTCGAAGAGCCCGTCGGTTGTCTGCGCCATGTTCGTCCTCCGCGGACGGGTATAGGCCGCGCTTCCCGCGTCGCCAAGGAGCGTGCGACATCCGCAAAGCTGCGGAGTTTCGTCGCGCCCGCGATCGGCGATGATCGCGGCATGTTCACGGACCCCGTCGCCGCCCTCCGGACGCCCGCCCGAATCGGGGGCGGCGCGTCGCCGTCCGCCGCACCGGTGATCGCCGCGGTCGCATCGATCGTGCTGCTGACGACGGCGGGTTGGGCGGCTCTTCTCTTCGAAGCGTCGCGGGCGGGGGGCGGCGGGGATGCGCCGTGGACCGCGCTCTGCACGGCGACGGGACTCGTCGGGACGGATGCGGGACTCGCCGTCTTCGCCACCAAGGCGGGGCTCTGGATCGCGATGACGACGGCGATGATGCTTCCCGCGGCGTCGGCCGCGGCGATCGGCCACGCGGCGCGGATCGGCGCCGGAGGTCGCGGAGCGCTGGCCTCTCCGGCGCTGCTCGTCGGATATCTTCTCGTCTGGAGCGCTGCGGCCTTCGGTCTCGCGGGTCTTCAGGCGGGGCTCGATCTCCTGCTGGATCAGGCGGTCCTTCCCGAACGTGCGGCGGCGGTCATCGCGGGCACGGCTGTCGGTTTCGCGGGGCTGCATCAGTTCTCCGCGTCCAAGGCGCGGCGGCTCGCGTTCTGCCGGCTGCCGCCGGGCGGGGATTCCCCGCGCGGAGACTTGAAGGGTTCGTTCCTTCTCGGGCTGCGCTACGGTGCGGGATGCATCGGTTGCTGCGCCCCGATGATGGCGATGATGGTGCTCGCGGGGGCCATGAACCTCGTCTGGACGACGATCTTCGCGGCGCTGATGACCTGGGAGAGGCTCTCCGACGGATCGTTCGCGCCGCGGGCGATCGGAGCGCTTCTGGTCGCGGCGGGATTCGCGCTCGCGGTTTCGTCGGTCGGGCCGGCCGCGGTCGCGTCGCATTTCCTGCGCTGAGCGGGGCCGCCGCCTTAAATTCGCCGGATCGGGCCGCGAAACACGTTTCAGGTATTTCCGTCTTGTGCGTCGCGACAACGGATCGTTTACGTTGTGCTGCGATCAAGGCGATGTCGCCTCGGCGACGGTACCGCGTTGCCGTGAAGAGTGGATCATGACCGTCACACCGACCCGCCGCGAAATGCTTCCTGCGCTGTCGCTCCTTTTCGCGACGGCGGTCGCGCCTTCGACGGTTCTCGCTTCGACGGCCGATCTGTTCGGCGATCAGGCCGAATGGCGGCAATCCTATGATTCGGCTCAGAGCCTCCGCCTGCAGCGCAGCGTCACGCCGGTGATCTCGCCGGCGACGCTGGCTTCGACCGAGCAGGTGATCGAGCGTTATCGGGCTGTCGTCGCGCAGGGCGGCTGGCCGGAAATGCCGCGCGTGCAGCTTCGTCTCGGGCAGCGCGACCGCAGCGTCGTCGCGCTGCGCGCCCGCTTGATGGCGTCGGGCGACCTGCCCGACCATGCCGGTTCGTCGAACGTGTTCGACTCCTTCGTCGAGGCGGGCGTCAAGCGCTTCCAGGAGCGTCACGGTCTTCACCCGACGGGCGTGGTCAATGCCTCGACCGTGACGGCGATGAACGTTCCCGCCGACGTTCGGCTCAAGCAGCTCGAGATCAACATCGTCCGGCTGCGGTCCTATTCGGGCAATCTCGGCCATCGCTACGTCGTGGCGAACATCCCGGCGGCCTTGATCGAGACGGTCGAGGGCGGGTACGTGCACACGCGCCACGCCGCGGGCGTCGGCAAGAGCGACCGCCAGTCCCCGATCATGACGACGCGCGTCGTCGACATCAATTTCAACCCGTTCTGGACGGTGCCCGCCTCGATCATCCGCAAGGATCTGATCCCCAAGATGCAGGCGGACCCGAACTATCTGCGCGACAATCGGATCCGCGTCTTCGACGGCGCGGGCAACGAGCTGCCGCCCGAGCGGATCAATTGGAATTCGATGGAAGCCACCCGCTACATGTTCCGTCAGGACACGGGCGGGGAGTTCAATTCGTTGGGCTTCGTGCGGATCAACATCCCGAACCCGCACGGCGTGTACATGCACGACACGCCGGCCAAGGGCATTTTCGGCGACGATTTCCGCTTCGTCTCCTCCGGCTGCATGCGCGTGCAGAACGTCCGCGACTTCGTGCAGTGGCTGCTCAAGGACACGCCGAACTGGTCGCGCGATCAGATCGACGCCGCCATTCATTCGGGTCAGCGCACGGATGCGCGCCTCGTGCAGGCCGTTCCGGTCTACTGGGTCTATGTGACCGCTTGGGCGACGCCGGACGGCACGGTCGAATTCCGCGACGACATCTACAACAAGGACGGTGTCGGCAATGTGCCCGTGGCCGCTCTTGCGGGCGACGACTGAGGTCGGGCCGTTTCGCCCGACCGTTCGTCCGGCTTCGACGGACGTCGCGCGATCATCGAACATTGCCGCGGGCGAGCTTCGTCCCTAGTTTTCCGGCCGAGTTCCTGCGTCCGGAGTGCGTCTGCGTGATCCTCGATTCCCCCTCCAGATCCTCCCGGAGCGCTCCCGCGATCGGCGCGGTGCGGCGCGATTTCGCTCCATGGAAGGATCCGGGCGCGGTTCCGCTGATCCGCTATGAGGGGGTCCGCAAGCGTTTCGGCGCGACGGCGGCCGTGGACGGCGTGGATCTTTCCGTCTTCGAACGGGAATTCTTCTGCCTTCTCGGGCCTTCCGGATGCGGCAAGACCACGCTGATGCGGATGCTCGGCGGATTCGAGACCCCGGACGAAGGGCGCGTCACGCTCGCGGGGCGGGATCTTTCCGGCGTTCCGCCGCATCTGCGGCCCGTCAACATGATGTTCCAGTCCTATGCGCTGTTCCCGCATATGACGGTCGCGGGCAACGTCGCCTTCGGGCTGAAGCAGGACGGGCTTCCGCGGACGGAGATCGCGGCGCGGGTCGATGCGGTCCTCGACACGGTCCAGATGCGCGGTCTGGCGGACCGGAAGCCCGACGCGCTCTCCGGAGGTCAGAAACAGCGCGTGGCGCTCGCCCGCGCGCTGGTGAAGCGGCCCAAGGTTCTGCTGCTCGACGAGCCCTTGGGCGCGCTCGACAAGCGTCTGCGGGAAGAGACGCAATACGAACTGATGGATCTGCAGGTCGCGCTGGGCATCACCTTTCTGATGGTCACCCATGACCAGGACGAGGCCATGACCATGGCCGACCGCATCGCCATCATGGACGAGGGGCGCATCGTTCAGGTCGGGACGCCCGCGGAAATCTACGAGGCGCCCGCCGATCGCGGCGTCGCCGCCTTTCTCGGCGACGTGACGATCTTCGAGGGCGTCGTTCAAGGGCGGGACGGAGAGGGCTGGACCGTCGCGTCGGAGCCGGCGGGATGCGTGCTGCGCGTCGGCGAGGCCGCGGGCGTCGCGCCCGGCACGGCCGTGGGCGTGGCGATCCGGCCGGAAAAGCTGCGCATCGTCGCCGAGGGCGATCCCGCGCCCGCCAATGTGATGGACGGCGAGGTCTGGGACATCGGCTATCTCGGCGATTGGACGATCTATCGCGTGAAGCTCGCCTCGGGTCTGATCGTCCGCGTTTCGCAGGCGAATGCCGCACGCTTCGTCGAACGTCCCGTCGGTTGGGAGGATCGGGTCCGCATCGGTTTCGACCCGGCCTCCGCCGTGGTGCTGACGGCATGATCGGGCGGGATGCGGGTCGCGGCCGGTTTCTTCTGATCGGCCTGCCCTGGCTGTGGCTCGGGGTCTTCTTTCTCCTGCCCTTCCTCGTCGTGCTGCGCATGGCGTTGTCGGACTCGGCGCAGGCGCGGCCTCCTTATCGCCCGGTCTTCGATCTCTCGGATGGGCTTTCCGCGACGCTCGACAAGATCGCCGCGCTCGATCTCGAGAATTTCCGTCTGCTGTGGGAGGAGCCGCTCTATCTCGACGCCTTCCTCACCTCGTTCCGTCTCGCCGCGGCGACGACCGTCCTGCTGATCCTGATCGGCTATCCGCTCGCCCATGCCATGGCGCGGGCGCCGGCGCGGTTGCGTCCGATCCTCGTCGCGCTGGTGATCCTGCCGTTCTGGACGAGTTTTCTGATCCGCGTCTATGCATGGATCGGCATTCTGAAGCCCGAGGGACTGCTCAACATGATGTTGCGGCAGACGGGGCTGATCTCGGAGCCGCTCGAAATCCTGAACACCGAGGCCGCGATCCTCATCGGGCTCGTCTACGCCTATCTGCCCTTCATGGTCCTGCCGCTCTATGCGGCGCTCGAACGGCTCGACGCGACGCTGATCGAGGCGGCGACCGATCTCGGCGCGCCGCGTTGGAAGGCCTTCTGGCTGGTGACGGTGCCCTTGTCGCTGCCCGGCGTTCTGGCCGGATCCTTTCTCGTCTTCATCCCCGCGCTCGGCGAATTCGTGATCCCGGACCTGCTCGGCGGTTCCGACACGCTGATGATGGGCCGATCGCTCTGGGTCGAATTCTTCAACAATCGCGACTGGCCGCTCGCATCCGCCGTCGCGGTCGTGCTGCTCGTCATCGTGATGGGCCCGATCATGGCGCATCACGCCTTCGAGACGCGCCGCGCCGAGGCGGAGCGGCGGGGAGGGCGGTCATGAAGGGACTTTCCCGCATCGATCTGGCGGCGCTGACCTTCGGCTTCGCCTTCCTTTATCTGCCGATCCTGATCCTCGTGGTCTATTCCTTCAACGCGTCGAAGCTCGTCACGGTCTGGGGCGGCTTCTCGACGGAATGGTACGCGGCCCTGTTCCGCAACAAGGCGTTGATGGATGCCGCGGGCGTGACGTTCCGGGTCGGGATCGTCTCGGCCACCATCGCGACCATACTGGGCACGATGGCCGCGGTCGCGCTCGTGCGCGTACCGCGTTTCACGGGCAAGGGCCTGTTCACGGGCCTGCTCTATGCGCCCATCGTGATGCCGGAAGTCATCACGGGGCTGTCCCTGCTGCTGCTCTTCGTCGCGATCGATCTCGACCGCGGCTTCTGGAGCGTGACCATCGCGCATGTGACCTTCGCGATGTGCTACGTGGCCGTCGTCGTGCGATCCCGCCTTTCGACCTTCGACCGAAGCCTCGAAGAGGCGGCTGCGGATCTGGGTGCGACGCCGCTGCGCGCATTCTTCTCCGTCACGCTGCCCTTGATCGCGCCCGCCGTCGCCGCGGGCTGGCTGCTCGCCTTCACGCTGTCGATCGACGATCTGGTGCTGGCGAGCTTCACCTCCGGCCCCGGCGCGACGACGCTGCCGATGCGCATCTACGGTCAGGTGAGGCTCGGCGTGACGCCGGAGATCAACGCGATCTCGACGCTGATGATCGGCGCTGTCGCGCTCGTTGTGATCGCCGTCTCGCTCGCGACGAGGCCGCGCGCGGCGCGCTGACGGCGAGGCGTCATCGCCGCCCGAAACGAAAACGGCCGGGCTTTCGCCCGGCCGTTACGCCGTCCCGGAGGACGAGAAGGGGTTCAGAGCGCTTCGGTGTAATCGCCCGCCGTCTTGGCGCGGACCTCTTCCTTGGTCACGCCCTCGGCCAGTTCGATCAGCTTCATGCCGCTCTTGCCGTGCTTGTCGATCGAGAACACGGCGAGATCCGTGATCACGAGATCGACGACGCCCGCGCCCGTCAGGGGCAGGTTGCATTCCTTGAGCAGCTTCGGCTCGTCCTTGGCGGTGTGCTCCATGACCACGACGACGCGCTTGACGCCCGCCACGAGGTCCATGGCGCCGCCCATGCCCTTCACCATCTTGCCGGGGATCATCCAGTTGGCGAGATCGCCGTTCTGGGCCACCTGCATGGCGCCGAGGATCGAGAGGTCGATATGCCCGCCGCGGATCATCGCGAAGCTGTCGGAGGACGAGAAATAGCTCGTCGTCGGCAGTTCGGTGATGGTCTGCTTGCCGGCATTGATCAGGTCGGCATCCTCTTCGCCCTCATAGGGGAAGGGGCCCATTCCGAGCATGCCGTTCTCGCTCTGCA
>JAIXTT010000105.1 GCA_027483795.1 Hyphomicrobiales bacterium
AACAACGCCCTCCTCGGCAAGGACTCCCGGCTTCCAAGGCTCGTCGTTCAATGAATTCATCATTTGGATGACTTCAAGATCGTTTCCCATGGGCGACGCTACTGTAAAAATTATGTAAAAAGAATAACGATCGAGGCTCCGTCGGCTCTGTTCTCGTGACCATCGGTAGATCGATGGTCAGACCTTCGAACCGTGAAGGAGTCGTCATCATACCGCTTCTCTCCGACTACCCCGCCATTCAGGGACTGAATCCCGAAATCCTGCACGACGGACGACGCTTCACCCTCGCGACGCGTCTGATCGCCGCCGTTCGTCGTTCCCGTCTTCGCCGTTCTGGCAGCGTGGCCGATCAAAGCGATCGCATCACAAGGGCCATGGATATGCTCATCGGCGGCATTTAGGTGTTCCATGGCTCCGCAGCGATGCTTTTAAGCGCATCGCACAGGGGGACGGGCATCAGGAGCACGCGCTTGCCCTTCGGGATGAAGGCGAAGGTCGGCACGTCTTCCCGATGCAGCGCCGAACTTTCCGCATGAGGGCGCCTAGGAGAGCCGTGGGCCTTGTACGATCAACATCGTGCGATACGGTTGCCTACCGTCTTCGGCGCGGACCGGTCGGCCGCGGGATCGCGGTCATGCGCTTGCCGGACCGTCGGGTTCTGATGGACCGGGGACGACGATTTCAGCCGACCGTTCGGCCAAAAACCCGCTTCCAAGGGCTGCGTCGCTTCCAAGAAGCACGTCGCACAATTCGGTCTGGTACCGAAGCGAAAGGGCCGTCCATCAAGCCTCGGGAAGGATCGCCTTCAGCTTGCGATGGATGATCGGCGAATAAGGGTTCACGACCGTGAGGCCGCGCCGGACGAAGCCGTCCTGCATGTCCTCGCTCAAAAGCAGCGTAGCGCCGGCTTCCGCGGACGCCGACAGGATAAGGGCGTCCCAAAACTGCAATCGATGGTCGACGACGAGATCGAGTGCCGATGTCATGACCATAGTACTGCTGTCGGCTATCTCGAGCGCTTGGACGTATTCGAGCAGGATGGCGCGGGCCTCTGTGGGTCCGACGCCGGCACGCGCCAGCACAACGAACAGTTCGCCGAGCGCCTGAACCGGCGCGATCAGCGTCGCACGGTCTTCGAGCGCGGCTAACAGGTCTCGCGTCTTATCGATCTTCAGGCCGTCATGCGACGAACGTTCGACGCCCGCCAGATAGGCAAGAACGTTGGTGTCGAGCGCGATGCGGACCATCAGCGGTATAGGTCGTCGCGTGTCCAAGCGCCGGCATGGCGCCGGGGCAGATTTCGGACGAACTCCAGCAAAGAGCCGACCGATCGGCTCTCACGGTCGATGGGTACGACCCGGGCAACGGGACGGCCGCGTGACGTGACCACATAGCTCTCCCCGCCCTGCACATCGCGGAGCATTTTCGAGAAGTGCTGATTGGCGTCACCGGCGCTGATCGAGCGTGTCATGAGCAGCAATTTAGTGCAAAACACTAATTCACTCAAGACGGGCCGTTGCTCGATCCCGAAAACGGTTCATTCAACGTCACGCCTGTCCGCAGAGCCGCGCAAGCTTCGCGTCCTCGACCGAATGGACGCTTGCGTCGTGCGCCCGATGGACATCGCCGAAGACATCATGTGCCAGGATCACGACGTGCTCGAAAAGCGTGCCGAATGAAGGACTGATTGCACCTTTGAGGCCATCGGCTTCTCGCTCCGCATCGGCGTCATTCGGCGGAGCACGGCGGTCTCGGCGGCATGCGCGTTTCTGAAGCCCTCCTAAACGTCACGGATCGTGTCGACCCCTTTGGGTTCCCTCCTTCCCCGCATGCATCCGACCCATAGCGTCAGCATCCGACCCATATTGACATCCTTATCGGCGTCCGTAGTTGAGTGACGCAACGAAAGCTCGGCGGTTGCGATGTCCGTTCCGGATCCTCCCATCCGCCGAAGAGAGAAGAGCCCATCAGGTCCCATGATGATCGATAAGAAAGACAACGCTCCCGACACGATCGCGCTCGCGGCCGACATCGTTGCTGCTTATGTCGGGAACCATGCTGTCCATTCGGGCGAATGGGCAGCTCTGATCGACCAGGTCCATGCTGCGCTTCGGAAGATTGCGGAAGGCTCTGTCGAGGCGCCCGTCGCCCCTCTCTCTCCCGCCGTTCCCGTCAAGAAGTCGGTGACCCCGGATTTCATCGTCTGCCTTGAAGACGGCAAGAAGTTCAAATCCCTGAAGCGGCATCTGCGCACCAGATACGACATGTCGCCCGCTCAATATCGCGAGAAGTGGGGCCTGCCTTCCGACTATCCCATGACTGCACCGAATTACGCGGCGACGCGTTCGGAACTCGCCAAACGGATCGGGCTCGGCGAAAAGCGGAACGGCCCGGAAGAGGCCGAGGCAGGCATTATGACCGATGAGGGCTCATCGGCGACGCCGGACCTGCGCCCGCCCCTCAGGATCGGACGGTCCGACCATGAGCGTCTCATGAAATTGGCCGATGTCGTCCTCGAAACTCTTCCCGAGATCGGCGAATTCCTCCTCGGTGCATCGGAACGCGCCCTCGTGGTCGACGGCGAAAACATCGGATCGGATGTCGTCCGTATGGGAAGCGAGGTCACTTTCCATGAGGGACGGTCCGACCAAACCCGCACCATACGCTTGGTTTACCCCGAAGATGCGGACATCTCCCTGAACAAGGTTTCCGTCCTGACCCCGATCGGCGCCGCTCTGATCGGGCTCTCCGTGGGTCAGGCCATCACGTTCTCGCCTCCAGCCGGCGTCAGGCGCGAAATCATGGTCGTCGCCGTTTCTGCTTGAGCCCGAGGAAGACCGTTCGCCACCCGACCGTCGGTCACGGTCGATGGTCACGACCCGGGCAACGGGACGTCCGCTTGACGTGACCACATAGCTCTCACCGCCCTGCACGTTGCGGAGCATTTTCGAGAAATGCTGATTGGCATCACCGGCGCTGATCGAGCGTGTCATGAGCATCAATGCAGTGCAAAACACTCATCGGTTCAAGGCGTGCCGTTGCTCGATCCCGAAAACGGTCCCTCCAACGTCCCTCTTGGCCGCAGAGCCGTGACCGCATGGACGATGCTTAGGGCGTCGTCCGGCATGACATCGCCTCAGGAAGGCCCATGCAGAACGGCCTCTGCGAGGCTTTCAAAGGACGCTTGCGCGGCGAACTCTTGAACGAGACGCTCTTCACGAACTCGAACGCGCACGCTCCATGATCGCCCGGCAGGTGGTCGGCTACCAACTGCACCGTCCCCACTCCGCGCCGAGCTGTCTCAGGCCCGCGGACTTTGCGGCCAAGCTCACCGCAACGGATGATCGGCTGCGCAACCCCGACCGGCTCCGCCGATCATCCGTCCTCCCATGTCGAACTTGCACTCGATCGAATTTAACGTACGTTATAACCCTAGAGGAGAAATTGGATGCAAACGCTCAAATTGACGACCGTCGGAAACTCGGTCGGTTTGATCCTCTCGAAGGAGCTTCTGGCCAAGCTCCGATGCGGGAAGGGCGACCTCCTTTATGTCGTAGAAACCCCGAACGGCATCGAACTCACGCCTTACGATCCCGAATTCGCGCGTCAGATGGACATGGCCGAGGACCTGATGCGCGAGGAACGCGACGTCTTGAAAACGCTTGCTGAATGAAAGAGCCTACCTGGCTGCGAAGTGATGTGCTTCTTGCCGCGCATCGACGTCATCTGGCAGAGCATGGCGGCCTCGAAGGCCTCCGTGACCGGAGCGCCTTCTTGTCGGCGATGGATCGCCCTCGAAACCTCTTCGTCTACGGCGCGCATGATCCGGACCTTTGTGCATTAGCTGCCGCCTATGGTTTCGGTCTCGCCGGAAATCATCCTTTCGCGGACGGAAACAAGCGAACCGCATTGATTGCGATGCGCCTCTTTCTGAGGCTCAACGGTGCCGATCTCGTCGCATCCTCCGAAGACAAATACCGCACGATCATGCGATTGGCGTCGGGTGAATTGAACGAGAACGATCTGGCCGAATGGCTGCGTCGCAGGGTCTCGGTCCTGCCGTCGTAATGCCTACGATCGGTTGTGCTCGTCGCCTTGTTCTTCCGTCGACTTCCGGCTCGACACGTTGACCGGAGAAACAGACTGTCGAGAGCGATGCACGAAAACGCCCCGTAATTGGTTCCAGGCCGCATGCCGGGATCTCGTCATTCGGACCTGCGCCGTTCGGCAGACCTATAAACCTCGTTGCGATCGCGCTTCCCGACGGCGATGACCAACACGAGAACTCGACCGTCATTGACTTCGTAGACGAGACGGTAGCCTGCGTTCCGTAATTTGATCTTGTAGCGTTCCTTGGTGCCATACAGGCGCGCAGAGGGTATTTTCGGGTTTTGAAGTCGCTCCGAAAGCTTCTCCTTGAACCTCCTCCGTGTTTCTGCGTCGAGCTTGCGCCACTCCTTCAGCGCCTCGTCCAGGAAGGCGAGGTCATAGGTCATCCAATGCGACCCTATGGACGACCTGGCCCTCTCTCGCATCCGCGATTTCGTTCAATTCGAGATCCTCGAGCCGTTCGAGCATCGCCTCATAAGCCGCGGCCGGTACGCAATAGAATGCCGGTGCGTTGCGATTGAGGATCGCAACGGGAAAGCCTTCTCCGGCCGCCACGGTACCCATCGGGTTCTTCTTCAGTTCGGTTACGCTTGCGCTCGTGCGGGCAAGGATTTGATGCACCATCGAAGCCTCCATTCGTACGCTTAAAAACACCATGTATCATACCACTCAAGATCTGCTTTGTGGAAATCAGGCGTGATCGGCCCCCACCGAGTGGTCCGAGGTGAATGCGACGGCGAAGGTCAGACCTGCGTCCCGACGTTACGCCGCCCGGTTCGCCTTGGGGATCGAGATCCGAAATTTCAATCATAGCTTCGTTGCCACGGGCATATTCCTGCCTTTTTCCCATCGATCGCGAGAAGCACGGCACTGATCGAAGGCGGGCAAGGACCTCATGCCCCATGGGAGGCACCGCTCTCGCTCGTCAAAGGTCTTCCGACCGGCCTGATGAGATGGGCTGCACCTCGTTTCATAAGGGTCGGCAGCTCCTCGCCTTGGAGCTTCCGTGAGCAACCTTGAATACGGCTAGCTGATCGGCTAGCCTGATGATCGGTACCGGTCCTGATGAAAAGGCGCTTCGACGATGTGGACCCTTCAGGATGCCAAGAACAAGTTCAGCAGCGTGGTCGATGCTGCCGTCTCGGGACAACCGCAAACCATTACGCGTCGCGGCCGCCGCACGGCCGTGTTGGTTTCGGCGGAAGCCTATGACGACCTCGTGCGTGCTGCGCGGACTTTGCGGCCGCGTTTCGTCGACCATCTGCTTGCGTTTCCCGCCGACGATCTGCCGCGTGCCCAGGCTCGCCCGCGTGACGTGTCCCTCTGATGTTCATCATCGACACCGACGTGTTGTCGGCTCTGAGACGACCCGACAGGGCGCCGGCGGTGGCATCGTGGCTTTCGACTGCGAATGATGCCGAACTCTTCATCAGCGTCGTCACGATCGGTGAAATCCAGCGCGGCATAGCTCTCCAGCAAGCAAAGAACGCAGCATTCGCCGCGGATCTGAGGCATTGGCTCGATCGCACGCTCGGCCTCTTCGAAGAGCGCATCCTCCCGTTCTCGGCTGAAGATGCGCTCATTTGGGGTCGCCTTTCCGCCGCGATCGGACATTCGGGTGCCGATCTGATGATCGCGGCTTCGGCCCTGTCTCGGGGCGCCACGATCGTGACGGGAAACGGTTCCGATTACGCGCCGACCGGCGTGCCTTTGTTCGATCCGTTCCGGCGGTGAAGGCTTTTCGTCTTCCGTCGATGGCCTCTAGAAAGGTCCTTTCTCCTTTGATCGCGTGCCTCGATCGTCTTGCATCAACCTGCTTTCGGTTTTCCGCGCGTCTCGGCTGGTCTTCGCCGTTCTGGCAGCGTGGCCGATCAAAGCGATCGCATCACACCTGCCGTCGATATGCTGATGGGGGCATCCAGTTTCGACGCATCCCTATGAGACGGGCTTGATCGAAGTCCGTTAAGAGCACACGCGGGCGTCCCGTCCGGATCCTGTCGAGGATCGTCAGCTTCCGTTCCATGAAGAACCGTTGTGTCAATGTTTAAATTTTGGCCATTTTGACGTGTCTCTTCGTCAACCTCCAGGTTGACAAAAGGGAGTTATCCACAAGAGAGCACGCATTACATCAAAGAATCCGGACGTACTGATCGGAGGGCGCTCAAAAACGAAGTATATTGCAGTTCGTCAGGGGGAGACATCAAGCCGTCTTGTGGATGGAGACCCTCATGCGTTCGAAGAACTCGAAGTCCCCCTCAGGCCGTCAGGCTCGAACCAAGAGCCGTCGTCAGCCGGAAATCCTGCCTCCCGCATTGGCGGCTCTCGAGGAAGACCTCTTCGGCCCTCCCGACCTTCTCCCGAGCGAGGATCGATCTCAGTACGAGCGTCTCCTTGCCGGTGTATCGGCGGCCGTCGCGCCCGAGGATGACGTAGAGAGGATCTGGGTCCGTGATGCCGTCGACATCACGTGGGAAATCCAACGCTTGAAGACGTACAAGACGCGACGTCTCTTCGACAATTACGTCGACCTCGTCGAAAAGAAGCTGGTGCCCGAGATGGGTAGCTTGGATGCTAGAGATGCTGCGCGCGCTTGGCGTGCGGCCCAAGGATCGGAAGCGCTTCAAAGTCCTGAAAAGGCCTTTGCCGATCTCGAACTGGATTGGAAGGGCGTCGCCGCCGCTGCCTATGTCCAGTCCATCGGACTGTTCGAGCGCTTCGACGCAGCCATCACCTCTCTCGAATTCAGGCGGAGCGTCCTCTTCAGGGATATGGAGAAAAGGAGGGAAGCCCTCGCCCGCAGGACGCGCGAAAGCATCCGCGACCTTGAAGGGGATTGCGTCGACGTCATGCCTGTCGGCGTCATCCTTGCCGAGCCCTCTCCCTCTCCCTCTCCCTCTCCCTCTCCCTCTCCCTCTTCCCAGAGCGACACGTCCGTCTCTTCGTCGGGCAGCTCTTCCAAGCAAAAGGGACGTGGAAGGAAAGGTGGCGGGTCGAAGACGGAGGAGAACCGCTCGGGAGGTGGAGGGAGCGACGACGAAGGCGACGCCCGCGGCAACGGCAACGCCCGCGGCAAAGACAACGGCAACGGCGACGGCGACGGAAAGCGTCATTCGCGTCCGAAGGGCAGAATGAAGATCGTACCTGTTTCTCACCCCGGCCTCTTCGATCGTGAGGGCACAGGATCGGCCGCTTCGGGCGTTTCGGACGAGGGCTCCCCTGCGTCGGGCCGCGCGCCTCTCTCACCTCCGCCCGCTTCGAAACCTTCCGCATGAGGGCCGACCGATGTCCGCTCCGAAGACACGAAAGAGACCGACGGGTAGCAGGCCCTCTGCGAGGGTTCTCGCCAACCGTCGCAATGCGTTGAAGAGCACCGGTCCGAAATCGATCGAGGGAAAGGCGCGCTCGGCTTCCAATGCCCTCGCCCACGGTCTCAGCGCGAGGGACTTCGGCCCGGACCACGAAAAGGTGGAAAGACTGGCCTTGCGTCTGATCGGTTCGAGCGATGACCCGGAGAAGATCGGCCTCGCTCGGATCGCCGCTGCGGCGGAGCTTCGCCTCCGCTTCGTCAGGACCCTCAAACACGCCGTTTGGGTCCGGATCGAGGAGAGGGGAACTGAACCCGTCTTCGATCCCTCCCTCCTCGGCGATCCTCTTCTCGAGGATCTTCTCGATCCTGAGGCGCGCAGACTGATCCTCGATGATCAGCCGCTGACACGTGACGATTTACGCATGATCTCGCGGATACGCTCCTTCGTCGCGAAGCTCTCGCGCAAGAATGATCCGCTTTCGGAGCTTCGGAAGCTGCAGCGCTACGAAAGGATGGCGGCCTCCCAACGTGATGGAGCCTTGGCGGAATTGGCCGACGTCCGGGGATAGGATCCTCCCGAAAAGCCAAGGACTTTCGCGAGAAGGGCGTGACGATGCGGAGACCGTCTCGACGCCGGAGCGCGCGGGTCCCGGAGGGTCGTACGGGGCATACGGGGCGTCGGGCGGCTCGTGCAGGTCGTATAGTTTCCCGTCCTTTGAAGGCCTTGCATCGGTCTCCTGAAGCCGCTGGAGGCGGATCTGGAGAAGGGATGTTTTTCAAAACGAAGCCAAATGGTATCAAGCCATTGAAATAAAACAATTATCGGCGCGATATGGCTCGATCGGTCTTTGAGTTGTTCCGCTTCGGCTTCCGATACGACGCGGGCGGCGGGCGGCGGGCGGCGGGCGGCGGGCGGATGGGACGTCGAGAGCCCTAACCTGCCGCTCGAGCCTCAATCCGCACCATGAAACTGCAGCTGATGCAGTCGCGCATAGACGCCGTCGAGCGCTACCAGGTCCGCATGCGTCCCCGTCTCCACGACGCGGCCATGATCCATGACGTAGATCCGGTCCGCCGATGCGACGGTGGCGAGGCGGTGGGCGATGATCAGCGTGGTGCGGCCCTTCATCAGTTCCTTCAGAGCCTCCTGGATCGCCGCGTCCGATTCGGCGTCGAGCGCCGAGGTGGGCTCGTCGAGGAGCAGGATCGGGGCGTTCTTCAGGAAGGCGCGGGCGATCGAGATGCGCTGGCGCTGGCCGCCCGAGAGCTGCCCGCCGAATTCGCCGACATTCGTCGCGTAGCCGTTCGGAAGCTTCAGGATGAAGTCATGGGCGGAGGCGGAACGCGCCGCGGCGAACATCTCCTCCTCCGTCGCGCCCGGACGACCGCGCAGGATGTTCTCCGCGATCGTGCCGTCGAAGAGGAAGACGTCCTGGCTGACCAGCGCCGCCTGGTCGTAAAGCGTATCCGCCCGCACGCCCTGAAGATCCGTGCCGTCGATCTCGACGCGGCCTTGCTGCGGCGTCCAGAAGCGCATCACGAGATTGAAGATCGTCGATTTGCCGCTGCCGGACAGGCCGACCAGCGCGGTGGTGCGCCCGGCCTCCGCGACGAGGTCGACCTCGCGCAGCACGGGCGCTTCGGGATCGTAGCCGAAGGTGACGCCGGAAAAGCGGATCTCGCCCTCGCGGACGCTCAGCGGAACCGCATCGGGGCGGTCCTTCACGGCGGGTTCGGCGTCGATCAGCTCGTAGAGCATGCGCACGCCGACCGAGGCCGCGGCGAGGGAGAGATGCAGCCGCGCGAGCCTTCGCGCCGGATCGGTCGCCATCAGCAGCGCGGTGATGAAGGCGAAGAATTCGCCCGGCGTCGCGCCCGCATGGATGACGCGCCAGCCGCCGTAGAAGATGACGCTCGCTACCGCGACGCCGCCCAGCGCGTCGATCAGGGGATTGGTCGCCGCCTGCGCCTTGACCATGCGGTTGGAGAGCCGCTCCACGGCGGTCACGGACTCGTTCATGCGCGCGCGCATCGCGTCTTCGAGGCGGAAGGCCTTGATGATGCGGATGCCGTGCACCGTCTCCTGCATCGTCGCGATGATCGAGGCGAGCGAGCGGACCTCGCTGGAGAAGAGCTTGCGCACCTGTTTGAGAAGCCGCGCCACGACGACGAAGAGCAGCGGCATGCCGATCAGCGCGATCGCGGTCAGCAGCGGATCCGTCGTGATCATGACGACGAGGAGGCTGATCACGGTGAGAAGGTCGCGCCCGAGCGAGGTCGCGAGCAGGTTCAGCGCGCTGCTCGCCGCCTGCGCATTGGTGGTGAGGCGGGTGATCAGATCGGACGAGGCGTTGCGCTGGAAGAAGCCGAGATCCTGGCTCAGCACCTTGTCGAAGATCCGCCGCTGCATCATGGCGATGATGTTGTTGCCGATGCGCGACAGCAGAACCTCCTGACCGTAGGAGGCGAGACCCTTCAAGGTGTAGATCACGATCACCGAGCCGCAGATCACCCACATGTACCAGGGGTCGCGGTCGACGAAGACCTTGTTGATGAGATCCTTCATCAGCCAGGCGCTGAGGCCCGTCGTACCCGCCACGACCGCCATCAGGACCATCGCCGCCGCATATTGCGGGGCGAAGCGCCGGAAGTTCTCGGACACGAGGCGCTTCAGGACGGGAAAGTCGTCGGACTTGAACAGGCGGCCGAGGGACATGGGCGTTCCGGTTGCGGGACTCGCGCCTTTTATAACGGAACCGGGCTCTTTGCAGCAGTCGATCCGCGGAGGCGGGCATCGCGAAGGAAGACCCTCGTCATGCCCGCGGATGCGGGCATGACGGGGGGAAGGGGAGGGTGAAGGAAGACGTGGATGCCCGCGGGCGCGGGCATGACGGGGAGGGAGGGGAGAACCTCCACGTGTCATCCAGGCCGCAGCGAAGCGGAGGGCCGGGATCCACGTCTTTTCTCTCACGGCGCAAGGAAGGAAGACGTGGATGCCCGCATCCGCGGGCATGACGGGGAGGGAGGCGGGGAGGGTGAAGGAAGACGTGGATGCCCGCATCCGCGGGCATGACGGGGAGAGGGGCGGGGAGGGAGGACGGCCGGGGGGAGCCGGGGCCGTCGACCCGCGCCCGATCAGGCGGGGCGGGTCGTGCGGAGGAAGGCGTCGGCGGCGCGGAGAAGCGATGCTTCGGTGTGGGGGCGGCCGATCAGCTGCAGGGAGATCGGCATGCCGTCCTCGTCCTCGCCGCAGGGCAGGGCGATGGAGGGGAGGCCGAGATAGTTGATCGAGCGCGTGCAGCGCGTGATCGCCGCGATGGCGGCGGCGACGTCCTGCGGGGAGCCTTCGGTCGTCGCCTTGATGGTGGGAACCTTGACCGGAAGCGCGGGCACGAGCGCGAGGTCGGCCCCGGCGAAGGCCTCCGTCAGAAAGGCCTCCGTCGTGGGGGCGCGGAGCGCGAGCGCTTCGACATAGCGGGTCGCGGGATAGAAGAGGCCCGGTTCGATGCGGGCGCGGACCTGATCGGCATAGTCGCCCGGCCGTTCGGCGAGCCAACGGCGGTGCAGGGTCGCCGCCTCGACGGTCATGAGCACATGCGCGCCGGCATTGGCGGCGTTCATGTCCGCGACCGCCGTGTCCTTCAGGACGGCGCCGAGTTCGGCGAGCCGGCGGGCCGCTTCGCGCAGCGCCTTCTCGACGACCGGATCGACCTCGGCGCGGAGATAGCCGCCGACCACCGCGACCGAGAGGCCTCGGACCGAGCCGTCGCAGGCGTCCGCATGGCGGGTGCCGGCGAGGGCGACGGCATCGAAGAGGACGGCGGCGTCCTTCGCGTTGCGCGCGATCGGGCCGACGCAGTCGAGCGAGTGGGACAGGGGCATGACGCCCGTCGCGGGAACCGTGCCCCAGGTCGGCTTGAGGCCGACGAGGCCGCACATCGCGGCAGGGTGGCGGATGGAGCCGCCGGTGTCGGTGCCGAGCGCCGCGGAAACGCAGCCGGAGGCGACCGCGGCGGCCGAGCCGCTGGATGAGCCGCCGGAGCAATAGGCCGGGTTCCGCGGATTCAGACCGTGGCCGTAATGGCCGTTGAAGCCCGTCGGCGACAGGGCGAATTCGGCGAGATGCAGGCGGCCGCAATCGACCGCGCCCGCGGCGTCGAGCCGTTCGATCACGGTCGCGGTCGTCTCCGCCCGGAAATCCTTCCGGATCAGGCTGCCGCCCGTCGAGACCTCGCCCTTGCGGTAGAAGAGATCCTTGTGCGCCAAGGGCACGCCGTGCAGCGGACCGAGCGTTTCGCCGCGCCGGCGGGCCGCGTCGGCCGCCCGCGCCTGCGCGAGCGCCTCGTCGCGGCGCAGCGACATCACGGCGTTGAATGTGCGGCCCGTCGTGTCGAGGCGGTCGAGCGCCTCCTGCGTCGCGCGTTCGGAGGTGACGGCCCCGTCGCGGATGGCCGCGGCGAGCGCGACGAGGGAGAGCCCGTCCGTCATGCCCGCGCTCATCGTCCGGCCTCTCGGGCGGCGGCGAAGAGGGCTTCCAGACCGCGCGGGTCGGAATCGAGGGTGAGGCGGCGGTCGGCCTCCGCCTTCACGGCGGCGTTCATCGCCGCGACGAGATCGCGATGACGGGCGGCCCGTTCCGGCGCGGCCGGGACGTCGTTGAGGTCACGGGCGATCCCGGCGAGGAGGTCGACGACCGCCGGGCCGCTCATCCGTGCACGCCCAGGAACTTCTCGACGACGCTCATGTCGGCCTTCAGCGCCGCCGTGGTGCCGGAATGGACGACCTTGCCCGTCTCCATGATGTAGACGCGGCTCGCGGCGTCGAGCGCCGAATAGAGGTTCTGCTCGACGAGCAGGATGCCGAGGCCGGTCTTGCCGAGATCGATGATGACCTCTTCGAGCCGCTGCACCATGACGGGCGCGAGGCCTTCGGAGGGCTCGTCCATCAGGATCAGGTCGGGATCCTGGATCAGCGCGCGGGCGACGGCCAGCATGCCGCGCTCGCCGCCCGAGAGCTGGCTGCCGCGGTGGTTGCGGCGCTCGCCCAGACGCTTGAAGGCGTCGAAGATGCGCTCGATGGTCCAGCCCTCCTTCACGCGGGGGCTCTTGAGCATGGTCAGATGCTCGGTGACCGTGAGGGAGGAGAAGAGCCGCCGCCCCTGCGGGACGATGGCGATCCTCCGGGAGGCGATCTCGTGCGGCTTGAGGCCCGAGATCGTCTCGCCGTTCCACTTCACCTCGCCCGCGCGGACGGTCGGCGGCGTGAGGCCCATGATCGAGCGGATCAGCGTCGTCTTGCCCATGCCGTTGCGGCCGAGCAGCGCGACGATCTCGCCCTTGTTCACTTCGAGCGTGGCCCCGTGCAGCACATGGGCGTCGCCGTAATAGGAGTGGAGATCCTTGACCTCAAGCATGGCGCGGTTTGCCCAGATAGACTTCCTGAACCGCCTTGTTGCCCGCGATCGCGGCCGGCGGCGCCTCGACGAGGATACGGCCCTCGTGCAGGCAGGTGACGTTGTCGACGAGGCCGAGAACGAGATCCATGTCGTGCTCGATGAGCACGAGGGTCAGGTCGCGCGGCAGGTCGCGGATGATTTCGACGACGATCGATCGTTCGGTGGGGGAGAGGCCCGCCGCGGGTTCGTCGAGGAGGAGAAGCGTGGGCTTCATGACGAGCGAGAGGGCGAGCTCGAGCTGCCGCTGCTCGCCGTAGGACAGTTCGCGGACCTCGGTGTCGCGGCGGCCGCCGAGACGGACGCGGTCGAGAGCCCGGTCGGCCCTTTCGCGCTCGTCGGCGTCGAAATCGCGCTTTCCGAAGAGCGAGAACTTGCGCGGCGAGAGGCCGCGCAGCGCGAGGAGCATGTTCTCCTCGACGGTGAGCTGATTGAACAGGTTCGTGATCTGGAAGGTGCGCGCCATGCCGCGCGCCGCCCGCTTCTCGGGCGGCATCCGCGTCACGTCTTCGCCTTCGAAGACCACGCGGCCCTCGGTGGGCGGATACATGCCCGTGATCGCGTTGAACAGCGTCGTCTTGCCTGCGCCGTTGGGGCCGATGAGCGCCCGGCGTTCGCCGCGCGTCACCGAGGTGGACACGCCGTCCACGGCCCGCAGCGCGCCGAAGGCGACGGCCACCTTGTCGAGAGTGAGGATCGTTTCAGTCACGAAGAACCGCCCGGAATTCGGACCGCTCCGCCGATCGGCGGGCGGGTGGAGCCCTCTCCCGCGTGCGGGAGAGGGCGAGGATCATGACGATCGGCGAGGGAAGGGCCTCAGCCCTTCTTGATGCCCTGGAAGTCCCGCGAATAGGCGGGCTGCTTCATGTAGGTCTCGGGATCGTATTTCCAGAACTGCGAGACGCCGGGATAGGTCGTCACGGGCACGTTCCAGAGCTTGCCGTCGGCCCGCTTCTCCACCTTGCGGATGAAGATGTCGTAGATCGGGTTGCCGTAGGCGTCGAGCTTCACGGTCTTGCCGAGGGGCGAGCCCGTCAGTTCGAGTTCGCGCACGGTCTTGAGGAAGAGCTCGCGGTCTTCGATCTTGCCGCCGATCTTCTTGATCGACTCGGCGAGCCACATCGCGCCCGAATAGTGCGAGAAGCCGTAGATGGACGGCAGGATGCCGAACTTCTTCTCGTAGTCGGCGACGAACTTGACCGTGGCCGGATCCTTCGAGCCTTCGCAGAAATGCGCGGCCGAGACGAGACCTTCCGCTTCCGGGCCGAGCGTACGGATGACGGACTGGTCCGTCATGTTCTGCGCGGCGAGGATCGGCAGACGGCCGCGGAGCCCGAAGCTCGCGAACTGCTTGGCGAAGCGGGTGGCGTCCGCGCCCGTCTCCATGGCGAAGACGGCGTCGACGCCGAGGCTCGCCAGCTGGCCGAGATAGGGGCTGAAGTCCGAGGTGTTCAGCGGGTGCCAGAACTGCTGGACGATCGTGCCGCCGAGCTCCGTGAAGGTCTGGGCGAAGCCGCCGCACTGCTCGTGGCCGAACGTGTAGTCCTGCGAGATCGTGGCGACCTTGCGATAGCCCTGCTTGTAGGCCCAGTCGGCGAAGGGCCGGCTGTTCTGGCTGGCCGAATAGCCCGCGATGCGGATCACGTGCGGGATGCGCTGGCGCTGGGTGAGGTCGTCCGCGGCGATGACCGGGATGAAGTACGGGGTGCCCGTGCCCTTCACGTAGTTGGCGACGGCCAGGCCCGTATTGGCGAGGATGTTGCCGACGAGGAAGTTGACGTTCGACTGCTCGACCAGACGACGGGCCTTCTGCAGCGCGGTGTCGGGGTTCGAGGCGTCGTCTTCGACGATGACCTCGATCTTGCGGCCGGCGATCTCGGCGCCGTTCTGTTCGAAATAGAACTGGAAGCCTTCGACCACTTCCTTGCCGCCGGCGGCGATGACGCCGGTCAGCGGGGCGAGAAGACCGATCTTGATGGTCTGCGCCTGCGCCAAGGCGCCCCGCGTCGGGGCGAGCCCGAGGCCTGCGCCGCCCACCGCCGCGGCGGTGGTCTTCAGAAACGTCCTGCGATCCATGCTCGTGTCCCTCCGAGTTTTTACGCCGAAATTCAGTTCCCGCGCCGTGCGCGCAGCGCCCGGATCGTTCCGAGCACGCCCGCCGGGGCGAAGATCATGGTGAAGATGAAGACGAGACCCAGAACCGTCGGCCAGCGCTGGGTGTAGTAGCTGACGAAGTTCTCCAGCGTGATCATCACGAAGGAGCCGATGAGCGCGCCGAACAGCGTGCCGACGCCGCCGACGATCGCCATGAGGAGCCCGGTCACCGACTGCGTGAGCGCCACCGTGGACGGGCTCACGAAGTTGTTGAACATGGCGTAGAGCGCGCCCGCGAGCCCCGCGAAGAAGCCGGACATCACGAAGCCGATGAAGAGATGCATCGACACGTCGTAGCCGAGGCTGCGCATGCGGCCCGCGCTGTCGCGGATGCCCGACAGCGTGAGCCCGAAGGGCGAGTTGATGAAGCGGACCATGGCATAGGTCAGCGCCGTGCAGCAGATGAGCGTGACATAGTAGAAGCTGCGCGAGTCGCCGATCACGGCCGGGCGGACGTCGCCGCGGATGCCGTTCTCGCCGCCCGTCACCACGCTCCAGCGCAGGCAGATGCCCCAGACGATCATGCCGAGCGCGAGCGTCAGAAGCAGGAAGTAGACGCCCGTCGTCCGGATGGCGAGCACCGCGAACACGGCCGCCACCAGCGTGGCCGCGAGCACCGCGAGCGGGATCGCGAAATAGAGGGGCATGCCGCTCGTGGAGACGAAATAGAGCACGACGTAGGTCGCCGTGCCGAAGATCGCGCCGTGGCCGAGCGAGGTGCGGCCCGCATAGCCCGCGAGGATGTCGATCGACATCGCGAAGACGCCGAAGATCAGGATCTGCGTGAGCACGCTGACGTGATAGGTCGGCAGATAGGCCGGCAGGATCGCGAGCAGCGCGAGCGTGCCCGCGAGCCAGGCGAAGGTCGCGCGGGGCGAGGAACGACGGACGGCGGAAGAGAGAACGCTGCTCATCTCAGACCGACTTTCCGAAGAGGCCCAGAGGACGGAACGCGAGGAGCGCCGCCATGGGTCCGAAGATCACGAAATAGGCGAGTTCGGGGAACATCACCTGTCCCACGCTGTTGAGGAGCCCGACCATCAGCGCGCCGATCGCCGCGCCGGGGAGGCTGCCGCGCCCGCCGATGATGACGACCGCGAGGCTGAAGACGAGGATTTCCGCGTCGGCCGTGGGATAGAGCGAGAGATAGGCCCCGCCGATCACGCCGCCGAGCCCCGCGAGCGCCGCGCCGAGCAGGAAGGTCCAGAGATAGATCCGGCGGATGTTGATGCCGCAGGCCTCGACCATTTCGGCGTCGTCGACGCCCGCGCGGATCATCACGCCGAGCCGCGTCTTGTTCATCAGCAGCCAGAGCAGCAGGAACACCGCCACGCCCGCGCCGAAGACGAAGACGCGGTATTTCGGGTAGAAGACCGGCCCGATCTGCACCGCGCCCATCAGGGTGTCCGGCACGGGAACGGTGAAGCTGTCGCCGCCCCAGATGACCAGCGCCATGTCGTTGATGACGAAGGCCACGCCGACGGTCAGCAGCACCTGACGCAGTTCGTGGCCGCGCACGAAGCGCAGCAGCCCGCCTTCGAGCAGGATGCCGAAGAGCGCGATGCCCGCCATCGCGCCGACGATGCCGAGCGCGAAGCTGCCCGACCAGGAGGCGATCGAATAGCCGAAATAGCCGCCGAGCAGATAGAGCGCGCCATGCGCCAGATTGACGATGCGCAGCAGGCCGAAGATCAGCGTGAAGCCGCTCGCCACGATGAAGAGGAGAGCGGCGAAGGTCACGCCGTTGAGGAGTTGGAAGAGATTCACGCCACGGGCCTCTGCGCGGTGTACCAGTCGAGGATCTCGGCGCCGTTCATGTGCACCACGCCGTCGAACCGGTTCACGTATTCGTAGACCTGTTCGAGATAGCCGATGCGGTCCGGCTGGCCGGAAATATAGGGGTGGATGCCGATCGGCATGATCTTGGGACGGTCGGCGCCCTCGGCATAGAGCCGGTCGAACCAGTCCTTGATGCGCTGCAGCCAGTAGCCGCTCTCGTGATGCTTCACGATCATCATCGGGATGTCGTTGAGCTCGACCGAATAGGGCAGCGTGACGAGCTTGCCGTTCTCGGCGGAGATCACCGTCGGCTCGTCGTCATAGACCCAGTCGCCGATGTATTTCACGCCCGCGTCGACGAGGATCTCGGGCGTCTCGAAGGTCTGCGTCAGGCCCGGTCCGAGCCAGCCCACCGGGCGCTTGCCGGTGAACTTCTCCATCGTGTCCATGGACTTGAAGATCATGCCGCGCTGATCCTCGACCTTGTGGATCGGCATCTGCTCATAGGCATGGCCCATGAATTCCCAGCCGGCATCGCGCGCTTCCGCCGCGACGCGCTCGTAATCGACGCAGATGCGGGCGTTGGCCGAGAGCGTCGGTTTGATGCCGAGGCGCTTGTAGAGATCGAAGAAGCGCCAGACGCCGACGCGCATGCCGTATTCGTGCCAGCTCCAGTTCGGCACGTCGGGCAGGAGCACCTGACCGGTCGGGGCGGGGATCACCTGCCGCGCCATGGGGCGGGAAATGTCCCAGACTTCCAGATTGACGATGCTCCAGACGATCACTCGACCGTCCAGCTTCAGCGGCGGGCGGTCCACGATGGCGCTGAAAGGGGCGCGTTCGCGCGGAATCATCGGCATGTCGACCTCACGAGCCTTGGACGGTCCAGGTTTCTTCGATCCGGGATCCCGCCTGTCTCAGGATCACGGACATGGGGCAGCGCTGCGCGATTTCACTCCGCAACGACGCGATTTCTTCTTCGGATGCGTCGGTCCGGACTTGGACCTTCAGCTCGATCAGCGGAAACGGCACGGGAACGTCCGCTTCCTTGTCGATCCCGCGATGGTCCAGATGGCCGACGACTTCGATCCTGCCGACGACGAGCGGCACGCCGCGCTCGTGCGCCACGCGGCGGGTGATGACGTTGGTGCAGCCGATCAGCGCGCCGAGCATGGTTTCGAGCGGCGTCGGGCCGACGTCGGTGCCGTGGCGATAGGGCGGCTCGTCGATGACGAAGGAATGGCCGCGCACCTTGACCTCGGTGAGCGACATCGTCGGGCAATGGCCTTCGAGCGCGACCTTGATGATCGGCTTCATCTTCACGGCGCTCACGGCGCGTCCTTCCGGACCGCGGCGATGCCGGTCCCGATCAATTGCTCGACGGTGGTGAAGAGGAATTGCGCGCCCTTCGCCCGCCAGCCGGCGGCGCTCGCCGCGGTGACGGGAAGGCCGAAGCGAAGGCCGCGGGCGCGGATGCGCGCGGTCGTCTCGTCGACCGCCTTCACGACCTCCGGCCGGGACGTGTCGCCGAGAAAGCCCATCGAATGGGCGAGATCGTTGGGACCGACGAGGAACAGGTCGATGCCGGGCGTGTCGAGGATCGCGTCGAGCCGGGCGACCGCGCCGACCGTTTCGATCTGAGCGATCAGGAGCTGTTCGGCCTCCTTGCCGCGCGTGGCGTAGCGCGCGACGGCCACGAGATTCGCGGCCTCTTCGGGCGTCTCGACCTGCGGGAGGATGATGCCTTCGGCGCCGCAATCGAAATAGCGGACGAGATCGGCCGTTTCGCGCGAATGGCTCCGGATGACGGGCGTCACGCCCGCGGCCTTGGCGGCGCGGGCCATGGCATAGGCCCCTTCGACGGAGACCGCGGTGCGCTCGCAATCGATGAAGAGGACGTCCGCCCCGTTTCGACCGATGGCGTCCACCACGGGCAGGGCGACCCCGAGCGGGTTGACCGCCAGAAGCGCGCGGCCCTCGGCAAGCTTGTTCTTGGCGGAGTTCACGCGGGTCTCCCGCCGTCGCGGAGGGATCCGCCCCGTTCGAGCGCATCATTCGGAGCGGCGAACCGTCCGTCTTCGCTCATCGCATCACTCCCACCGCCGCGACCGCCGACGTCCGCATGAACGCCGCAGCACATCCGCGACGCGCTAAATTAGCGATCGATAATTTGGTGGGTCAAGACGATTTGCCGATCGGGCTTGCGTCGGCCCGGCGGGTCGGGGGATCGGCCGATCGGCCGGATCCCTCGGTCTTCAGAGAGCGAGGATCGCGTTCAGCCGGCCCCGATCCGCGACCCGATAGCCTTGGTCGAGGCAGAGCCTGATCGCGGGCTGATCGAGGTCTCCCTTGCCCGCCTCGATGATGATCGTCTTCGGCCGGAGTTCGGGGCGGGCGGCGTCGAAAAAGGCTTTCAGGGCCGGATATTCTGCGCCTTCGACGTCGATCTTCATCACGTCGATGCCGTCGAGTCCGGCTTCGGTCAGGGCGTCGAGCAGGGGGCGCCCTTCGACGTCGAAGGCGCCGTCGGCGGAGCCGTCTTCGAGGATCTTTCCGGTTCCGGCATTGATGCCGTCATGCACGAAGCGCAGCGTGGTGCGGGCGTCCGTGGCGGCCCAGGGGCAGACCATGATTTCGTCGCCCGCGCCCGAAGCCGCGACGTTGAACCGCAGGCGTCGCAGCATTTCGGGCTGGGGTTCGACGGCTGCGGCCCGGAAGGGACGCCCCGCCGCGACGGCCGCGGCCCGTGCGCCGAGAGTGTAGAGGCCGACATTCGCGCCGACGTCGACGAAGCGGAACGGCCCCGTCCCGGACGCGGCCTGCCGTTCGATCCAGTCGAGTTCCTTCCGGTCCCAATGCCGGTCGCTCGCGAAGACGCGCTTCTCGCAGAGATTGTCGCCCGGATGGAGCCTGGCGCGCTGGCCGCCGAAGATTTCGAGATCGACGGGGCCGCGGTTCTTGCCGCCGGCCGCCCGGTAGAGCAGCGAACGGACCAGCGCGCCGACTTTGCTGCCGCCCGTCCGCCGGGACAGGTCGAGGATGAAGGCTTCGACCGAGGTGGGGCTCAGGGCTCCGAAAGGCGGTTCCTGACGATGATCGGTCATGGCCTGCATCTACGCAACGCACCGGCAACCTCCGGTTGCGTTCCTGATGGGCCAATCCACGGGGCCTTACAAGCGAAAAAGGACTATTTCGCCTATGCCGGGGCTCGCGGCCTGCACTGATCGTTCGGCCGGTCTGTCCAAAGACCCGGGTTCCGCTATGATGCGCTCCGGAAGAACGATGAGGTCCGTCGCGCATGCCGAATGCAGTCTCTCTCGCCGCCAACGGATATGAGGTCTCCGAGATCGGGGAGCGTCCGTGGGGCCGCTGGACCGTTCTCGACGCGGGCGAGGGCTATTGCATCAAGAAGATCGAGGTGCTTCCGGGGCACCGTCTGTCGCTGCAATACCATCTCCACCGTTTGGAGGAATGGTCGGTGATCGCGGGCACGGGGCGCGTCTTCGTGGGGGCGGACTGGCGTTCGATCGCCCCCGGCGCGCATGTCCAGGTCCCGCGCATGGTCCATCACCGGCTGGAGAACGACGGGACGGAACTGCTCGTCATCCTCGAACTGCAGCGCGGAACCATCTGCGACGAGAGCGACATCGTCCGCCTCGAGGACGACTACGCCCGTTGACCCGACGGCGGCTCAGCCCGCCATCGCGCCCGCGGCGAGGACGAACGCGCCCAGAAGAAGGCTGACGCGGTCCGACAGGGCGAAGATCACCGGATCCTCGTCGAGCGTTCCCCGATGGCTGAGGAACCAGATCCTCATCAGCCAGAGCGTGACCGCGGCGGGAATGACGAACAGCCGGTCCGGGGCCTGATAGCCCGCCGAGCCGCCCTGATCCGCGATGAAGAGCAGCATCACCACGATCGACGCGCAGGCGCTCGCGATGCCGAAGCCCAGCGTGACGGGCCAGTCGTCGACGATATAGCCGCGCCCCGCGACCTTGCGGCCGTCCGCCTTGGCCGCCGTCAGCTCGACATGGCGTTTGGCGAGGGCGAGGGAGAGGAAGAAGAGGCAGGAAAACGAGATCAGCCAGGGCGAGAGCGGCAGGGGGTGGATGACCGTTCCCATGACGATCCGCAGCGTGAACAGGGTCGCGACCACGGCCACGTCGAGCAGGGGGATCCTCTTGAGTTCGAAGCTGTAGAGCAGCGTCAGTGCGAGATAGGCCGCGACGACGGCGAAGAAGGCGGGTGCAAGCAGGAAGGCCGCGACGAGCCCGCCGACGGTCAGCCCCGCCGCCGCCGCCAGCGCGGGCATGACGGCGATCCGGCCCGCCGCGATGGGGCGGTTCCGCTTGCCGGGATGTTTGCGGTCGGCCTCGAGATCGGCGAGGTCGTTCAGGATGTAGGTTCCCGAGGCGACGAGCCCGAAGACGACGAAGGCGAGCAAGGTCCGCAGAAGCGCGTCGGCGTCCCAGAGCAGATGCCCCGTGAACAACGGCACGGCGATCAGGGCGTTCTTCGACCATTGATGCAGGCGGAGCTGTTTCGCCCAGGCGGCCGCGGTCCGGACGGGCGCGTCGGCGAGGACGAGAACGGGAATGCCGAGACCGTCCAGCGCGCCCGAACGGCGCGCGCCGTCGCCGACGCAGATCGCGCCCTTCGCCGCGCGCCAGATGGGAATGTCGGCGGCGGAGTCGCCCGCATAGAGGAAGCCCTGGGGAAAGCGTTCCCGGAGGCGACGCAGCTTGTTCGGCCCCTTGAGATTATGGCCGTCGTCGCTGCCTTCCGCCCCGTCGAAGCAGCCGAGATGCCGTTGCACCGCTTCCGCGATGGACCGGTCGGCGGCGGTGACGAGATGGACCTTGCGGCCCTCGGCGCGGGCGGCGCGGATCAATTCGAGCACGGAGTCGCGATAGAGCAGCGTCGCCGCATCGACGGGCGCGGCGGCCGCGGCTTCGCGCTTGAGCGCGGCGCGCCCCTGCGCTCCCGCGACGGCGACGCGCAGGAGCTTGTCCGGAGCCTTGAACAGCACCTTGGCGAGATTGTCGTGCAGCGTGTCGCCGACCACGAGCGTGCCGTCGAGATCGACGACCAGCGGAATCGCCGGGTCGATCGTCGCGAGGAAGAAGGTCGATCTGCGGCCCGCAGGATCGGCGACGTTCAAATCCGAAACTCCCTGAGCGGAAGCGGGCGTCGCCGCGGCCGCTCGTTCCTGAAAAGTGATCATCTGCAATGGTCCCGTGAAATCAGATGTCTCCGCCGTTCGCGAGGCACCACTCGACCGAGCGGCGCATCCCCTCGCGAAGCCCGATGCGGGGCGCATGACCCAGCACCCGCCGCGCCTTGCCGACGTCGCAGGCGATCGTCTTGTTCATCTCGGACAGGACGTGGATCTGCTGGTTGTAGATGCCCAAGGCCTGCAGCGTTGCGTCGGCCAAGGTCGCGACGTCGCCGATGACGCCGGGAACGCGGACCGTCTTGTCCTTCACCGGCATGCCGAAATCGTCGCGCAGGACCGTTCGGACCGTGTCGACGATCTCGTTCATCGCATAGGGCGTCTCGTCGGCGAGCCAGAAGATCTCGCCCGCCGCGTCGGGATGGGCGGCCGCGAGGAGGATGCCCCGCACGAGATCGTCCACATAGCCCATCGAACGCCGGTTGAGCCCCGAGCCGACGATGGGGAACCCGCCGTTCTTCACCATGCGGAAGAAGCGCGTCTGCCGCAGCGGCTGGTTGGGGCCGTAGAACCACGGCGCACGGATGATGACGATTTCGAGCGGGTCGCGGTTCTCGATCCTCGCGCGCAGACCGACTTCCATCAGGTGCTTGGATCGCCCGTAGCCCATGTAGGGCGCGTAGGGGCTCGTTTCGTCGAAGCGGTGGTCGGGATGCGGATTGCAGCCGATCGGCGAATTCGAGGACATGACGACGGCGCGGGCGAGGCCCGCCGCGCTCGCCTCCTCGATCAGCCGGAGCGTGCCCGTCGTGTTGACCTGCTCGAATTCGGCGACTTTGCGCGGATGGATGACGCCCGCGAGATGGACGAGGAGCCCGCCCTTCGCGCCGCGGAGAAAGGCCGTGCGCGCCTCGGCGTCGCGCAGATCGCCGGTCACGACGTCGACGTCCGCGTCGAGCAGGGCGCGGGCGTCGGCGCCCGCCGGGACGAGCGCGCGGATCCGCGACGCCGTGGCGGTCTCGGGCCCGTCCGGAAGCTTTCCGGCGAGCGCGGCGACGAGACGGCTGCCGAGCCAGCCGGCGGCGCCGGTGACGAGAATGAGCGGGATCTTCGAAGGAACGGCGTTCAAATCGGTGTCTCCTCGGGAGGGCTCGGTCATGCGGCCTCGCGGAAGGCGAGGGCGGCCCGCGCAGCGGAGGACGAGGCCAGCGCGGCCTCCGCCGTGCGGAAGGCCATGGCCATGACCATCATCTGCGGATTGACGCCGGGCGCTTCGGGGATCTGGCTCGCATCGGCGACGAAGAGGTTTTCGAGCCCGCGGACCCGCCCGAAACTGTCGAGGGCGGTCACGTCCTCCCGCTCGCCCGGAGGGCAGGACGAAAAGAGGTGGATGGTCATCAGGCTCGTCGCGGCGGGGAGATCCCGATCCGCCTCGCGGCGCAGCTCGCCCGGATCGCGCCAGCCGGGATGGCCCGTGATGCTCGGCAGCACTTCCGTCGCGCCCGCCGCGAACATCGCCTCGCCCAGCCGGGTGAGGGCGATGCGGAGGTTCCGGCGGTCTTCCGGCGCGAGCGCATAGGTGACGAGCGGTTCGCGGGCGAAGGGCAGGGCGGTGATCGCGCCTTTCCCCTTCGGCCTGATCATTCCGTAATAGGCTCCGAAATGCCGCCAGTCCGGCATCAGGCGCTTGCGGCGGGACCAGTCCTCGGCCAGCGAAAGCCCGAACAGAGCGGGGGTGAAGAAGGAGCCCCCGAGCCGCATGTCGGGCATGAATTCGGTGACCGCGACGAGCGGCAACCGGCTCAGATGCGCATCGACGGGGTCGGGGAAGCGCGCCGTCGCCTTGATCGTGGGATGCATGCGCAGGGTGCGGCCGACATTGTGCTTGAGCCCCGAGCGCAGCAGCAGGGCCGGCGTATGGATGGCGCCCGCGCAGCAGAAGACGAAGCGGGCGCGCAGGCGCACGGCAAGCGTCTCCCCCTCGGGGCCGACCGCGCGGCCGCGGATCTCCGCGACCCGGCCGCCCTTCACGATCAGGCGGTCGATCCGCGTATGGGCGAGGAGGCGTGCGCCGCGGGCGACGGCCTGCGGCAGCAGCGTCACCGCCATGGATTGCTTGGCCGCATTCGGGCAGACGAGGGCGCAGCGGTTCTCGCCCCGGCAGTCGCGCTGGCCGCGCTTCAGGTCCGTGACGCGCCAGCCCAAGGCTTCCGCGCCGCGCCGCAGGATGTCCGAGGGCGCGCCGAGCGGCCCTTTCGTCGTCGAGGCGTTCACGGTCGCTTCCGCACGGTCGAGATAGGGGGCGACGGCGTCGGCGCCGAAATCGGCGATCGCGTAGGTCCGCGCCCATTCCTCCAGCAGTTCGGGGTCCACGCGCTGCGCGATGGCGCTGTTGATCTCGGTGCCGCCGCCCACGCAGCGGCCCTCCGCATAGGCGACGGGCGGGCGGCCCAACGCGCCCGTGAGCCCGCCGCAGCGCCAGCTTTGCGGGAAGGCCTCGCTCGCGCGCGGCGAGGCGGCCGAAGCGGGGACATGCCCGCCTTCCTCGACGACGACGACGGAGAGCCCCGCGCGGGTCAGCACGTCCGCGACGCTCGCCCCGCCCGCGCCCGATCCGATCACGACGGCGTCGGCCTCGAGGTCCAGCGGCGTACCCGGTCGGAAACTGCCCTTCACGGCCGGGCCTCCGCGACATGCGGGGCCGGCACGAGCCGCGCGGCGATCGCGGGATGCTCGAACCAGGCGAGAAGGGTCGTCGACCGATAGAGCCGGATGACCGCCGCGGCGGGACCGGGGAGGGATCCGAACAGGTGGTGGACGGCCTCGGCCCGCGCCGACCGCTCGCGCTCGTCGGCGACGCCCAGAAGGCGCAGGCGCAAGGCCGCGCCCAGCACCAGGGACAGGCCCAGAACGCCGAGGCGCACATGAAGGGGCGCAGCGCGGATCGCCCGCTTGACCCAAGCGACCGTATGGGCGGAGGCGGCCGCCCGCGCGTCCTTCGGGACTTCGGGCCAGTCGGGCAGCAATGTCCCGACGATCAGGGTCTCGAAAGCCATCGATCCATCCGTTGCGACGCAATGCGCGGCGCGGCCCCGTCAGGCCCGCGCCGAAATGAAGATTCCCAAGACGATCAGGCCGATGCCGACGCTCTTCTGCAGGGTGATCGGCTCGCCGAAGAAATGGTTCGACGCGACGAGGAGCATGGCGAAACCCGTGCCCGCGAGGATCGGATAGGCCACCGAGACGTCCATGGCGTCGAGCGCCTTGGCGAAGAGCACGACATTGACCGCGTAGAAGAACATGCCGCCGAGAAAGGCGGGCGAAGCGAGCCCCTGAACCCATCCCGCGTCGGGCGGCAGGGAGGTTCGGCTCCATTTGAGCAGAAGATTGCCGATGCAGGAGTTGAGCCCTGCGGCGAGGACGAGGGCGAGCGACATGGTCTTCATGCCGGCGCCAAACGAAGCAGATGCGGCAGGGCCGCGAGAACGCGCTGTTTGACGGGCGACTTGTGGTGCGACCGCCCCTCCGCGCCGAGCTGCGCCTTGCCGGCGCGATAACGGTCGAAGCTCTCGACGATCATGTCCGCATTGCCGTGAAGGGGCGCGAAGCCGATTTCGCGCTCCGCCTTCGAGATGTCGAACCACAGCGAGCGGCCGTACATGAGCGAGTGATAGGGGCCGAGCGGCGAAAGGCGCAGCGCGCTCATGAGGTCCGCCGCGGCGGCCGCCGCGCGCAGGGGGACGGATTTGATCCGGCTGCGGGAGCCCGCGTGATCGATGACCGCCTGCAGGAGTTCGCGCATCGTGCCGAAATCCCGCGCGCCGATATTGTAGACGCCCGGGCCGGGCCGTCGCGCGGCGGCGATGCAGGCGTTCGCGAGGTCGTCCGCATGGACGAACTGGTAGCGGTTGTGGCCGCCGTCGAAGACGGGCACGTCGAGCCCGCGGTCGATCCAATCGAACAGGATCTGCACGACGCCGAGCCGGCCGTGCCCGAGGATCGTCCGGGGGCGGATGATGGACAGGTCGAGGCCCCGAGCGGCGATTTCGAGGCAGATGTTTTCGCCCGCGAGCTTCGCCCGGCCGTAATCCTCGGCGGGCGTGGGGACCGTGTCCTCCGTCACGGGGAGTTCGCGGGGGACGCCGAAGATCGCGCTCGACGAGACGTAGACGAATTTGCGCACGCCCGCCTTGCGGGCCTCTTCGGCCGCAACGCGGGTTCCGTCGCGGTTCACCGACCAGAACAGCGCCTTGTCCTTGGCGAGCGGGACCTGCGCGACGGCATGGATGACCACGTCGACCCCGCGGCAGGCGGCGGCGACCGTGTCGGGACTGCGCACGTCCCCGCGGACGAATTCAAGGTTAGGATGTTCGAAGTCCGGCGGCGAGAGATCGAGAATGCGGACGCGATCGCCGCGTCCCAGCAGATTTTTCGAAAGAACCTCTCCGAAATAACCCGAGCCGCCCGTGACCAGCGACCGAAATGCCATGAAGAACGGCTCCTTGAAAACGAGCCCCCGTGCGATCGGAAACGCGATCGACGCCGAGGGCGGGCTGAAAAAAACGCACCCGGACAAAGCGTCCGGAAGAAAAAAGTCTATGCCCGAGAAGTGTACTTTCGCTTTACGGGCCCGGCAATCCCTCGCGCCCGCGACCGCTGATCAGTCCTTGCCGCCGAACCGGTAGGCGAGACCGACCCGGACGATGTTCAAGCGGCCCGTATTGTCGGCGATGCGGCCCTGCACCGTCGAATAGCCCGCCTGCGCGCCGCCGCGCGCATCCGGAAACCGGAATTCGTGATCGGCGAAACGGACATGCAGATATTCGGCGCGGATCGACCACGCGTTCGCGAAGCGCCATTCCGCGCCCGCTCCGAGCGTGAAGCCGAAACGCGTCGCGTCGTCCTTTTCGGTGAACATGGCTTCGGTCACGGCGCCGACGAGTTGGTACTGGGTCCGGCGTTCCTTCTCCGTCGCGAAGGCCGCGCCGCCCGTGCCGTAGACGAGGAGGTCGCCGAAGGACCGGCCCAACGTCACCCGCGCGGTGCCGAGCCATTCGGTCTCGTAGGTCATCTGCGCGACGCGATTGTCGGAGCCGCTGATGTAGGTGACGTTCTCCGCCCGATGTCCGAGGCGCGAGAGATCCGCCTCCACGCCGGCGACGATGCCCGCGCCGAAGCTGCGCCGCGCGCCCGCGAAGAGGCCGAAACCGACCGCGCGGTCATTGACGTTCGCGGATTCCTGGCTCGCATTGGAACCGAAAACACGGCCGTCCCGCGTCGTGTATCCATGGATCACGTTCCGGGAGGCCGCGGCGGAGACGCCGCCGTAGAAACCCGTCCACGGATCGACGACGGCGGACCCGCCCGCCCATGACGGGGACGAGGCGCAGCAGAGCCACAGCAGACAGGCGGTTCGAAAACGCATCGCATCCTTCTTTCGAGGCGGCGCGGAGATTAGCAGCCTTCGCGGCGGGGTCATCCCGATTCTTCGATGAAGACGCCGCCTTTCCCTGCGGCTCGTCCCGGGCGATAACGGCGACGTCATGACCGCGCGCTCCGCACCCTCTCCCATCGTTCCCCTCCTCCTCTGCGGCGGCGGCGGGACGCGTCTTTGGCCGCTCTCGACGGACGCGGCCCCGAAGCAGTTCCTGCGCCTTTTCGGCGAGCGCAGCCTGTTTCAGGACACGCTCCTGCGGACCAAGGCCGCGGGCGCCGAGCACGCCGTCGTGATCGGCAATGTCGCGCACGGCGAGACGATGCGGCGCGAAGTCGCCGATCTCGGGAGCGAGGCCCCGGCCTGTTCCTTCCTGCTCGAACCGATGCGGCGGGATTCGGCGGCGGCCATCGCGGCCGGGATCGCCTTCATCGCGCGGCGCTTCGGCCCCGACGCGGCGGCCGCGGTGCTCGCCTGCGATCATCGCATTCCCGATCACGCCGCCTTCGCGGAGGCGGTCGGCAAGGCCGCGGCGACGGCGCAAGCGGGCTTTCTCGTGACCTTCGGGATCACGCCCACCCATCCCGCCACGGGCTACGGCTATATCCGCCGCGGGGCGGGGAAGGCCGGGGACGCGGGCGCCTTCATGGCGGCGGCCTTCGTCGAAAAGCCCGATGCGGTTCGGGCGGCGGCCTATTGCGCCTCGGGCGATCATTTCTGGAATTCGGGCATGTTCGTGTTCACGCCCGAACTGTTTCTCGCGGAAGCCGGGCGGCTGATGCCCGATGTCCTCGCGGCGGCGGCGAAGGCCGTGTCGGCGGGCGAGGTTTCGGGCGATGCGCTCGCGCTCGACGCGGAGGCCTTCGGCGCCGCGCCGAAGATCTCCGTCGACTATGCCCTGTTCGAGAACTCGAAGCGGGTGGCCGTGCTCCCCGTCTCCTTCGCATGGTCGGACGTCGGCGCTTGGGACGCGGTGCATGAGGCGGGCGAACGCGACGCCGCGGGGCTCTGCCTGCGCGGCGACGCGGTGGCGAAGGACGTGACGGACACGTTGATCGTGGCGGAAGGCGTGAAGGTGGCCGCGCTCGGGGTGAAGGATCTCGTGATCGTCGCCACGCGGGACGGCGTGCTCGTGGTCGACCGGCGACGGGCGAGCGAGATCAAGAGCGTGCTGGAATAGGCGGGCGCATGCGCGGAACGGCGTTTTCTCTCGCGATCGCGGCCCTGCTCGTCGGCTTGGCCGCCGCCGCGCCGGCCGCGGCTCAGGAACCCGTCACGTTCGAGGCGCGCGACGGGGCGGAACTGAGCGGTCATCTTTTCCGGCCCGAGGGGCCGGGCCGGCATCCCGCGGTGGTGATGATGCACGGCTGCGGCGGGATTCTGGACGGGAAAGGACGCATCCGAGCCCGGGATCTGGAGTGGGCGGAGCGGTTCCGCGCGGCGGGCTTCGTCGTGTTGATCGCGGACTCCTTCACCCGCCGCGGCGTCGCGACCGTCTGCACGACGCGGGACAGTCCGATCACGCCGAGGCGCAGGGCGGGCGATGCCGCCGCCGCGGCCGAGTTCCTCGCCGCGCGCAAGGACGTCGATCATCGCCGGATCGGACTCGTGGGCTGGTCGCACGGCGGCTCGACGGTGCTGCATGCCGTCCTTCATTCGAAGCCCGAAGGCTTCGACTATCGCGTCGTGGTCGCCTTCTATCCGGGCTGTCGGGGATTTCTGAACGGCGATCGGTCGCCCCGAAGGCCCGTCACCGTGCTGCACGGGACCGAGGACGATTGGACGCCGATCGAACCCTGCCGCGCCTTGGCGGAGAAACACGACGCGATCACCATGATCGAGTTGCCCGGCGCGCATCACGGTTTCGACACGCCGGATGCGCCTCTCCGGACGCTTCAGGCCGCCTACTCCAAGGACGGCAGCGGGAACGTGACCTTCGGCACGCATGAGCCGTCCCGCCGAAGGGCGATCGCGATCACGATGCGCATCCTCGATACGATGAAGCCCCGCACGCGCTGAAGGCGCGGCTTGCGCCGCGCCTTCCGCCCTTCCGCGTGGAGTACATCCGTCCGCCGCGGTTCCGATCCGTGCGTCGAACGATCAGCTGCGCGGCTTCGCCTGTTCGCCGGGCTTGGCCGTGGCGGCGCCCGTGGGAGACTTGGTGTCGCCGGTCTTCATGTCGCCCGTCTTGGCGTCGCCCGTCTTGGCGGTCACGCCCGCCTTCGCGTCGGGGGCCTTGGTCGCCGGGGCCTTGGCGTCGGTCTTGCCCAAGTCCTTCTGGATCGCCGGGAGCGTCTGGCCCGTCACGGCGGGGGTCTGCGAGGAAGCGGCGGGAGCCGCGGTCTGCGCCTGGGCCGCGCCCATGCCGAGGGCGGCGACGAGGGCGGCGACGGAAAGGCTGCGGTTGAAGGACGTCATCTGTCTTCTCTCCTCGAAACGGGTCCGGTGGACCTCTGAGGTCGCTCGGGCCTCATGCCCTCGTCGACCGTGAGGAGAGACTGCAGCTTCGCGGCTGAACCGGGCCTGAGCTTCGCCTTCATTCTCGGTTCATCGCCCTGCGGCCGTTGACGCGGCGCGCATGCGGATGCATTCGGAAACCTCCCTCATCCAAGGCGTTCCCCCATGACCGATCCCGTCCTCGTCGAAGTTCTGCGCGGCGCCGTGGTGGAATCCGAGCATCGCGGCGCGGCGGTCGTCGTCGATGCGGACGGGCGCACCGTGTTCGAGCGCGGCGACGTCGATCGTCCGATCTTTCCGCGTTCGGCGGTGAAGGCCTTTCAGGCGCTGCCGCTCTTCGAGACGGGCGCGGCCGACCGGTTCGGCCTGACGCCCGCGGAGATCGCGTTGGCGGTGGCCTCGCATTCCGGCGAGCCGGAGCATGCGGAGACGGCGCGCGGCATGCTGGCCAAGGCGGGGCTCTCGCCCGACCGGCTCGAATGCGGCGCGCATTGGCCGATGGGCGCGGCGGCGACGCGGGATCTCGCGGCTTCGGGCGGCAAGCCGACGGCGCTGCACAACAATTGCTCGGGCAAGCATGCGGGCTTTCTCTGCGTCGCCTGCGCGATCGACGAGGATCCGACGGGCTATGTGAAGCCGGATCACAAGGTGCAGCGCGAGGTCGCGGCCGCGCTCGAAAGCATGACGGGTGCGAAGCTCGACCCGTCGCTGCGGGGGGTCGACGGCTGTTCGATCCCGACTTACGCGATGCCGCTGCGGGCGATCGCGGCGGGCTTCGCCCGTTTCGGCACGGGCCGCGGAATGGGGCCGGAGCGTGTGCGCGCCGCGGCCCGGATCCGCGCCGCGGCCGCGGCGCACCCCTTCATGGTCGCAGGCTCGAAGCGCTTCGACACGGAATTGATGGAGGTTCTCGGCGAGCGCGCCTTCGTGAAGACGGGCGCGGAAGGCGTCTATTGCGCCGCGCTGCCCGAGGTCGGGCTCGGCGTCGCGATCAAATGCGACGACGGGGCCGGGCGGGCGGCCGAAGCGGTGATGGCCGCGATGATCCGGCGCTTCCTCAGCCTCTCCGAGGTCGAGGCGGAGACGGTGGGACGGCTGGGCGCGCCGGTCATCGAAAACTGGAACGGCATCGAAGTCGGCCGCATCCGGCCGGTCGCCGGGCTTTAAGCGCTCCGGCGCCGGGCGTCCTTCACGAGCAGCAGCGCGGCCGTGACGAGCGCTTCCGTCATTCTGTCCGAAGCCCGCGTCTCGACGGCGCGCGAGGGCGGGCCCTTGCGGCCCAGCCGATGCGGGCGCGGCAGATGAATGAAGACCGTCGGCGGCGGGGGACGAAGCGTTCCCGTCGCGCCCAGCGATGCGTAGAGCGTCGCATTGCAGAGATAGGCCCCGGCGTCGCGGGACAGGCGCACGGGAAGACGGGCCCGCTCGAACAGGCGCAGAAGGGGCTCGGCGGGCGCGCGCGACGAGCGAAGGTCCGGCCCGGCCTCTTCGAGGCGACGGCGGACGGGGGCGGCCCCGCTCCGGTCGGGATGCAGCATGCGTCGCCTGTTCTCGCCCCGGAGTTCGATCCTGATCATCCGCTCGCGCGGCGCGAGCCCGAGATGGAGCACGGCGTCGGGACGAAGATCGGCGAGGAGCCGCGGCAGGTCGCGCGCCACGGTCGCGTAGCTCACCTCGAAGACATGCGCGCTCGCCTCGACCGAGAAGCGGCGAAGGCGCGGATGCGCGGCGATGCGGCGGGCGAGGAGCGCGGTCGGATTGTGCGCGACGCCGGGATAAGGCCCGAAACCGGTGACCAGAAGGCGCATCACAGGCCCAGGGCCTCGGCGACGTCCTCCGCCGCGAGCGTGGGAGCGAGGCTTCCTTCCGCCACGCGGGATTCGAGGACGGGCAGCATCGCCCGCACCGCGGGGTCGCCGCGCAGCCGCGCGAGCAGGCGGTCCTCGATCATGGCCCACATCCATTTGACCTGCTGCGCGCGGCGCTTGGCCGCGAATTCGCCGGTGGCGGAGAGCCGGGTGCGGTGATCGAGCACCTTGGCCCACATCTCCGCGAGACCTTCGTCCGCAAGGCCGGAGACGAGGACCACGGGCGGGGTCCAGCTCGGGGAGGAGGGCGCGAGGATGTGGAGCGCGGCCTTGTATTCCGCCGCCGCGGCGCGGGCGCGGGGCAGGCCGTCGCCTTCGGCCTTGTTGACGGCGATCATGTCGGCGAGTTCGAGCACGCCCTTCTTGATGCCCTGCAATTCGTCGCCCGCGCCGGGCAGCATCAGGACGAGGAAGAAATCCGTCATGTCGGCGACGGCGGTCTCGGATTGGCCGATGCCGACTGTCTCGACGAGGATCACGTCGAAGCCCGCCGCTTCGCAGATGAGCATGCTTTCGCGCGTCTTGGCGGCGACGCCGCCCAGCGTCCCGGAGGAGGGCGAGGGGCGGATGAAGGCGCGGTCGTCGGCGGCGAGGCGGGTCATGCGCGTCTTGTCGCCGAGGATGGAGCCGCCCGTGCGGGTGGAGGAGGGATCGACGGCGAGGACGGCGACGCGATGGCCCGCTTCCGTCAAGCGCGAGCCGAGCGTGTCGATGGTCGTGGATTTGCCGACGCCCGGCACGCCCGTGACGCCGACGCGGATCGCCTTGCCCGTGTCGGGCAGCAGGTCCTGGATCAGCGCCCGGGCGGCGGCGCGGTGATCGGGGCGTTTCGACTCGACGAGCGTGATCGCCCGCGCCAGCGCCGGACGATCCCCGGCCCGGACGAGGGCGGCGAGGGCGGCGACGTCGACGGCGGGAGCGGGCGCTGCGGACATGCGGACCCGTCTAGCATCCCGCGACGGAGTCGGGGAGGCGCTCCGAAAACCGACTTTCGGCCCGGCGGAGGCGCGGTGCGCCCGCCGGGCCGGGCCGATCAGGCGGCCTTTTTCGGGACGAGCCTTTCGCTCGCCAGCGCGTCCTTCGCGCCCTCGTAGCCGGACTCGTGATATTCGGCGTCCTCGTTGACGTTCCAGACGTCGAAACGACGCGAACCCGCCTTGATGTTCTCGACGGTCAGCATGGCCGTCATCATGGCATGGTCCTGATTGTTGTATTTGTGCATGCCGTTGCGGCCGACGAGATGCAGCGTGGGGAACCGCGCCTCGATCTCCTCGCGCACGGCGTCGACATTGGCCCGATACTCGTCGTCATAGACCGGATAGGCCTTGGGCTGGCGGACGACGACGCCCTTCATGACGTCGGACCGCTGCACGAGGCCGATCTTCGCGATCTCCTTCGTGGCGAGTTCGACGAGCGCGTCGTCCGACATGCTCCAGAGCCCATCCCCCTCGAAGCAGAAATATTCGAGGCCGAGACAGGCGAGATTCGGGTCGGGCACCATTTCCGGCGACCAGGAGCGGAAATTCTGCACGCGGCCGACCTTCACCGAGGGGTCGTGGATGTAGATCCAATTGTCGGGGAAGAGGTCGCCGCCCTTGCAGATCAGCGCGACGGTGAGGAAGTCGCGATAGCGGAGCCGTTCGGCCGACGGACGGCTCGAAAGGCCGGGCGCGAGAATGCCCGCGAGTTCGCGGACGGGGGCGGTGGAGACGACGTTGTCGCCCGTGAAGGTTTCGGTTTCGCCGGACGCCGTCCGCGCGGAGACGGTCCACAGGCCCGATGCGGCGTCGAAGGAGAGCCCGTCGACGTCGCGGCCGAGCAGCACCTTGCCGCCCCACGCCTCGGTCTTGCGGGCGGCCTCTTCCCAGAGCATGCCGGGGCCGCGGCGCGGATAGCGGAAGCTGTCGATCAGGGTCTTGATGACCTTGCCGTCCTTGCCCGTGGGCTTCCGCTTCAGGCCGCGCGTCATCGCGGACCAGACCGCGGTCGCGAGATCGAGCCCCTTGATGCGCTGCGCCGCCCAATCGGCGGAAATCTCGTCGCAGGACATGCCCCACACCTTCTCGGTGTAAGTCTTGAAGAAGATCGAGAACAGCTTCTCGCCGAACTGGTTGCGGACCCATTCATGGAAGGTGCGCGGCTCGGGAATCGGGCGCAGGCGCGCCCAGACATAGGAGGCCATGCAGGCCGTGCTGGTCATGATCCCGAGATTGGACAAAGCCTCGAAGGCCTTGAGCGGATAGGAATAGAACTTGCCGCCGTAATAGATGCGCGACAGGCGCGGCCGATCGATGAAGTCCTGCGGCAGGATCTCGTTCCACAGATCGACCACTTCCTTCGACTTCGAGAAGAAGCGGTGTCCGCCGATGTCGAACAGGAAGCCGTCGTGATTCACCGTGCGGCTGATCCCGCCGACATGGACGGGATCCTTCTCCAGCACGAGGACGGAGCGCCCCGCCTTGGCGAGGAGATAGGCGGCGGTGAGGCCCGCGGGCCCGGCGCCGACGACGATCGTCTCAAATCGCTGCATTGAAAATGTCTTTCTTCGGCGAAACCTTCGCGCGGGGCGCGAAACTGAAAAAGAGATGTCCCGTGAACGAAAATGCGGCCGCGAGCGCGGCGCTGCAACCGATCGCGGCAATATGCGGCAGCGTCGGTAAAAGATCGATGATCGCCAGGAAGACGAAGTAGTTCACGCCCTGCGCCACGCAGGTCACCGTCAGATAGCGGAGCCCTTCCTCGGCGACCCGGCGTTCGGTCGCGCCGAAGGTGAAGCGGCGGTTGAGCCACCATGTCGCCGCCGTGGCGAAGGCCAGAGAGACCAGCCGGGCCGTTTCCGGCTCGAGTTCGACCGCCCTGACGAGATGATAGATCGCGGCATCGACCGTGAAGCCGATGCTTCCCACCGCGAGAAAGCGTGCGATCTTGCCCAAAATGGACGGCATTTCGAAAAGCGTTTCCTGAAAAGAAGAGAATAACCGACTACGAGAATGGAGGCGGAAGATACATGGGCCCGTCATATCGAGCAATGACGATGATGACGGAACGATACAACTTAAAGTTGTTATTAAAAATCCGTTCATATTGTTCCGAAATCGCTTCGGACGGCGGGAGCGGAGATTCGGGATCCGAAAACGTGGGAAGCCGGGTGCGCGCGAAAGATCGGATCGCGTCCCGTGTCCGGACGGTCCGTCGGCCGCGCGACGCCGGCCGCCCCGATTCGGACATGATCGGGGGGCATGAGCCGCGCTCCCTATCCTGCGCCGCCGTCCTCGAACCGCCGAGAGCTCCCATCCTGCCGACCGCCATGACGCATCGTTTCGCCCGGCTGCTCCGCTCAGCCTTCGCCGTTTCCGTTCTGGCCCTGCCGATCGCGGCCTGTACCCCCGCGTCCGAGGCGGCGGGGCGTCGCGTCGCGACGGGCGAGATCGTGACGGGGATCCGGCAGGTGCCGATCCATGTCGTCTCGACCCGGAAGCTCGACGCGAAGGGCAACGTCACCGGCGAGGTTTCGCAGCGTCCGCTTTATCTCGTCACGGGCGTCAGCATTCCCCCCGGACATCGGCCCGGCGTGATCGAGCGGCCGAGCATGACGACGGAGAGCCGGAACCGCCATTTCACAGTTCTCGGGCAGCGGGCGCTCGAGGAGAGCGACTTTTTCGCCGGAATCGCGACGCAGCTGTCCGGGCGCGTCGGCGTGTCGCGCGACGTGCTCGTCTTCGTGCACGGGTTCAACACGAGCTATGACGAGGCGCGTTTCCGGTTGGCGCAGGTGGTCACGGATTCGGGCTTCACCGGGGTTCCGGTGCTGTTCACCTGGCCGTCGCGGACGCAGCTTCTCGCCTACGGCTCCGACAAGGAGAGCGCCACCGCTTCGCGCGACGCGCTCGAAGGCCTTCTGCGCGAGATTTCGGAGGTTCCGGGGGTCGGTCGCGTGCATGTGCTGGCGCATTCCATGGGCACGTGGCTCGCGATGGAGGCGCTGCGGCAGAATGCGATCGCCGGTCGCGCCGATCTCGGCGGGCGGCTCGGCGAGATCATTCTCGCCGCGCCCGACATCGATCTCGACGTGTTCCGCGCGCAGATGGCGCGGCTCGGCCGCGTGACCCGCGTCTCGGTCTTCGCCGCCCGCGACGATCGCGCGCTTTCGGTGTCGAGCGCGATCGCGGGCTCGCGGACGCGGCTCGGCGCGCTCGACCTCAACGACGCCAAGCATCGCGAGGAGATCGGCAAGCTCGGCGTGCGGGTCTACGACCTGACCGCGGCTGAGATGCAGGATTACTTCCGCCACGGCGGCTATGCCGAAGCGCCGCAGGTCGTCCGGGCGATCGGATCGCAGCTCGCCGAGCCGAAATTCGAGGATCGGCAGGCGCAGGGCTTCGTCGACGACGAGGCGGTGAAGGCGGCTCAGGCCCCGGCGCCGACGGCCGTCATCTCCGCTCCGCTGCCCGCGCCCGAGCAGCCCGCGCGGTAAAGGCGGCGTCCCCTCCTGCCGGAGGCCGGGGGATGCGTCACCGCTTCATGATGCTCCCGAGCACGCCGCGCAGGATGGCCCGGCCGATCTGATTGCCGATCGTGCGGGCGGCCGAACTCGCGACGTTGCTCACGATCTTCTCGGTCATGGTCATGCGACCGCGCCCGGTATCGCGCGAACCCGTCCGCGGGACGCTCGTTCCCGAGCCTCCGCCGAGGAGGCCGCCCAGCAGGCCGCCCACGCCGCCGCCCTGCTGCGGGGCCGTCGACGCCTCGGCCCGCGCCGCGAGGATCTCGAAGGCGGATTCGCGATCGAGGACGGCGTCGTATTTGCCGCGCAGCGGACCGGTCCGCATCGCCTCGCCGCGCTCCTCGGCGGTCAGCGGCCCGACGCGGCCCGCGGGCGGGCGGATCAGGGTCCGTTCCACCATGGCGGGCGTTCCCCGCGGTTCGAGCAGGGAGACGAGGGCCTCGCCGACGCCGAGTTCGGTGATCGCGCGTTCGGTATCGAGGTTCGGATTGGGGCGGAAGGTCTCCGCCGCCGCGCGGACGGCCTTCTGATCGCGCGGGGTGAAGGCGCGCAAGGCGTGCTGGACCCGGTTGCCGAGCTGGGCGAGCACGGCATCCGGCACGTCGAGCGGGTTCTGCGTGACGAAATAGACGCCCACGCCCTTCGACCGGATGAGGCGCACGACGCGCTCGACGGCGTCGAGCAGGGCCTTGGGGGCGTCGTCGAACAGGAGATGCGCCTCGTCGAAGAAGAAGACGAGCTTCGGCTTGTCGAGGTCGCCCGCTTCGGGAAGTTCCTCGAACAGTTCCGACAGGAGCCAGAGCAGGAAGGTGGCGTAGAGGCGCGGATTGTTCATCAGCCGCTCGGCGGCGAGGATGTTGACGACGCCTCGGCCGTCGCGGTCCGTGCGCATGAGGTCGGCGATCTCGAAGGAGGGCTCGCCGAAGAAATTCTCCGCGCCCTGATTTTCGAGGATCAGAAGCGCGCGCTGGATCGCGCCGACGGTGGCGGGCGAGACGTTGCCGTAGGTGCGGGTGAGGTCGGCCGCCGTGTCCGCGACATGGACGAGGAGCGCCCGGAGATCCTTGAGGTCGAGCAGAAGCAGGCCCTGCTCGTCGGCGACGCGGAAGGCGATGTTGAGCACGCCCTCCTGCACGTCGTTGAGGTTCAGGAGCCGCGCGATGAGCAGCGGCCCCATTTCCGAAACGGTGGTGCGGACGGGATGGCCGAGCTCCCCGAAGACGTCCCAGAACACGGCGGGGAAGCGGTCGGGCCGCCATTCGAAGCCCTGCTCCTTCGCCCGTTGGACGAAGGCGGGCTTGGCTTCGCCCGCGGCGGCGATGCCGGACAGGTCGCCCTTGATGTCGGAGGCGAAGACGGGAACGCCGGCATTGGAAAAGCCTTCCGCCAGCACCTGAAGGGTCACGGTCTTGCCCGTGCCCGTCGCGCCCGTGACGAGGCCGTGCCGATTGGCCAGCTTCAGCCGCATCTCCCGGGTGCCGTTTCCGAAGCCGATCGGAAAGGTTTCGTCCGCCATCGCCCGCCGTCTCCTTCGAAAATGCCCGACGCCTTCGTCGCGAGTTCTCTTGATATGGGACGTTTCGGCGAAGCCGCCATGTCCGCGACGCGGCGGTTCGGGATTTTCGCCGGCTTCGCGGGCTTGACGGGGATGGGGGCCTGCTTCGTCCGTCGGCCGCGGGCCATGTTCCAAGTCGTGGATGCCCGCATGCGCGGGCATGACGGGGAGGGCGGGCGGCCGGGAGGCGGCGGAACACGCCGTTCGTCGAACGGCGAAGTGGCGAAAAGCGGCGTTTCGGTGCATGGTCCGCGCGATTTTCGACCGGTCGAGGGACGTTCATGGCCGAATTGCCTTTCGTGACGGACATGCCTCTCGCCACGCGCGAGACCTGGCTGAAGCTGGTGGACGGCGTCCTCAAGGGCGGCGACTTCGAGAAGAAGCTCGTGTCCTCCAGCGCCGACGGTCTGCGCATCGCGCCGCTCTACGAGAAGGCGTCGGGCCGCAGCCCCGTCGCGGGCCGCGCTCCGGGCGCGGCTTGGACGGTGGTGCAGCGCGTCGACCATCCGGACGCGAAGGAGGCCAATGCGCTGGCCCTCGAAGATCTCGAAAACGGCGCGACCGGTCTCTCCCTCGTCTTCGCCGATGCGCCGACCGCCTTCGGCTTCGGGCTGGAGCCGACGGAAGCCGCCGTGGCGGCGGCGCTCGACGGCGTGTTCCTCGATGCGGGCGTCGAGATCGCCCTCGATGCCGGGACCAGGACCCGCGACGTCGCGCGCATCCTCACCGACCAACTGAAGGCGCGGGGCGTGAACCCCGCCGACACGCGCATCCGCTTCGGCTTCGACCCGCTCGGCGGACTCGCGACCGGCGGTCGTCTGCGGGACGGTTGGGAGAGCGTCGCGCCGAACTTCGCCAAGGCGGTGCGCGAACGCGTGGATCTCGGTTTCACCGCGCCGATCGTCGCGGCGGACGGGCGGATCGTGCATGCGGCGGGCGGATCGGAAGCGCAGGAACTCGCCTTCGCGCTCTCCTCCGCCGTGGCCTATCTCCGGGCCCTCGAAGCCTCGGGCCTCGCGCTCGACGCGGCGCGGAACGTGATCGAATTCCGGATGGCGGCGGACGCCGACCAGTTTCTGACCATCGCGAAATTCCGCGCGCTCAGGACGCTCTGGGCCCGCGTCGAGGCCGCGTGCGGTCTCGAACCGAAACCCGCCTTCATCGCCGCCGAGACGGCGTGGCGGATGATGACGCGCCGCGACCCTTGGGTGAACCTGCTGCGCCAGACGGTCGCCGTCTTCGCGGCGGGCGTCGCGGGCGCGAATGCGGTGACGGTGCTGCCCTTCACGCAGGCGATCGGCCTGCCCGACGCCTTCGCGCGGCGCATCGCGCGCAATACGCAGCTCGTGCTGCTGGAGGAGTCGAACCTCGCCAAGGTCACCGATCCCGCCGCGGGTTCGGGCGGGCTCGAAACGCTGACGGACGAACTCGCGGCCGCCGCCTGGGCGCTGTTCCAGGCGATCGAGAAGGAAGGCGGGCTCGCCGCCGCCCTCGGCTCCGGCATGCTGCAGGCGAAGGTCGCCGAAACCCGCGCCGCGCGCGACAAGGCGGTCGCGCGGAGGAAGGATGCGGTGACGGGAACGAGCGAATTCCCGGACGTGAAGGAAGCGCCCGTCGCGGTGCTGAAGCCGCGGGCGGCCGAAACGGCCGCGGCCGGAAACCTGCTCTCGCCGCTGCGCGTCTCCGCGCCGTTCGAGGCGCTGCGCGACGCGGCCGACGCGGCTTCGCCGAAGCCCGTCGTGTTCCTCGCGAGCCTCGGTACGGTCGCGGCGTTCACGGCGCGCGCGATGTTCGCGAAGAATTTCTTCGAGGCGGGCGGCATCGCCGCCTTGGCGAATGACGGCTTCGCCAAGGACGCGGGCACGGACATTCCGGCGATGATCGCGGCCTTCAAGGCCTCGGGCGCGCCCGTCGCCTGCCTCTGCTCCTCGGACGAACTCTATGCCGCCGAGGCCGCCGAGGCCGCGGCCGCGTTGGTCGCGGCGGGGGCGAAGCGGGTGTGGCTCGCGGGCCGGCCCGGCGATCTCGAAGCCGCGCTGAAGGCGGCGGGGGTGCATGCCTTCGTCTTCGCCGGCTGCGACGTCCTCGCGACGCTGCGCGAGGCCCATGCTATTCTCGGCATCGAAGCGGAGGCCCGCCGGTGACCCGTATTCCCGACTTCTCGACCGTCCCGCTCCAAGGCGGCCGCAGCCCCGAACCGAAGGCGGGCGGCGAGCCGTGGATCACGCCCGAAGAGATCCCCGTGAAGGGGGTCTATACGGAGGCCGACCGCGAGGGGCTCGCTTACGTCGACAGCCTGCCCGGCACCGCGCCCTATCTGCGCGGGCCCTATCCGACGATGTACGTCAACCAGCCTTGGACGGTCCGGCAATATGCGGGCTTCTCCACGGCCGAGGATTCGAACGCCTTCTATCGCCGCAATCTCGCGGCGGGTCAGAAGGGCCTGTCGGTCGCCTTCGACCTCGCGACGCATCGCGGCTACGACTCCGACCATCCGCGCGTCGGCGGCGACGTCGGCATGGCGGGCGTGGCGATCGACTCGATCTACGACATGCGCACGCTGTTCTCGGGCATTCCGCTCGACCGGATGAGCGTGTCCATGACCATGAACGGCGCGGTGCTGCCCGTTCTGGCGCTCTACATCGTCGCGGCGGAGGAGCAGGGCGTGCCGCCCGAGAAGCTCTCCGGGACCATTCAGAACGACATTCTGAAGGAGTTCATGGTCCGCAACACCTATATCTATCCGCCCGAGCCGAGCATGCGGATCATCTCGGATATCATC